>NZ_JBEZDW010000017.1:0-147495 GCF_040802045.1 Microbispora sp. NPDC049125 | reverse complement strand
CCCTTGCTCACGGCGTGGTTGACGATCTGGTCGGCCGAGCCGAAGGTGAACTGGCCGCGGGTGTTCTCGGTGGAGGTCCACTTCATCTCGTTCTCGGCGGTGACCGCGTTGAACTCCCGGTCCCAGGTCGCCACGTAGGTCGAGTCGCTCATGTGCCCTGCCGCGATCGCGGCGCCGAAGTACCGGCCCGACTGCGCCGCGGCCGCGCCGAGCGTGCCGGCCGCGCCTGACGCGGCGGTCTGGAGTGTCAGGGTGACGCCCGCCCCCAGGACGGCGGCGGCCGCCACAGCCGACAACCGGCGCAGGCGACGCGGGGCCGGGCGGCCCGGGGGGAATGACGTGGTGTTCTGTGACATGGGATTTCCTTCTGTGTGACCTGGGGTGAGAAGGGGAAGCGGGGGCATGCCGACGGCCGCGCGCCCGGAGGGCCCGGTGGCCCGTGTCCGTGGCTCAGCGGGTGGAGTGGGTCCGTGTCAGCGGGCCGGGCCGCCACGGCAGGGTGCCGTGGCCGCCACTGGCGGACGGGTCCATGCCGGTGCGCGTGGATGCGCGGGCGGATCGGCGCACGGCGATCTCCTTGTGGATCTGCGGTCATCGGTGACGCGGCCGCACGCGGCGGCCGGGAGGGCGCGGGCGGGCCTTGGCGATCGCCGCAAGGGGATCTCCGGCGGCCCGTTCCCAAGAGGCTCGCGATCGAGCCGGAACCCCCGGCTGTTAGCGCTAACACGGTGCCTGCTCGTACGCCCTCTCTCCATTGGCCGAATGCATGGATACGGTGTCGCGAAGTACAACCGAGGGGCTATTTCGCGTCAACCGCGGCCATCCGGCGCCGCCGAGATCATCGCCTGGCGGGGCGCTCTACCTGGTGGGACGGCGGCGCGGTACACACGGCCAGGGGCGGCGGAGGTGAATATTTCAGGACGGTTACCGGATCGACGCCGGACCTTTCCACGGCGCGCGGTGCCCGCGATCCTGGCCGGAGGCCGCATGCCGTTCCACCCCGGCAGGCCGGTACGGCGGCCATCGCCGCCGGCCCCGCCAACCCTCCGGCCGGGCTCCTCGGCGAGGGCCGGCCTGCACGGGCGGCGGCTTTCTGACGCCCTTCAAGGCGCGGGGCTCCTCTGCCGGCTGGGATGTTCCCCGTTATGGGGTGACGGCCGCCTGGTCGAGGGCCACGGCCTGACGGATGTAGTCGCGCACCGCTTCGCGGTCGAGGTCGTCCAGCTTGCGGATCTTGATGTGTCTCGTGGTCTTTCCCACGCCGTCCAGCAGGCCGTGGGCGTCGTCGAATTCGGCGCCGCGGGCGAAGGCGAGGGTGAGGTGGGTCTTGCTGTGGCTGATGATCGCCAGGATCTTGTCGCCCTTCCACGCGGGGGATCCGCGGCTGATCACCTCGGATGCGCCCGGTGCGGTCTCGCTCATGAGATCACGCAGAGCGCGGGCGATGCTCTGATGCTCCGGGAGGAGGCGGGTGCGCACGAACTCGTCGACCTCGTCGCTCTGCATGGGGAGCCTTCCTGCTCGCTGGGGGAGCCCCGGCGACGCCGGGGGCCGGGGCGGCGCGGGCCGCCGGCGCATCCCATCCTGAGGGACGGGCGCCGCCCTCGGCGACGAGGTTTTCCGCATGCCGGTATTCCCCCGGGTCCACTGACAGAAGGTGTCAGGCGGTCGTGGTTAGCGTCGCGCCATGGAAAACAACTTCGACTTCTTCGTCGGCAACTGGACCTCCCGGCAGCGGCGGCTGCGCAAGGTGCTCGCCGGCAGCGACGACTGGTACGAGTTCCCCGGCTCCACCAGATGCTGGAGCGTCCTGGACGGCGCCGGCAACATCGACGAGGTCACGTTCCCGACGCAGGGCTTCAGCGGCGTGACGCTGCGGCTGTACGACAAGGCGGCCGACGAGTGGTCGCTGTACTGGGCGGGCAGCAAGACCGGCATATCGCTGCCGCCGGTGGTCGGCCGTTTCGGTGGCGACGGGCGCGGCGTGTTCACCTGCGACGACGTGTACGACGGCGTGCCGATCAAGGTCGGCTACATCTGGTCGGACATCACCGCGCAGTCCTGTCACTGGGAGCAGCGGTTCTCCGCCGACGGCGGTGAGACCTGGGAGACGAACTGGACCGCCGACTTCACCCGCGCGCCCTGATCGCCCCTGATCGGAGGCGATACGGGCTCAGGGGGTGAGGACGTCCCCCTGGCGGGCGACCTCGACCTCCTTGGCCAGCACGTCCAGCACGTCGTCCGTACGGCCGGGGGCGTGGTGGGTGAGGACGAGGCGGCGGGCGCCGCAGCGGGCGGCGAAGGCCGTGGCGTCGGCGACCGTCGCGTGGCCGTACGCGTCGGCGAGGGCCTGCTCGCCGGGCAGGAACTGCCCGTCGTGCAGCAGCAGGTCCACGCCCGACGCCAGCTCCTCCGCGGCGGCGCACGCGACCTGCGGCGAGTGGTCGGGCAGGTAGGCGATCGACACGCCGTCGCGCTCGACCCGGATGCCGTGGGTGGTGCCGCCCTTGTGCGGGATCGCGGCCACGGTGACGGTGAATCCCTCGATCACCCCGGAGGCGGACGGCAGGAACCGCCAGGCGCCGCCGAGGCCGTCCGGGGTGATCGGGAAGTAGGGCGGCGACATGACCCCCGTCAACGTCTCCAGGGGGCGCGGCGAGGGCAGGTAGAGGTCGACCCGGGAGTCCGGGACGTCGAGCGACGGGCAGAACGGCAGGCCCTGCATGTGGTCCCAGTGCAGGTGAGTCAGCATAATCGAGCCGCGGAACGGCGCCCCTCTCAGCAGCGGCCCGAGCCCCCGCAGCCCGGTGCCCCCGTCGAGGACCAGCGAGGGCACGCCGGAGTCGCCGGGCAGCACGGCGACGCAGCTGGTGTGGCCGCCGTACCGCACGAACTCGGGCCCCGGCGCCGGGGTCGAGCCGCGGACGCCGAGCAACGCGAGTCTCACGTGAGCTGGTCCTCTCGGTGGTGCCCTTCGGCCAGCCTGGCCAGGGCGGCGGTGTCCACCAGGTCGGCGGCGGCCTCGGCCACCTTGATGGGCGTGATCGCGGTCAGCGTCGCCGTGCGCAGGCCGCCTTCCAGCACCGCCCGCTCGCCGAGGATCGCGCCGGGGCCGATCTCGGGCAGCGCCCGGCCGTCCACGTCCACGCCCACGACGCCGTCGAGCAGCAGGAACAGTGAGGACCCCGGATCGCCCTGCCGCATGAGGTGCGAGCCGGCGGCCATCGAGCGGATCACGGGCTTGCGCCCTCCGCGCATGATCAGGGTGGACAGCTCACGCTCCAGCGCGGTCTCGGCCGCGGTGACGAGCACGGGGGAGTCCTCGTCGCCCCACGGAGTGCGCTCCGGACCCTGCTGCGCGGCCCACGACGTGAAGTCGGTGAGGCCGGCCTTCAGCGACAGCCGGCCGTCCTGGCCGTAGACCCAGTGCCGGGGGAACGGGCTGGCGCCCCGCAACGCCGCCTCGGCCCGGCCGTCGGCGTGCAGCGTCAGCGCGAGCGTCGTCCACACCAGCGGGGACTGCAGGCGCAGGTACGGGGGCCGCGCGACCCGGCGGGGGAACGGCAGCGCCGTGCGCCCTCCGGCGGTCTGGGTGAACCTGATCCACCCGTCGCCCACCTCGGGCTCCGGCCGCAGGTCCGGAAGGCTGTACGCGGTGAACGTCACGCCCAGCGGGCCCACGCGGACGGTCGTGGCGCCCATCACGAGGCCGCCTTCGCAGCCGTGGCCGGTCAGCCGGTCGCCGTCGAACTCGGCCCACGCGCTGAGCCGGTTGGCGAACCGGAAGCCGTCGGAGTCGCGTAACTCGTCCAGGTCGCCTATCACGTCGGGCGGGGGATCGTCGTAGTGCGCGAGGCCCATCGTGAAGGCGGGCCTGGTGTAGCCCTTGACGGCCTCGGAGGGGATCCAGGACAGGGATGTGATCGTCGATTCGAGTCGCATACCCCCGACCGTAGAAACCACGCGGGGGCCGTACGAGGGCGCCAGCCTGCGAGCCTCCGGGGGTGCCAGCACCCCCCTTCCGTCGTCCTGGCACCCTTTCTGGGCCCCCTTGATCCGGGATCTAATTCACCTCGTGGAACGCATCACCGTGGTGCTCGCGGACGACAATCTGATCGTCCGCGAAGGCGTGCGCGCCCTGCTCGGCCGCGACGCCGCGCTGGACGTCGTCGGGCTGGCCGCCGACTACGACGAGCTGGTGGCCTGCGCCGTGCGGCTGCGCCCGCAGGTCCTCGTCACCGACATCAGGATGCCGCCGACCTACCAGGACGAGGGCATCGAGGCGGCGCGCGAGGTGCGCAAGCGCCTGCCCGGCACCGGTGTCGTGGTGCTCAGCCAGTACGACGACCCCGAGTACGCGATCCGGCTGCTCGACGAGGGCGCGGCCGGCTACGCCTACCTGCTGAAGGACCGGGTCGCCGACGCCGGCATGCTCGGCAGGGCGATCCGCGAGGTCGCCACGGGCGGCTCGCTCATCGACCCGGCCATCGTGCAGGAGCTGCTCGCGCCCGCACGGGACGAGGGCCAGCTGTCACCCGGCGAGGAGGACCTGCTGCGCCAGGTCGCCGGGGGCCGCACGGTGAAGGCCATCGCCGCCTCGCGCGGGGAGCCGCCGGAGTCGGTGAACGCCGCGATCGAGCAGCTCTTCCTCGGGCTGGCCAGGGACGCCAGCGCGGGACGGCAGGGCGCGCTGCGCCGCCTGCGGATGCTGCACACCGCGATCCTGCGCCGCGAGGAGCAGGGAGAGACGCTGTCGCGCCTGCTGCCGAGCGGGCTCGCCGACAAGCTGATGCGCGACCGCGACGCCGTCGACCGCACCGAGCGGCTCGTCGTGACCGTCCTCATGTCCGACGTGCGGGGATACTCCGGCATCGCGGAGGCCACCGACCCGGCCGTGCTCGCGGGCCAGCTCAACGCCCACCGCCGGGTGATGAACGCCGCCATCCTCACCGCGGGCGGCACGGTCATGCAGTACGTCGGGGACGCCGTGATGGCCGTCTTCGGCGCGCCCGACCCGGCCTCCGACCACGCGGCGAAGGCCGTGCACGCGGCCTGCGACATGCACGTGCGGCAGCGCCTCCTGGACGCCGAATGGGCCACGCAGGGGCTGGCCCCCTTCGGTCTCGGCATCGGCCTGTCCACCGGGGAAGTAGCGGCGGCCCTACTCGGAAGCGATGAACGGGTGGAGTACACCCTCGTCGGAGACACCGTGAATCTCGCGCAGCGCATGCAGGACCTGGCCCGGCCCGCAGGGACCGTCGCCGCCGCCACCACTGTCCGCGCCGCGGGCGGGGAGTGGGCCTGGCGCCCGCTCGGCCCGCGCCGCGTCAAGGGCCGTGCCACCCCCGTGACCGCTTATCACCTAGAGGTGACCTGATATGAGCACCACAGAAGTGACCACCACGTTCGCCGTGCAGCTCAGAGGGGTGAGGCGCACGTTCGCCGCGGAGCTCGCCCCGGTCCGGGCGCTCCGGGGAGTGGACCTCGACGTACGCCGGGGGGAGTTCGTCGCCGTCATGGGGCCGTCCGGTTGCGGCAAGTCGACGCTGCTCAACGTGATCGCCGGGCTCGACACGGTGGACGAGGGCTCGGCGGAGGTCGCGGGGGAGCGGGTCGACGGCAGGGACGAGGACTGGCTGGCCCGGTTCCGGCGCCACCACATCGGCTTCGTGTTCCAGTTCTTCAACCTGCTCGATGGCGTGTCCGCGCTCGACAACCTCGTCATGCCCGGCGTCCTCGGCGGCATGAAGCGGCGCGCCGCCGAGGCCCGCGCCCGCGACCTGCTCGACCTGCTCGGCCTGGGCGACCGTACGCACCAGGTGCCCGCGGTGCTGTCCGGCGGGCAGCGGCAGCGGCTCGCGATCGCCCGCGCGCTGGTCAACGAGCCCACCCTGCTGCTGGCCGACGAGCCGACCGGCGCGCTCGACAGCGAGGGCGGCCTGGAGGTGCTCGAGCTGTTCCGCAGGTTGCACGACGACGGGCAGACGATCATCATGGTCACCCACTCGCCGGACGTCGCCGCGGGCGCGGACCGTGCCGTGCGGATGCGGGACGGAAGGGTGGAGACGCCGTGACCGTGGTGCTGACCTGGCTCCGCCTCGATCTGCGGCGCCGATGGCGGTCCCTCGCGGTGCTCGCGCTGCTCGTGGCGTTCGCAGGCGGGACCGTGCTCACCGCCGTCGCGGGGGCCCGCAGAGGCGGCACGGCCGTCGACCGGCTGTACGCCGCGACGCTGCCCGCGACGATGGCTGTCCTGCCCAACCAGCCGGGATTCGACTGGAGCAAGGTCCGGGCGCTTCCCGAGGTCGCGGCGGTGACCACCTTCCCGGTGTCGGGATTCGGGGTCGAGGGCATCCCGCCCGGCGCCAACGTCTCTTCCTTCCCGCCGATCGACGACGAGAACCTGCGCACCATCGAGCGGCCGGTGGTCCTCGCGGGACGGCTCCCCGACCCGCGCCGGGCCGACGAGGTCGTGGTCAGCTCCCGGTTCCCCGCCGTGTACGGCAAGGGCGTCGGGGACCGGGTCGTCCTCACGCTCATGTCGCCGGAGCAGGCGGCGGGTGAGGACTTCGACCCCGCGACCGACGAGCCCCTGGGGCCGCGCGTCCCCGCGACGATCGTGGGGATCATCAGGTCCGCCTGGTACGCCGAGGACATCGGGCAGCCGCCGGGCCTGCTCGCCACGCCGGCCCTCTACAACGCCTATCCGGGGAACTTCCTCGACCCCAAGATCGGCTACATCAACGCCCTGGTCCGGCTGAAGAACGGCGCGGCCGACATCCCCGCGTTCCGCAAGGGCCTGGCGGCCGCCACCAAGCGCAACGACATCGAGATCTGGGACAACGCCGAGAAGTTCGGAGGGCCCGCGAGGCGGGTCGCGACGTTCGAAGCGATGTCTCTGCTCGCGTTCGGGCTTGCCGCGCTCGGCGCCGCGGTCGTCCTGATCGGCCAGTCGGTCGCCAGGTACACCGCGGCGGCCGTCGCCGACCTGCGCATGCTCCGCGCGGTGGGGCTGGCGCCCCGCCAGGCGCTCGCGGCGGCGGCGGCGGGACCGGTCCTGGCCGCCGTCGCCGGAAGCACGCTCGGCGTGGTGGCGGCGGCCGTCGGCTCGATCTGGATGCCCATCGGGGCGGCGGCGCTGCGCGAGCCCGCTCCCGGGCTCGACCTCGACTGGCTCGTGCTCGGCGCGGGCTGGGTCCTTACCCCGGCGATCGTGCTCGCGGGGTCGGCGGGCGCGGCCGCGCTCTTCCTGTCGAGCAGGGAGGGCCCGGGCCGCCGCTCCGCGGTCGCCCTGGTCGCGTCCCGGATGGGCCTGCCGGTGCCGATGGTGGTGGGGGCGCGGTTCGCGCTGGAGCCGGGCCGCGGGCACAGCGCCGTGCCGGTGCGGCCCGCGCTCATCGGAGCCGTCGCCGGTGTCCTCGGCGTGCTGGCCGCGTTCACCTTCTCCGCCGGCGTCAAGGACGCGGCCGGCAACCCGATCAGATTCGGGCGGACCCACCACATAGAGGCGTTCATCGGCATGAACGGTCAGGACTACGGGCCGGCGCTCCCGGCACTCGCCGCGGTGGCCCGCGACCCGGCCGTCCTGGCCGTCGACGACGGCGTCAGCGCGGTCGCCGAGTCGGGCGCGGTCTCCGTCACCACCTTCACGTACGCCCCTGTGGGCGGCCCGTCCTTCCCGGTGGTGCTCACTGAAGGCAGGCTCCCCGCGAAGCGGGACGAGATCGTGCTCGCGCCCTTCAGCGCCCGTGACCTGAAGGTGGGAGTCGGCGACGAGGTCCGGCTCAAGGGAGGCCCCGCACCGGTGCGGATGACCGTCACCGGGATCGGCTTCGTCCCTGAGGCCTCCCACAACTCCAAGACCGACGGCGGATGGATCACCCCGGAGGGCCACAAGCTCCTGTACGCGGGAGCGCACTACTCGTTCAAGTTCCACGGCGCCTACGTCGCCCTGCGGCCGGGCGCGGACGCCAATGCGGTCGCCGTCCGGCTGAACGCCGCCTCCAAGAAGGCCGGAGGGGAGCACATCGGGTTCGGCCCGGTGGCCCCTCTGACGGAGGTGCCGCAGATCCGCGACGTGGAGGAGCTGCCGACCCTGCTGGCCGCGTTCCTGGGGCTGCTGGCCGTGGGGGCGGTCGGGCACGCGCTCGCCACGGCCGTGCGGAGGCGGCGGCACGAGGTGGCCGTGCTCCGCGCGCTCGGCATGACCCGCCGGCAGGCCCGCTGGACCGTGGTCACCCAGGCCACCCTGGTCGCGGCCATCGGGCTGCTGTTCGGCGTGCCGCTCGGGGTGGCGATCGGACGCACACTGTGGCGGGTCGTGGCGGAGATGTTCCCGCTGTCGTACGTCGCGCCGCTCGCCGTCAGCGCCGTGCTGCTCGTGTGGCCGCTGACGCTGATCGTGGCCAACGCGCTGGCCGTCTGGCCGGGGTGGATGGCTGCGAGACTACGGGTCGGCCACGTGCTGCGGGCGGAGTGACCGTGATCGCCGCCTCCGCCGCCGTCGCCGCCGTCTGGATGCTCGCGGCGGTGGCGGCGCTGCTCGCCGGACGGCCTAGCCTGGCCCGCACCGCGGGGCTCGTGGCCGTCACGCAGGCCGCGGCCACCGCGTGGCCGCAGCTCGCGCCGCCGGCCGTCGCCGCCTGGCTCACCTGCGGCCTGTCCCTGCCCGACGGCGATCTCCGTACCCTGCCCCGCCGTACGATCACCGGGCTGGCCTGGCTCGGCGCGGCGGCCTGGGCGCTCTGGCTGCCGGTGACGACGGCCGGCGTGATCACCGCGACCGCGGCCGGCGCGATGACCGCGCTGGCGGGGGTGCTCGCCCGCTGCCCGCGCGCGCCGGCGCCGCGCCGGCGCACGCTCCAGTGGATCGCGGCCGCCGGTGTCGTCACCGCCGCCGCCGACGTCGTCCTCGTGGCCGTGCACGTGCTGCTCGGCATGCCCGAAGATCTGCTCCCGTGGGCGCTGCTCGCCATGGCCGTGCTCCCGGCGGGGCTCGCCCTCGCGCAGCCGGCCGGCACCGCGCGGCTGGCCGAGCGGGCGCTCGCCGAGGCCGTGGTGATCGCCGGGCTCGCGCTGCTGGTGGTGTCCGTCTACCTGGTCGTGGTCGTCGGCCTGCTCCACTGGCCCGTCGGCCCGGAGCGCGACGTCCTGCTGGCGAGCGTGGTCGCGTCCCTCACCGCTGTGGTGCTCGCCCTGCCCCTGCGCTTCCGCCTCGTGTCGTTCGGCGTGTCGCTGCTCGGCCGCCGGGGGCAGACGCCGGAGGAGGCGCTGTCGTCGTTCGGCGCCCGGATGAGCCGCGCTGTGCCGTTCGACGAGCTGCTGCTCCAGCTCGTGGAGTCGCTGCGCGCCGCGCTCGGGCAGGCGGGGGCCGAGGTGTGGGTCGGCACCGACGGCGTGCTGCACCGCACGGTCAGCGTCCCGGAACGCCCCGCCGACGTCCTCACTCTCTCCGACAACGAACGCCTCGTCGTCGGCCGCACCCGCATCGGCGGCACCGCCTGGCTGTCGGTCTGGATGCCCGCCCTGATCGAGGACCGGGAGGCCCCGATCCGGGTGGCGCCCGCCGCCCACATGGGCGACCTGCTCGGCCTGCTCGTGGTCAGGCGGCCACGGGAGGGCGTGGAGTTCTCCGAAGAGGACGACCGGGTCCTCATCGAGCTGGCCCGCCAGGTCGGGCTGGCGCTGCACAACATGCGGCTGGACTCGGCCCTGCAGGAGTCTCTGGAGGAGCTCCGGCAGCGCAACGAGGAGCTCCAGGCGTCCCGGCTGCGCATCGTCACGGCGGCCGACGCGTCGCGCCGCGCCATCGAGCGCGACCTGCACGACGGAGCACAGCAGCATCTCGTCGCGCTGTCGGTCAAGCTCGGCCTCGCGCGGGAGATCCTCAAGGACGACGTGGCCATGGCCGCCGAGCTCCTGGAGGAGCTGCGCACCGACCTGCAGCAGGCCAACGCCGCCTTCCGCGAGCTGGCCCACGGCATCTACCCGCCGCTGCTGCGCAACCACGGGCTCGGCGAGGCGCTGCGCTCGGTCACCCGGCGGGTGGCCCTGCCGTACCAGGTGGAGGTGGACCTGCCGGAGCGCTATCCCGAGGAGGTCGAGGCGGCCGTCTACTTCTGCTGCCTGGAGGCCATCCAGAACGCGGGCAAGTACGCCGGGCAGGGCGCGTCGGTGGAGGTCCGCATCCGCGTCGAGGACGGCATGCTGAAGTTCAGCGTGGCCGACGACGGCGCGGGCTTCACACCGGGTACGGCACAAGGACACGGGTTCACGAACATGACCGACCGGCTCGGCGCGATCGGCGGACGGCTGTCCGTAGAGTCGGCGCCGGGGGCGGGCACGACGATCAAGGGGGAGGTGCCGGTCCATGGCTGACGGATTCGACGCCGTCGTGGTCGGCTCCGGCCCCAACGGGCTGGTGGCGGCCGTCACGATGGCCGAAGCCGGCCGTCGCGTCCTGCTGCTGGAGGCGGCCGGGACGTTCGGCGGCGGGCTGCGCACCGAGGAGCTGACCCTCCCCGGCTTCCTGCACGACGTGTGCGCGACCGTGCTGCCGCTCGCGCGGGCGTCCCCGGCGCTGCGGGAGATGGACCTGGGCGTCGAGTGGGCGTATCCGGACGTGCAGGCCGCCCACCCGCTGGACAAGAGGCCGGCGGTGCTGGTCCGCCGGTCCCCGGAGGACACCGCGCGGGGCCTCGGCCGGGACGCGGCCGCCTGGCTGGCCACGGTGGGGGCGACCGCTCGCGGCGGCGACCGGCTGGTGGACACGCTGCTCGCGCCGCTGTCCGTGCCGCGCGCGCCGCTGCGGGCCGCCCGCTTCGGCGCGCTCGCCGCCCTGCCCGCCACCGCCTTCGCCCGTACGGCGTTCCGCACGGCGGAGGCGCGCGCGGTGTTCGCGGGGATGGCCGCGCACTCGATGCTCGACCTGCGCGCGCCCATCACGGCCGGGTACGGGCTGATGCTGGCCGGCCTCGCCCACCACGTGGGCTGGCCCGTGGTGCGGGGAGGCTCCCAGCGGCTCGCCGGCGCGCTCGTCCGGCGCCTCGAAGCGCTCGGCGGCGAGGCGCACACCGGGCACACCGTACGGAGCCTCGGGGATGTGCCGCAGGCCGGCTCGATCCTGCTGGACCTCACGCCGCGCCAGGTCCTCGCCGTGGCGGGCGACCGGCTGCCCGCGCTGTACCGGAGGAGGCTGGGCCGCTTCCGTTACGGCCCCGGGGTGTTCAAGCTCGACTGGGCGCTGTCCGGCCCGGTGCCGTGGGCCGATCCGGCCGTGGGTGAGGCCGCGACCGTGCACCTCGGCGGCACCCTGGAGGAGATCGCGCACGGCGAGGCGGAGGTGGCGCGGGGACGCCATCCGGAAAGGCCCTACGTGCTCGTCGTCCAGCCCTGCGTGGCCGACCCGTCCCGCGCCCCCGAGGGCCGGCACGTCCTGTGGGCGTACTGCCACGTGCCGAACGGCTCCACGGCCGACATGACCGAGGTGATCGAGGCGCAGATCGAGCGGTTCGCCCCGGGATTCCGCGACCTCGTACTGGCCCGTGGCGCCATGGACACCGCGGCGATGCAGGCGCACAACGCGAACTACGTGGGCGGCGACATCGGCGGAGGGGCGGGCGACCTGGGCCAGTTCTTCGGCCGTCCGGTCCATTCGCCGGCTCCCTGGGCGACCCCGGTGCCCGGCCTCTACATCTGCTCGGCCAGCACCCCGCCGGGCCCGGGGGTGCACGGCATGGGCGGCCGCGAGGCGGCCCGCCTGGCGCTCAGACGGGAAGCCCGCGCAGCATGGCGGGCGTGAGGTCGTCCTTCCGTATGTAGGCGAGCGCCCCGCAGGTGACCGCGTCGGGTGGCAGGTCGTCCACCGCGTACGTGGACACCAGCACGATCTTCGCGCCGGGGGCCTCCGCCAGGATGCGCCGGGTCGCCTCGATCCCGCTCATCCCGGGCAGATTGATGTCCATCAGGATCATGGTGGGCAGGGTGCCGAGCGCCAGGTCCAGGGCGTCCTCACCCGTCTCGGCCTCACCCACCACGCGCCACCCCGGCAGCAGCCGGATCAGCGCCCGTGCCACCGACCTGAACGGCGCCTGGTCGTCCACGATGAGCACGTCGACCCCTGTCATGTTCCCAGCCTCCCCGAAGGGCGCCGCCGGCCCAAGGGCGCGGCCACCACAATCAGCGGGTGCTAGCACCACCGTGCTCGGCCAGGTACATCAGCACCGCCATCACCCGCCGGTTCACGTCGGGCTCCGCGCCCAGCCCGAGCTTGGCGAACAGCGCGTTGATGTGCTTCTCCACGGCCCGCTCGGTGAGGAACAGCGCGGCCCCGACGGCGGCGTTGCTCTTGCCCTGCGCGATCTCGCCGAGCACGTCGCGCTCGCGCGCGGTCAGATGGGCGAGCCGCGACGACCGCGCGTGGACGCTGTCGGCCACCAGCGCCTCCACCACGGCGGGGTCGATGACCGAGCCGCCCCTGGCGACCGTCCTGACCGCCTCGATCAGCTCACGCGGGTCGCTCACCCGCTCCTTCAGCAGGTAGGCCCGGCCGCTGCTGCCTCCGGCCAGCAGCGGCGTCGCGTACGCGGGCTCGGCGTACTGCGACAGCACCACGACGCCGACGCGCGGATGGGTGGCTCGCAGCCTGATGGCGGCCTGGATGCCCTCGTCGGACGCCGTCGGCGGCATCCGGATGTCGGTCACGACCACGTCGGGATCGTGCTGGCCGACCGCGGCGAGCAGCTCGGGGAGGTCGGCGCACGTCGCCGCCACCTCCAGATCGGGCTGCAGGTCCAGGACCCGGCGAACGCCTTCGCGCACGAGCAGCGAGTCGTCAGCGATCACGATTCTGATGGGCACCGGGCCCCTCCATGCGCAGCCACGTCAGCACCGCGAGGACGCGGCGGTTGTCGTCGGGGGTCTGGTTGAGGTCCAGCTTGTTCAGCACCGCCGCGATGTGCGCCTCGACCGTCTTCGCGCCGAGGAACAGCGTCCTCGCGATCGCCGCGTTGGACCTGCCCTCGGCCATCAGCCGCAGCACGTCGCGCTCGCGTGAGGTCAGCCGGTCGGCGAGCGATTCGGCGTGCCGCAGCTGGAACAGCATGCTGACGATCTCGGGGTCGATGGCGACGCCGCCGGACGCCACCCGCTCCAGCGCGTCCCGCAGGGCGTTCGCGTCGTCCACCCGGTCCTTCAGCAGATAGCCGACGCCGCGCGGGCTCGACTCGAGCAGCCGCGCGGCGTAGGCGCCCTCCGCGTACGTGGACAGGACCAGCACGCCGAGGGCGGGGAACCGCTTCTTCAGGTCTATCGCCGCCACCAGCCCCTCGTCGGTGAACGTGGGGGGCATCCGCACGTCGAGGATGGCGGCGTCCGCCGGATGCAGGTCGAGCAGTGAGGCCAGCTCCGCGGTGTCCCCGGCCTGCGCCACGACGGTCACCCCGACGTGGTCGAGCAGGAGGGCCAGGCCCTTGCGGAACAAGGCCGAGTCATCACAGATCACCACCCGCATGGCAGCCAGTGTGACAGGTTCAGACGTTCGCCGAGACGGCCAGTGTGTACCCCTGGCGGCAGGTGTCGCCGAATGTCTTGCTGTCGCATCCTTTGACCCAGAAGGTGTAGGTCGAGGCGTAGCCGTTGCTGTTGGTCACGTTGCTGGGCGCCCGGTGGGTCACCTTGCCGCTGGTGCGCGATCCGGTGGTCACTCGGTACGTCGGGTAGCTGAGGGCCATGCCGCCCAGGTCGCCGGCCGGGTCGGCCTTCCAGTAGACCCGGAAGTAGTCGTAGTTGAAGGGCGTGGTCGGCCCCCACCGGAAGACCGCCTTGCCGTTCACCGCGTACGCGGCGACGATCATCTTCGATCCCTGGTCGGGCGACCAGGCGATCTGTCCGCCCGCGAAGCGCTGCTTGCGGCCGTTCTGGTTCGGCAGGCTGTACTCGGCGGACGTGGGGCATCCGAAGACCCCGCCCGCACCGCCCATCGAGCTCCAGTAGTCGCCGATCAGCCCGTACGGCTGGATCTTGCAGGCGGAGGCGTGCGCCGGGGAGGTCGCGGGCAGCAGGGTCGCGAGGGTGGCTGCGCCGAGGACGAGGGCGCTGGTCATACGGTTCATCGTGGGCTCCTTGAGGATGTTTTCGATGGCTCCACGATGCGGCCGGGGAGGGGGCCGCCACATCGTGGCGACCCCTCTGCCGGGCTCAGGGTTATCCCTGTAAGGCGGTTCCCTGGTCGCGAGCCGGCAGGTGTAGCGGCGCCGTCGCGGGGCAGCCGGGAAGTCCCCGAGTAGAAAGGTGACGGCAGTGAGCACCACTGGGAACACCACCGGAGAGCAGGACGTCGTCGATCTGCTGCTCGCGCAGCACGACCAGATCAAGGCCATGTTCGCGGACGTCGCCATCGCGCGGGGCGACCGCAAGCGCGAGCTGTTCAACGACCTCGTGCGGCTCCTGGCCGTGCACGAGAGCGCGGAGGAGCAGGTCGTGCACCCGGCTGCACGGTCGAAGGCGGGCGACGAGGTCGTCGAGGCCCGGCTGCACGAGGAGGACGAGGCGAAGCACGCCCTGTCCGAGCTGTACGACCTCGGCGTGGACCACGCGGACTTCGACCTCGAGCTGGCCACCCTGGCGAAGGCCGTCCTGGAGCACGCCACGCACGAGGAGCAGGAGGAGTTCCCCCGGCTGCGCCAGGAGACGTCCCCGGAACGGCTACGCCGGATGGCCGGTGCCGTACGGGCCGCCGAGGCGATCTCGCCGACCCGGCCGCACCCCGGCGCCGGTGAGTCCGCGACCGCGAACATGCTGGTCGGCCCGCCGGTCGCGGTGTTCGACAAGATCCGTGACGCCGTCCGCGACTGGCGCCAGTCGCACAGCGACTGAGCCGGATCGAGGCGCCGCCGGGGCGGGGCGTCGCCGCCTCGCCCCGGCGCCTCAGCTGATGTGCCGCCGGGCGGTCGAGCGTGACCGGGCCTCCTCCAGGCTCGCCAGGCGCACCTCGACCGACACGCGGATCGGTCACGAGCGCCCGGGGCCCGGTTCCACGTCCAGTGACCTGAGGGCCGCCTCGACCTCCGGCGGGAGCCCGCGGCGGCGCCACAGCGCCTTCGGCAGCCGCGTGACCGCTTCGCCCAGGGCCCGCCATCCCGGGGGGCCGCCGCGGGCGGCGGCCAGCGCGGCCCGTCCCACGACCGGCCACGGCCTGCGCAGGACGGCGGTGAGCAGCCGGTTGCGGCTCGCGAGCACCCGCCGCCGGCCGCTGACGCGTGCGGCCGAAGGATGGTGATGGGCGACGACGTCCGCGACGTAGGAAAGCCCCCAGCCCGCCGACGCCAGGTCCAGCGCCAGGCGCTCCTCCTCGCCGAAGAAGAACACCACGTCGTCGAAGCCGCCGGCGGCCAGGTAGGCGTCCCTGCGCACCACCGCGCCGCACGCGAGGAACCCCAGGACGCTCGGGCCGGGCAGATCGGGCTCCGTTTTGAGCGGGGAGCGGGCCATGGCCGCGCAGATCGGGTCGGGCCTCTCCTCGGGGCCCACGAGGATGTGGGCCGCCAGCAACGCCAGGCGGGGATGGGCGTCCAGCACGCCGGCGGCGCGGTCCAGGGCGCCGGGTGCCCACCAGGAGTCGTCGTCCGCGAAGGCGACGTACGGTGTCGTGGCGAGCCGCGCGCCGACGTTGCGGGCCGTGGCGCCGAGGTTCCTTCCCAGCTCGACCAGCCGGACATGCGGGAACCTGTCGCGTACGAACGCGGCGCTGCCGTCGGCGGAGCCGTTGTCGACCACGATCACGGGCCCCTCGTGGCGCGGCAGCGACGACTCCAGGTCGCTGTGACGGTTCCGGGTGGCCACCACCACCGTCACCCGCGGCGGCCGCGCCGCATCCTGGCCGTCCTCCAGTGCGCCCCGTGGTGTCTCATGCATCCGACCTCACATCTGACGACGCGATGTGATCACCAGCCGCCTTCTCCCCTTGCGCGTGGCCTGAAACCAGCAGCCCCTGACGGGGCGAGCGTTCGGAGCCGACAGAGGATTTGTCTCCGGTCGCGGGGCGAGGGAACCGCGGCCCGGCCCTCGCAACGTGGAGATCTCCCTTGGGCCAAGTCGTACGTGAGGCCGGAGGGGGCGCCGCCGCACTCATCCTGTGTGAGTCGGCCGCCGCATCCGGCCGGGCGCCGTACCGGTGAGGGCGCCCACCTCCCGGCGGGTCCTGGCGGCCGCCTCCAGGTTCCCCGCGGCGGAATAGGCCTCCGCGAGGCTTCCCAGCGCGCCGGCGAGGAAATCCTGCCAGCCTCTGGTGCGCCAGAGCCTGACCGACTCCTCCAGATTGATGATCGCCTCGTCGATCTTTCCCTCCGCCATGTCCACGTCGCCGAGCACCCACAGCGCGTCGGCCCTGTGGTGGGCCAGGCGATGCGAACGGCTCAGGGCCTCGGCCGCCTCCGCGGCGGCCCTGGCCCGGGGGTCGCGGGCCACGGCGTACAGCTTGGCCAGCGCCACCAGGCCCATCGCCTCCAGCAGCGGGTCGCGGAACTGCCGGTAGATCGCCAGGGCCCGGACCAGGTACCCCAGGCCGGCCTCGAACTCCCGGGCATGGGCGTGCGCGAGCCCGAGGAACTGCAACGCGGTGGCCTCGAAACGCGGGTTGCCCAGCTTCTCGGCCAGCTCCAGGCCGCTCAGGAGATGGCTGATCGCCATCCTGATGTCCTTGGTCCCGTAGGTCACCGCCATGCACACGTGCGCCCTCGCCTGGCCTCCCAGGTGACCGCTGCCCTCCGCGAGGCTCAGCGCGATCTTCCCCGACCGGAGGCCCTGGGCCATGTCCCCCTTGGCCGCCTCGCCCCAGGCCCGCAGCACGTAGGCGTCGGACAGCCCGCGCTCCTCGCCCAGCTCGGTGAACATCGCGATCAGCCGCTCGGCCCCGTCGTACTGCGCGGCCATGGCCTCGCCGCCGGTCTCCATCCACGTTGTGGCGTGCATGAGCCCGCGCAGGATCATCGCCTCACCGAGTTTGTCGCCCTTCGCACGGCACGCCTCCAGGACGCGTTCATGGAGGGCGCGCCAGTCGTCGAACTGCCCGCACACGTCGAAGTAACGTTCCAGACAGCAGGCCGTGTCCCACGCGACCTCCGCCAGGCCCAGGGAGCAGGCCTGGCGGATGGACGCGACCAGCGCCGGCCGTTCGGTGTCGAACCAGGCCATCGGGTCCTGCTCGGCCGGCTCCTCCCAAGGGGCGTCGTCGGGGGAGCTCCAGCGGGGGGCGGCGCCGTGGATGATCGCGGACGACGTGCCCGGCACCCGCTCAGTGGCACGTTCCGCCAGCGCGAGCCAGCCCCCGAAGGCCCTGCTCAGGGCGGCCGCCACGGTCTCCGGTTCGTCTTCCAGCTCGCTGCGCTCGCGGGCGTACAGGCGGACGAGATCGTGGAACCGGTAGCGTGGCCGGCCCGCCGGATCGGCCCCGCTGATCAGCACCAGCTGGGTGTCCACCAGGGCCTCGACCAGCTCCTCGCCCGCCGCCACGGGCAGGTCGAGCAGCGCCCCGGCCACCCAGCCGGCGAAGTCGGGCACGTCAAGCGAGCCGAGCAGCCGGAACGCCCTGCGTGTGGTGTGGTCGAGCCCCACGTAGCTGAGGGCCAGGCTGGCCCGGACGGCGAGGTCGCCGGTGGCGAACTGGTCGAGCCTCCGCCGCTCGTCGGTGAGCTGCCCGGCCAGGCGGCTCAGCGGCCAGTGCGGCCGGGCGGCGAGGCGGGCTCCCGCCACCCTGACCGCGAGCGGGATGCGGTCGGACAGCCGGACGATCTCCTCCGCCGCCTTCGGCTCCGCGGCCACCCTGCCGGCCCCCGCTATCGCGGACAGCAGCCGCACGGCCTGCTCGGGCGGGAGCACGGACAGCTCGATCGCGGTCGCGCCGGACAGCCCGGTCAGCCGGTTCCTGCTGGTGATGATGACGGCGCAGCCGGAAGTGCCGGGAAGCAGCGGGCGGACCTGCTGCTCGGAGGCGGCGTTGTCGAGCACGACGAGCATCCGGCGTCCCGCCAGCCGGCTGCGGAAGTACGCGGCCCGCTCCTCCGTGCTCTCCGGCAGGACGGAGCGCGGCACGCCGAGCGCGGTGAGGAACGCCGCGAGCACCTGGCCGGGGTCCGCGGGGGACGCCTCCGCGCCGTGCAGGTTCGTGTGGAGCTGCCCGTCGGGATAGTGCCGCGCGATCCGATGGGCGGCGTGGACGGCCAGCGTCGTCTTGCCGACCCCGCCCATCCCCGTGATCACGCAGACGCCGACCGGCCCGGGGCCTGGAGGCGGCTCCTTCCCGAGGAGGTCGGTCAGCTCGCCGAGCTGGTCCTCCCTGCCGGTGAAGTCGGAGATGTCGGCCGGGAGCTGGGCGGGGGACAGGTCCCCCGACGGGGCGGTGGAGGAGTCGACGGGGAGCGTACCGGTGAGGATGGCCTGGTGCAGGTGGCGGAGCTCGGCGCCGGGGTCCAGGCCCAGCTCGGCGGCGAACACCCGGCGGGCGTCCTGATAGGTGGCCAGCGCCTCGGCCTGGCGTCCCGACTTGGCCAGCGCGAGCATGAGCTGCATGCGCGGCCGCTCCCTCAGCGGATGCTCGGCGACGAGCCCGCCGAGCTCGGCGACGAGGGCGGTATGCATCCCGCGCGCCAGATCGGCCTCGATCCGGCTCTCCAGCGCGGTCAGGCGCTCCTCCTCCAGGCGGTGCGCGTGGTCGCGCAGCGCGGGGGTGAGGTTGAGTCCCGCGTACGCCGGGCCGCGCCACAGCTCCAGAGACTGCCCGAGCAGCGCGGAGGCCCGTTCGTGGTCGCCGGCGGCCAGGGCGGTCCTCCCCAGCTCCGCCAGGGTCTGGAACCGGTCGGCGTCCAGCTCGCCCGGCCGGATGGACAGCACGTAGCCGGTGCTGGTGCGCTCGATGCGGTCCTGGCCCAGCGTCCTGCGCAGCTGGTGCACGTAGAGCCGGAGGTTGTCGGTGGCGGTGCGCGGCGGAGCCTGCGCCCACAGGGCCTCGATCAGCGTGGGGGAGGAGACGGCGCGGCCCGCCTGGCAGATCAGTTCGGCCAGCAGGGTGCGCTGCTTGCCCGCGCCGAGCGGCAGGGGACGGGCGTCGGCCGAGACGTGAAGCGGCCCCAGGACGGCAAACTCCATCGCGCTCCCTGGAGCAGAACCATCGTGCACAAAGTAGAACAAGCCGCTTTAATGTGCCCGATGCTTTGCCTGCCGTCAACTCGTTAGTCGAGCCCCGGCACGCCGCACCGGCGGGAGCCGTGGTGACGGCTCCCGCCGGCGCGGGTTCGGCGGTTCGGTGAGGGCCGGTCAGCCCAGGTAGCGCACCGCGAGGTAGTACTTGTAGGCGATGCCCCGGCAGGTCCCCTTCCAGAAGTAGTGCGAGCACACGCCGTAGTAGAGGACGTAGTAGAAGATCTCGTCCACCTGCGACTTGCTGGAGAAGTACCCCATGTTCCGCAGGGCCAGCCCGTAGTCGTGCATCATGCACGCCTGCCGGAAGTCGTACCCGAGCGGCTTGTCAGGGGCCTTGGTGCAGTAGTCGTAGTTCACGCCGCGGACCCACCAGCCGGCCGGGGTCTTCTTCCAGTGGACGAAGCGCCAGCTGCCGTGGTACCAGGCGTAGCTGACCCCACAGTGGTTGAACGCGAAGTCCCAGAAGTTCGTGCACCAGTACCACTTCTTGCCGTCCAGGTCCGCGTTGGACGTGGGCGACTGCGCGGCGTAGTCGTACGCGTTGGCGCTCCCGCCCTCCACCGGGTCGGTCTGGAGGAACCGTCCCAGCTTGGGCTGGTAGAGCCGGACGCCCATGAGCATGGTGCCGTCAGGGGTGTCGGCGGCCCGCTCGGCCGCGCCGTGCCAGCCGTACCTCGTCGAGGGCTGGCCCGCCCGGGGATTGCCGAACTCGTCGTAGTCCAGCGCCAGCGGCACCCCGCCGACGACGGTGAACACCACGTTGATGTCGTCGTGCAGGTTGGTGAGCTGCAGCCGGACGTCTCCGGTGGCCGACGTGACCGCCGCCAATCCGCCCGAGATCGAGTGGACGTTCCTGGTCACGGCGCCCGAGGCGGCGTCCTCCACGACCCACGCCGGCGTGTCGTCGTCGGCGTCGAAGTGCTCGATCCGCTTGCCGGCGCCGGTCCAGGCGCCGTTCGCCTGCTGCTCCAGCAGGGTGGTGTTGCGGCGCAGCTGCGGGTCGAGCGTGTAGGACTGCCGCGACGTTCCGGAGGTCATCGACTTGACCAGGTCGGTGTTGTAGTAGTCCACCGCCAGCCCCGCGGGGGTGGCCGTGGTGCGGCCGTAGGCGTCGTACACGTACCCGGAGTCGGCCAGCCGGTCTCCTCCGTCGTAGGTGTGCCGCTCGGTGACGGCGCCGGAGCCGTCACACCCGCTGCTGGTCACCGACGTCCGGTTGGAGTTCGCGTCGTACCCGTAGGCACGCCGCGCGCAGGTCCCGCTCACGGTGTCGTCCACCGAGGTGAGCCTGCCCGTCTTGTCGTAGCCGATCCGCTGGGACGACAGCCCGTTGTGCGTGACCTGCTGGCCGTTGATCGACCACGTCACGGAGTCGTCGAGCAGCTTCACGCCGGCGGCGTTCTGGTAGCCGCGCCAGGTCGGCGCGCCTGAGGGATCCCTGACGACGTTGTAGGAGACGCCTCCCGGAAGGTTCTCGTGGACGACGGAGCCGTCGAGGTCGTAGGTGGCGGTGAACGTGCCCGCGACCGAGTCGGTCATCGAGGTGAGCACGCCCCGGGGGTCGGCCGCCGTGTCGTAGACGTAGGTCACCGTGGACGGCGCGCCGTCCGTCTTCTTGACGACCCGGTCGAGCGCGTCGTACTCCACCCTGGTCGTCCCGCCGTCGGCGTCGGTGTAGGACACCTGGCGGCCCAGCGCGTCGTACTCCCGGGTGATCACGGTTCCGTTGGACGCGGTGGTCTTCACGGTGCGTCCCGCCGCGTCGTAGGTCGTCGACACCGTGGGCACCGCCGTGCCCAGGCCGCCGGTGACCGCGCTCTCCACGACCTGGCCTGCGGCGTCGTACTTGGTGGAGGTGGTCCTGGTGACTCCGTTCGCGGTCTCCGTCACGGCGGCGACGCGGCCGCCGGCCTCGTAGGTGTAGACCTTGGAGACCAGCTCGGACGGGTTGGAACCGCCGTCGGAGATGGCCTTCTTCGCCTTCGTACGGCAGAGCAGCCCCGCCCACTCGGGCTTGCCGCCGCAGGTCCCGGTGCCGTCGGCGGCGTAGTACTCGCTGGTCGTCGTGCCCGCGTCGTCACCCGACGACTTGGGCATGGTGGAGCTGATCACCCTTCCTTCGGTGTCGTAGCCGGTCGTCTTGGTGATCGCCAGGCCGCCGGGGTCGTCGACGGTCTTGGTGACGTTGCCGGTGGCCCAGTCGTAGTACTTCTTGCTCACCCTGAGGTCGGCGTCCGCCGCCCCGCCGGGCACCCAGGCGCCCACCGTGGCCGTGGTGACCAGGTTCGACACCTTGGCGTCCGCCGGCCGGTCCTCGTCGAAGTCGTTGACCGTGTGCCTCCTGGCGGCGGTCTGGGCGCCGCCGACGGTGACCAGGTGCAGCGGCCCGAACTCGGACTGCACGCGCTGCCCGTCGGCGCTGTAGAGGGTCTCCTCGGACAGCAGTCGCGCCCGCTGCGCCGTCGGGGTGGTGGCGAGGCCGAGCAGGGTCAGGTCGCCCGCCGCGTTCGGCCCCTGGCCCAGGGCCAGCGCCCGGTTGCCCGCCGACAGCGAGAGCACGGTGTTGCCCTGCGCGTCGTACTGGCTCGTGGACAGGCCGCCGCCCGGCTCCGCGCGGTTGACCTCCTGGGCCGACGCGTTGAGATAGGTGATCGTGGCACGGCCGTAGTCGGACCCGGCCAGGCCGCCGCGGCCGGTGTGGTTCGCGGGCACCTGGTCGGCCGGGAAGATCGCGGTCGCGTCGGCGGGCGCGTCGTTCTGGCCCCACGCCGCCGTGTTCGCCACCGCCAGGTTGTACGGCGCGCCGCTTCCGCTGACCGGGACGTCGTACACGACCGAGACGGTCGCGGTGCCGTTCGTCTCGCTCATGGTCCCCGGGCGGAGCGTCGGCCGTGAGGCGCTCAGCAGCATCCCGTCGGACGCCGTGTCGGGGTTGCCCGCCTTGCCGTAGGTCAAGGTCCACGGCAGCCCGCCGGGCGGGGAGTACCGGTTCACCCGGCCCCCGAGGTCGTAGTCGTAGCGGGTCTTCACGTCAGGGGCGCTGGGGTTCCACTGCTCGCGAAGGCGTCCCAGGTCGTCGTAGCGGTACTCGGCGAGAGGCTGGGGCGCGCTCGTCCCGCCCTCCCACAGGTTGATCTGCGTGACCTGGCCGGCCACGTCGCCGAGCTGCGCGCCGGCGGTGGTCGTGGTGGCGTAGGTCAGCTTGATCAGCCTGCAGCCCTCGGGCAGGGCGGCGAAGGTGTCGACGTCGCAGTCGGACTGCGACGCGACCGCCCAGGACGGGGCGATGATCTTGAGCGGCCGGGCCAGGGTCTTGCCGTCGGAGCCGGTCACCGACTCCCACACGAAGGTCGTGCTCGCCTTGCCGCTCGCCGGGTAGACGGCACGGACCAGGTACGTCGTCGCCGTCGGCGTCACCTTGGCGAAGACCGTCCGGTCCGCCGAGTTGACATCGGAGAGGGTGTAGCGGTCGGTGGACGAGTCGTAGGTCAGCTTCAGGTTGGCCGCGTCGGGCTGAGGCGTGAAGCTTCCGTCGGCGTTCTTGGTGAACGCCACGGACGAGTCCTCACCGCTGATCTCGACGGAGGTGGCAGAGGTGGGGTGGAGCTGCTCGAAGGTGCCCTGCCCCGACTGGGCGAGCCCGTTCGCGGTCCACTCGGTGCCGAAGATGGCGGCGACGCCCGGCGTCGACGAGCCCTTGCGCGGGTCGCGCGAGGAGAAGGAGCGCATGAGCCCGACGCCGAAGACGTTGACGTCGGTGGCCGCCATCTTGAAGTCGCCGGTGAGCACGTTGACCGAGCCCGGCCCGACCGGCTGGGTGGACGCGCCCTCCGCGTCGCGGTCGACGATCAGTTCGACCGGCTGCGAGGAGGCCGTGCCGGCCGAGGTGGTGAAGTCGGCGCGCACCTCGATGACGCCGTCCTCGGTGAGCGTGTGCGTGGTGTCCCAGACGAGATCGGGGGAGACGCCCGCGGCCAGCGCGACCGGCCAGGTGATCGCCGAGCCGTCCGACTTCTTGCGCACGTCGGCGGCGGGAACCTGGTGCCAGGTGTCGGCCTCGCCGCGCCGGTAGGAGAAGGTGACCGCGGTCAGCCCCGCGCTTCCCGTCGCGGTGAGAACGGTGCGGCGAGCCGTCGACTGCCCGTCCTTCGGCGAGGTGACGGCGGACGTGCCGGCGTCGAAGGCGTACGTCGTGGCGGGGGACAGGTTGCCGGCCTTGTCCTTGACCCACGCCTTGAGGGTGTGCGGGCCGTCGGCGCCGGGGGTCCAGGTGACCGTGTACGGCGAGCCGGTGTTCGCGGCGGACTGCTGGGCGCCGCCGTCGAAGGACCACAGCACGGCCGAGACGTCGGTGCCGGAGGGAGTGATGGTGAACTTGCCCGCCTGGCCGGCGCCCTTCGCCCACTCGCCTTCGGGGTAGTCGGAGGAGGAGACCTCAGGCGCGGCCGGAGGGGCGGCGTCCACGGTGAAGGTGAACCAGCCCGACCACGCGCCGTAGTCGGTGCCGTCGAAGGAGCGGACCCGCCAGTGGTAGGCGGTGTTGGCGAGAGGCGTGCCGGCCTTCCACGACGCGGTCGCGCCGGAGGAGACGTTCGAGACGGAGCCGCCGGTGACCTTGGTCACGTGGTCGGGGGTCCACACCTCGAAGTCGGCCCGCTGGGCCTGCCCGTCCGCGTCGCTGACCTTTGCGGACAGCGTCGGCTGCGGCGCGCTCACCAGGGCCGGGCTGGCGCACGTCGTGCAGGGCGCGATCGCCAGGCCGGCGGGCGTCGCCGGGAGCGTGTTGTAGGTGATGGAGACGTGCGGGTTGTTCTCGAACCGCTTCCAGTAGTAGTTGTCCGTCTCGCTGCCGGCCTTCACCATGAACGTGATCGACGTGCCGCCCGCGTTCACGGTGCTCTGGAGGGGGCTGGTCACGTCCCAGCCGACCCAGGCGGCGGGGCAGCTCGACGCCCCGCCGCTCCCGCTGGACGACCAGCCGTAGGCGACGTTCTTGGCGCCGATGCTCAGGTTGGAGGCGGGCTGGTTGTTCCACGTGGTCGAGGAGGTCACCGCCGCGGTCCTGTGCAGCTCGACGTTCCTGGCCGAGCAGGACCAGGCCCACGTCTCCCTGATGTCGAACGTCGCGGAGATGATGTGCTTGCCCGTGCCCATGCCCGACAGGCTCATGTTGAAGAACGAGCGCCGCTTGTAGCCGCCGGCGTTGCTGGTGCCGGCTGTGGCCTCGTTGGAGGAGTTGTAGTAGGCGCTGTTCGGATAGGCGGAGTCGACGTAGGTCCACCCCGACTTGGCGGCGGTGAAGCTCGGGTCGATGGTCACGGGGTAGACGGTGGCGGGGTCGGCCAGAAGGGCGGCGTCAGGGGTGATCTCGATGGCGCCGCCGGAGAGCTTCACGCCCATCGCGCCGCGCTTGCCCGGCTGGGCGCCGAGAGCCGGGGCGGCGGGGTTGCGCGCCATGGAGGTCTCCGCCGCGGCGTCCCACATCTCCGCTGAGGAGGAGACGAACACGGGGTCGTCCTTGGCGTCCACGACCGTGACGTTGCCGTGCTTGTCGGCCTTGATCTCGCCCTTCTTCAAAGAGGTGGCGAATTTCAGCGCCTTCAGCTTCGGATCGGCGGCCGCCTGCCGCGTCTTGACCACGAGCTTCTCGGCGAATCCGTCCACATCGGCGGTGAGCACCAGGTCGACCCCGGGCAGCACCTCGGGGTAGGTGGCGGTCGCGCCGCTCAGCACCGGCTTGGGCAGGGAGCCGAGCGGCGAACCCAAGTTGAGCTCGGCGCCCTTCCGGGCGGCTCGCACGAGCGGGCCCTCACCGCCGCCGGAGAAGCTGTAGGAAAGCGCGGCCGCCTTCGGCGCCACCGACCCGTCTGGGTTCACGGCCAATGTCGTGTCCGCGGCGGCCCACTCGTCGCCGCGCTTCACCCGTACGGGCCGGTAGCGGTGGTCCTGGGTGACGGTGCCGTCGGGGTTGACGAAGAACTCGTCGGTCTCCGAGGTCAGCGACGCCACCTTGATCCGCTGGCCGCAGGCCGCGGCGGCCAGCTTGGCGGATATCTCCGTCGGCATCTCGGCTGGACAGGCCGCGGCCGCACTCTGGGTCTTGACCGGCACCGGCACCGCTCGCGCGGGAAGCGGCACCAGAACAGGGGTTGTCATCGCCAGGGCGATGAGGGGCGGCAGCGCTCTGAGCCGCCCCGTCTTCTTCGACACCGTCTACCTCCGCCTTACCTGATCGAATAGTCGAGCCCATGTTGATCAGCGGCTGTATAGGTGTCGTATAGATCGCGTTGGCCCCGGTTCGCGGCCGGCTGGCTCTCACCCGCGCAAAGGACCGCCGGCCCTCCTGGGGAGAGCCGGCGGCGCGTCTGCGGTGTTGCCTGCGGTGTTGCCTGCCGTGTTCTACGTGGCCGTGCAGGTCACCTGGGAGGGGACCGCATTGGTGCCGTTCCAGGTGCCGTTGAAGCCGAACGACGTGGACGCGTTGGCGGCGAGGGAGCCGTTCCAGGACAGGTTCGTCGCCGTCACGTCGGCGCCGCTCACGGTGTGCGAGGCGCTCCAGAGCTGGCTGATCGTCTGGCCGTTGGGGAACGTCCACTTGACGGTCCACCCGGTGATGCCGGTCGAGCCGGTGTTTGTCACGGTGACGTTCGCCCCGAAGCCGCCCGGCCACTGGTTGTTGACGGAGTACGCGGCGGTGCAGGCCCTGCCGGAAGGCGACGGCGACGGGCTGGGCGATGGAGACGGTGACGGGCTGGGCGATGGAGACGGCGACGGGCTGGGTGAAGGAGACGGTGACGGGCTGGGTGAAGGTGAAGGCGACGGACTCGGCGATGGCGACGGCGATGGGGAGGGGGACGGGCTCGGGCCGGTTCCTCCGGACTTCTCCGCGGCCCACGTGCTCACCCAGGCGAGCACCGCGTTCCAGTTGATCGCGACCTCGTTCACCGACCAGGCCTCGATGTCGTCCAGGTAGCACTTCTGCGGCCTGCAGCCGCTGAGGCGCGACTGCGCGACGGGGTCCTGCAGGCCGCTGTTGGGGCCGCCGGCCAGCGCTCCGGGCGGCGCGATGGGCAGCGACGAGTTGAGCTGGTTCGCCCAGAAACGGTGGTGGACGTTGCGGGACGGCTTGTCGCCGTAGCCGGTGACATAGGACTGGCCGAGCGGGTTGCGGCCGAACTCGTAGGCCATCGTCTCGAACACGCCCGCGCGGAACCGCTCCTGCTGGGTGAAGTCGTACGCGAGGGCGAGCAGCACGGCGTTGTTGAGGATCAGGTTGTTGGATCCCCAGATGTACCCGCCACCCGGGGGCGCGAAGGGCACCGGGTAGCCCTGGCCGCGCATCGTGGTCAGCAGCGAGTCGGCGGCGCCGACGAACCGGTCCCGCAGGGCCTGGCCGATGGCGGAGGTCCTCCCGTTCGGGACGAGCGCGAGCGTGACGTCGCCGAGGGAGCCGACCTCGGACCACTGCGCGCCCTCGTTGGTGAAGCTCTTGCCGTAGTAGAGGGGCGAGGCGGTCAGGTCGTTCAGGTACGCCTGCTTGCCGGTGGTGACGTACAGCTCGGCCGCGGCCCAGTAGAACTCGTCGGTCACCTTGGTGTCGACGTACGAGCCGCCGCCCTGGTCGTCGCTGCTCGGAGCGATTATCGAGGGGTTGGCCTTCGCCGCGGCGTACGCCTTCTCGGCGGCCGTGAGGCAGCGCCCGGAGAAGGCCGTGTCGATGCCGGTCCAGACGCGGGCGCACTGCGCCGCGGCAGCGGCGAGATTCAGCGTGGCGGCCGTGGTGGGCGCCGACAGCACCCGCTGCTGCGGGTCCTGGTCGGGCCGCATGGGCAGGCCGGTCCAGGCGGCGTCGTGGATCTTGTGGTGGGCCATGCCCGCCAGTGGGCGCCCGTCGGGCACCTGCATCTTCAGCAGGAAGTCGATCTCCCAGCGAGCCTCGTCGAGGATGTCGGGCACGCTGTTCGACCGCTCGGGGATGGCCAGGGTGCCGTCGCCGAACGCCGACAGGCTCGCGCCGGGGGCGAACTTGGCCCGCTCGTAGATGTTGACCAGCTGCCAGGCGGACATGCCGCCGTTGACGACGTACTTGCCCTGGTCACCCGCGTCGTACCAGCCGCCGCGCACGTCGAGCGAGTAGCCACAGCTCGTCCGGCACGGCACGTTGTTGTCGCCCTGGTTCGGCGAGACGTTCAGGTGGCCGGCGGGGCGCGCGTACTGGCTGCCGACGTACTGCGAGCTGATCGCGATGCCGCTGCGCTGGTGGTAGAAGAACGCCAGAGCGTCGAGCGGCAGCTTCTTGAAGGCCGCCGTGCCGATGTCGAAGGGCTGGCTGGACTCGTTTCCCACCGTCAGCACGTAGTTCGTGCCCGAGCCGGTGTACGAGGAGAAGTCGATCTTGTGGACGTTGTCCCCGGACGGCGCGTCCTGCCCGAAGACGGTCGTGGTGCCGCTCGCCACCACGCGGTCGGAGCCGTCGAGCAGGTTCCAGGCCAGCGGCGACCCGCTGCTGCTGATCACCGTCGCCTGCTCGGCCACGCCCGGCACGTACGCGACCTGGTTGACCTTGATGTTCTGGCCGAGCGGCGGGCGGGCGAGGGCCTGGGCCGTTCCCGTCGCGGCCCCGACGGCGAACGACGCCGCGGCGACGGCGAGCGCCACCGACACCGCCGTACGGCGCCCGCGGGCCCGCCTTGGTGTCTCCATGATGAATTACCTCCGAGGATCTGTCTCGTGTCCGCATCATGGAGCCGGTCGCCGGGGCGGAGACACCCCCGGAACGGGCGCGGCGGCGACGCCGCAGCTCAGTCCTTCAGAGCTGACGAATGATTCTGAACATTTCACGAATGATTCGTGCCCATGCGTAAAATCCCGGGTGTGACCGGCCCCAGCCCCACCGCGCGCACGGGACGCCGCCGCCAGGAGATCACGGTCGCCCGGATCGCCGAGATGGCGGGAGTGTCCCAGCCCACCGTGTCGAAGGTGATCAACGGCCACCCCGGTGTGTCCACCGCCACCCGGCGGCGGGTCGAGGAGCTGATCAGGGAGCACGGCTGGCAGCGGCGACCGGAGCGGACGGAGCCGGCGGCCATCGTCGAGGTCCTCTTCCAGGCCCTCGACAGCCTGTGGGCCCTGGAGATCATCCGGGGCGTCGACGAGGTCGCGCGGGCGCACGGCATGGCGGTCGCGCTCACCGACATGCGGGGGAGGCACTCCCCGCACCGGGAGTGGATCGACCAGGTGCTCACCCGGCGCCCGGCCGGCGTCATCGCCGTGTCCGCCGAGCTGACCGACCGCGAGTGCGCCCAGCTCGCCAGCAGGGCCATCCCGCTGATCGCCCTCGATCCGCAGGGTGAGCCCGACCACGACGTCCCCTCGGTGGGCGCGACCAACTGGAACGGCGGGCTGTCGGCCACCCGCCACCTGCTGGAGCTGGGCCACCGCCGGATCGCGATGATCAACGGCCCCGCCGACCTGATGTGCTGCCGTGCCCGGCTGGACGGCTACCGCGCGGCGATGGACGCCGCCGGCGTCCCCGTCGATCCGGCGCTGCTGCGCGGCGGCGCACTTTACGTCGAGGACGGCAGGGCCCAAGCCCTGGCGTTGCTCGCCCTGCCTGACCGTCCTACGGCGATCTTCGCGGCCAACGACCTACAGGCGCTCGGCGCGTACCAGGCGGCGCTGCGGGCCGGTCTGCGCGTTCCCGAGGATCTGAGCGTTGTCGGCTTCGACGACCTCCCGCTCGCCCTGTGGGCCGACCCGCCGATGACCACGGTGCGGCAGCCACTGGCCAAGATGGGCGCGGCCGCCGCCGGCCTCGTCATGACCCTTGCCGCCGGCGACCCGCCCGAACACGACCGGGTCGAGCTCGCCACCAGCCTCGTCGTACGGGCCAGCACCGCCCCTCCGGCCCGCTGAGACCCGCCGTCCCCACCCAACGCGGCGGCGGCGCGATCCGCCGCCCCGATCAGTCGGGCCCGCCGGTTTCCGAGGGGGGAGGGACGGCCCGCCCGTCGCCGGCGTCCTGTGCGGCGGGGCCGAGGGTCCGGGCGGCGGTCAGCAGGTCGCGGCGTTGCCGCTCGTTCAGGTCGGCCACCGGCTGTCTCGGGCCCACCCCGCCGGAGGCCATGAGAGCGCGGGCCGTGTCGCGAGAGGAGCCGGGCAGGGCGCGCAGGATGCGGCCGATCGGGGTGCGCAGGGTTGTCTCATCGGTCCGCCGGAAGACCTCGCCGAGGCCGAGTCGCCCCGACCTGACCGCCTCGCGCAGCCCGGCGCGGCTGAGCGGTGTGGTCATCGCGAGCCGATCCGGCCGGCTGCGTGGTGCCGATGGCGGTGTACGTGCCGGCGAGTCAGTGCGTGCCGGCGGGGCGGCGGCGCCCGCGGGGCGGGGAGCGGGCGGCGCCGGGACCGGGCTGGGGAGTGCGGCCGCGGTCGTCAGAGCCGTAAGGGCGGCGGAGTCCGTCAGGGCGGTGGCGCCGGTCGCGGGCACGGCCGCCCCGGCGTGGCGAGCGGCCTCCTCGGCTCCTCCCTCGTCGCCGCCGAGGGTGTGCGCGGTGGCCAGCAGGATGCCCGCGCCGGTGGCGACCGTGGCCGCGATGGCGATCTGCCGCCTGGACAGCCGTCCGCTCTGCTGTTTGCTGGCGGCGAGCTTCATCCCGACGATGGCGGTCCGGCACAGCACGCCCATGACCATGCTGAGCAGGATCGGCACCAGCCCCTCGGGGAGCGGGCTGATGGTGGCGGTCACGACGCCCACGGCCGGGCTGAGGCAGGCCACCACCAGCCACGGGGCGAGGCGTTGCTTGGCGATGTCGAGCAGCACGGCCAGGGCCAGCCCCTCACTGGCCGAGTGCACGACGAGCGCGACGATGACCACGACGGACGCGGTCAGGGCCAGCGCGGCGCCTTCGATGGCCCGGTGCAGCGTCAGCGCGGCGGCGGTGCCCATGCCGCCGAACACCGCGGCGTTGACGCCCTGCCTGACCCGGCGATGCAGGCCGGGGGCGTGCATGGCGGCGGGGGGCGGCTCGTCGTCGGGGCAGGCGCAACCGCGACGGGTGAAGTAGGTGATGACCAGGAAGCCGAAGCCGGCCGACGCACCGAGCGTCCACAGCGGCACACCGGCCTCGACGGCCTCGCCCCAGGCGTCGGGCAGCAGGTCGACGAGCGCCGTGACCAGGATCATCGCCGAGGCGATGGCCAGCCACAGGCTCATCCGGCGGGCGTTGCGCCGGGCCAGGAACGCCCCGATGAGGGTGGACACGCAGACCAGCAGCACCGCCCCCACTGCCTCATGCCGGGGTGGCTGGATCTGCAGCACCGGACCCACGGCCCACATGACAGCCGATGACGGCATGAGGGAGCACCTCCTGATGATCGGATCGGGCGGAACAGGAAGTGGGGGGACGGCTGACGCCGGAGCCCGGCGAATCCCGGCCCGGCCGGATCGCGAGCTCGCGGCGCTGATCCCCGGGGCCGGCGGGGAGGTGCCGCCGGGCGTCACATGGCGTGTTCATGCGACGCCCCCTGGCCGGTTACGAGGCCGTCGGCCGTGACGTCGGCGACGTCGTGCTGAGGCGGTGGGACGGCTTCATGGGCGGGGTCGATGTCGTTGAGCTCGTCGAGCAGGCTGTGGAGCCGGTCGATCTGACCGTCGAGAGTGTCCTTCAGCCCGCTGCCGAATGCAGCGATGAACGTGTGCAGGCTGTGGATGTGGCTTGCCAGGACCTCCCGCGGGATGCCCCTGGCCTCGCGTTGCAGGGCCGCGGCCATGTCCAGGGCGGCGTGCTCCACCTGCTCGGCCTGCTGCCGGGCCCGCGCCAGGATGGCCCGCGCCTCCTCGTGGGCGAGGGCCAGGGTCCGGTCGGCCGCCTCCTGGGCGACGTCGACGATGCGGGCGGCGCTCTCGCCGGCGAAGGCCTGCGACTCGCCCTGCTCCGCGGCGCGGGCCCGCAGGTTTTCGTTGTCCCGCAACACGCTGATCAGGGTGGCTTCCATCAGGCCGAGGAAGCGGTCCACCTCGGCCAGGTCGTAACCCTCTCGCAGGCGGACGACCTTGAACACCTGATTGCGTACGGCGGCGGGAGTCAGCAGACCCGAAATACCTGGCGGGTCGCGATGCGGCGGCGCGGCCCTGTCGGCCACGTCCAGCACGGCATGTCCGTGATCAGGCCCGTGGTCGTGCCCGTGCGCGTCGTCCATGGTGACGCTCACCGGCCCGGGCACGAGCAGTGACACGCGTCCTGGCCGCCAGGGCGGTCCCGCTCGGTCTGCTCGTGCTCGTGGTCGGCGTGGTCGTCGGCGTGGTCGTCGGCGTGGTCGTGTCCGTGCTTGTGCTCGGCGTGGTGAGGGGCCTCGGCGGGCGACGCGGGGATGGCGGACGGTGAGGGGGTGCGGGAATCGGGCGACATGCAGTACCTCCTACGATGCTTACGAAGAGTAGTTATCCAATTACTGAACGATTACACACGTGAGCAACGGGGCAACTATCTGTTGCCGCCCGGCGAGATACTCGTGACGACGGAAGGGACACCCATGCCGACCTCCTCAGTTCACCGGCCCGGTCGTGAACGTGGCCACGGGAATGGGCACGGGAGTGGGCACGGCCACGGACATGGGCACGGGCATGCCGTCAGCGCGGAGACCGACCGCCGCCTCCTGGCGGGCGCGCTGGCGCTGATCGTCGGCTTCATGACGGCCGAGGTCGTGGTCGGCCTGATCGCCCGGTCGCTCGCGCTCATCTCCGACGCCGGCCACATGCTGACCGACGCCTTCGCCATCGTGTTCGCGCTGGTCGCCATGCGGATCGCCGCGCGGCCGCCCCAAGGCGGCTTCACCTATGGGCTCAAGCGGGCCGAGATCGTCTCCGCCCAGGTCAACGGCATCACGCTGCTGCTACTGAGCGTCTATTTCATTGTTGAGGGCGTCCACCGGCTGATCGATCCCCCTGCCGTCCAGGGCCGGTACATGCTGGTGACGGGGCTGGCCGGCATCGCCGTCAACCTCGCCGCGAGCCGGTTGCTCGCCAAGGCCGACCGGTCGGGTCTCAACGTCGAGGGCGCCTTCCAGCACATCGTCAACGATCTGTACGCCTTCATCGCCACCACGGCGGCGGGCCTGGTGATCCTGTTGACCGGCTGGGCTCGCGCCGACGCCGTCGCCGCCCTGGTGGTGGCGGCCCTGATGCTCAAGGCAGGCGCCGGCCTCGTCCGCGCTTCGGGCCGGGTCTTCATGGAGGCCGCCCCCGTGGGCGTCGACCCCGCCGACATCGGACGCAAGGCCGTCGCCCTGCGGGATGTGGCGGAGGTGCACGACCTGCACGTATGGGAGGTCACCTCGGGCTACGCCGCCTTGTCCGCGCATGTGATGGTGACACCGGCTGCCGACTGCCACGCCGTACGGCAGGCTGTGGAAACGCTGGTCCACGACAAGTACGGCATCGAGCACACCACCTTGCAGGTCGATCACGCCCCGGCCGAGCCGTCCGCGGAGGAGGACCGCACGGCCGCTCACTGCGCCGACCCCCACGGTCCGGCCCACCGGCCCGAGCCCCCGCTCCCGCGCCCGTCGCAGGCGGTCGAGGAGACTCCCGATCCCGCCGTGCTCCGAGCCGTGGAATCCAACGTGGACTCCACCGTGCACCCGGCCCTGTGTCACGGCCCCGGCGCGACTCCTCCGAGGCGGGACCCCTCGAATCCCCGCGGCCGATGATGGGACATGAACCGCCGGACCACGGCGCCCACGGCCCCCGACGAGAGCGAGATGCGTTCGTGAACGAGCAACCCTCCGCCGTGCACCAGGTCACCCCCTCACCCGGCGCCGCCCCGCCTGGTCCCGCCTTGCCCGGCGCCGTGTCGGACGGCAACTGTGCGGACGACTGCTGCGACCTGTCACCCCCGGATGCCGCACCGGTGCGCGACGAGGGCTGGCTGCGCGCGGCCCGCCAGGCCAAGGCCCTGTCGTGGGTGAGTCTCGTCTGGATGACCGTCGAAGGAGCCGCCGGCATCGCGGCCGGAGCGGCGGCCGCCTCCATCGCCCTGATCGGCTGGGCGCTGTCATCGGCCGTCGAAGGGCTGGCCAGCGTCATCGTCATCTGGCGCTTCACCGGGTCGCGCACCCTGTCGCCGACCGCCGAAGGCCGTGCCGGGAAAGCCGTCGCGATCTCGTTCTGGCTGCTGGCTCCGTACGTGGCGGTCGAGGCCGTGCACAAACTGGTTACGGGGCAGGAGGCGGAGAGCAGCGCGCTCGGCATCGTCCTCACGGCTCTCAGCCTGGCGCTGATGCCGCTGCTGGGCGTCGCCAAGCGCCGCCTCGGCGCCCGCCTGGGCTCCGGCGCCACCGCCGGGGAGGGCACCCAGAATCTGCTGTGCGCCTACCTGGCCGGGGCTGTCCTGGCCGGGCTGGCCGCCAACGCCGCGTTCGGCTGGTGGTGGCTCGACCCGCTGATCGCCCTCGCGGTCGCCGCTGTCGCCGTCAAGGAAGGCCGTGACGCGTGGCGCGGCGAGCAGTGCTGCTGAACGAACGCACCCGAGCGGTGACAGCGCTCGCCGGACGCGGCCGGCTCAAGACAACGCGCGGCCGGGCTCAAGACGGGATGCCGTCGTTCACTCGGGTTCGGCCACCATGCCGCGCGCCCATTCGACGTAGCGGAGGGGGAACTCCCGGAGAGCGCCGGCGGCACACGCGGAGGCGATCGGAGGGAGCGCCTCGGCGGCTTCCCGCGCGAGCGTACGGCAGCGCCGCAGTGTCTCGCCGACCACTCCGGAGCTCCGGAGTTCCTTGATGATCCACTCGATGTCGGCGTCGCTCAGCTCGCGGCCGCCGTCGGCCAGGCGATCGCGGACGGGCCGCAGGCGTTCGTCGCGCAGCGCGTGAATCAACGGCAGTGTGTAGACACCCTGGCGGAGATCGTTCCCGACGGGCTTGCCGAGGAGCTCGGCTGTGGAGAACAGATCCAGGACGTCGTCCAGGAGCTGGAAGACCACGCCGAAGCGGTGGCCGTACTCGGCCATGGCCAGCCGTTCGGCCTCCCCGGCCCGTACGCACCGTGCGGCGACGGAGCAGCCGGCCCGGAACAGGGCGGCCGTTTTGCGTTCGACGGAGGCGAGGGCCTTCTCCGGAGTGCGGCCGGCGTCGAACAGGTCCTGCATCTCCAGGAACTGTCCCTCCGCCAGCTGGACGGTGGCCGTCGCCAGCTCTTCCGCGACCGCCCGGGATGCCGAGCGCAGCGCGGCCAGCCCGGCCCTCGCGACCAGGAAGTCACCGACCATCAGCGCGTATCCCGCGCCCTTCTCGGCGTTGAGCGTTGGTACGCCGCGCCGCTCGGCTGAGTCGTCCATGAGGTCGTCGTGCACGAGCGATCCCGCGTGGAGCAGCTCGACGCACGCGGCCGACGTGACGAGCCTGCCGTTGACGGAGCCGTCCAGGGCCAGGCCGGTGGCGAGCATCAGCGCCGGGCGGAGCCGTCTGCCGCCCGCCTTCACGACGTGGTGGGTGCCGTCCGTGATCGCCGGCAGGGCGGATGAGCGGCTGAGGCGGTCGAGCTTGGCCTCGACCCGGCGCAGCCCCTCTTCCACGCCGGGCACGCTTGCCTTGAGGGTCGTGGCTGGACCAGGGGAGACGATCGATGGCGGCATGGGCAACTCCTCCTCAGTTTCCCCGCCAATCTGCGCGAGCCCGGCTGAGGCGGAGCTGAGAGCCGCTGAGACCCTTCACAGGCTCCGCGGCCGCCACCTCGTCAGCGCGTTCCCGGGTGATGCGCCGGGGAGCACATTGAGTATGGGGGTACTCAGGTGAGGGAGCGCGATCTCTCCTAGCGTCACATCGGGAACCCCTCACGCACTCCCGGAGACGACCATGCCGGTTCGCCTGATCGCGCTCGCCGCCGTGCCGGCCGCCATGCTCGCCGCCGTGTTCACCGCCGTGTTCGCCGTGTCCCTCGTGGCCGCGCCGGCGGCCGCGGCGAGCTGCCCGCCTCCGCCCAACGTGACCGGGCAGACCTACGAGCAGGCGTACGCGCTCCTCAACGGCCGCTACGGCTATGCGATCGTGACGGTGCCGGATCCCGCGCCCGCCCAGACGAACTACGTGATCAGCGCCGAGACGCTCTCGTGCATCGAGTTCAAGATCACAAACGTCCGGGTCGTGCTCGGCGGCCGTGTGCCCGACCTGTCCGGGATGACCCTGACGGCGGCCACCGCCGCGGTCGACGCCGCCGGGTTCGGCCTGTCCGCCCAGCCTCCGCAGGCGACCGGTGAGTGGACGGTGCGCCGGCAGACACCGGAGGCCGGCTCGTTGCTCCCCTACGGGCAGCCCGTCACCCTGGAGCTCGACGGATCGACCGAGGTGCCGTACATCATCGGTCTCACGGTCGCAGAAGCCCGCGAGCGCCTGGCGGAGAAGGGGCTGACGCTGGGAGGCGCGGGCGACGCCCGCGACGGTCAGGTCGTCGAGGACCAGAGCCCTCCCGGCGGAGCCGAGGCGACCATCGGCGACGACATCTACGTCGTCCTGGAGGAAGCGCCGGTGGCCAGCCCGCCCGCGAGCCCTGAGGCCAGCCCGCCCGCGAGCCCTGAGGCCAGCCCGCCTGCCAGCCCTGAGGCGAGCCCGGAGGCGAGCCCGGCCGGCTCGCCCGAGGCCTCGCCTGATGAGCCGTCGCCCGCCGGCATCTCCGACGAGCAGGCCGGTTCCTCGCAGGACGCGTCCGCCGGGGTGGGGATCGTGCTCGTCGCCGCCCTCGTCGCGGTCCTCGCCGTCGCCGGATGGGCCACACGGAGCCACGGGCGGAAGCCGGCCCAGGACCATGATCACCGCCGGGTGGTGCGGTGCGTCCCCCGCGCCGACCCGTCCCCGTCGGTAGAGATCCGGGAAAGCCACGAACGCCGCCCGAAAGTACGCGTACAGGCATACGCGGACCAGGGGCGACAGGAGATCCGGGAAGGCATGTCATGAATCTGACCATCACCGCGAACCCGGGCACGGCCGCCCTGGCGCTCTATGACGGGGCACGTGGCGCGGCGGCGGCGCTCGCAGGCCTGATACGCGACCCTGGAGTTCTGAGCGCGCTCTGCCGCGACGCGCCGGACGTCGCCGGACAGCTCCTCACCCAGCTGCCGCACGCGGGCGGGGAGTTGCTCAACGGGCTCGACCTCGGGACCATCCTCGTGGGCGGCTGGCAGAAGTCCCGCCAGCTGCGCGCCGCCGCGGTGCGCAGCCACCTGGACGGCTATCGCGGAAGGACCGAGCGGGTCCTGCTCGCCGCGCACACGATCACCTCCTCCCACCATCCGTACGTCGAGGTCTACGCCGATGAGCGCCGGGTTCTCACGCTCACCTTCTCCATCGACATGACGTTCACGATCGGCCTGCTGCACGCGGGCGTGCGCGAAGGGCGGCTGGTGAGCCTCCATCCGGGAGGAGACTGCGAGGTCACCGTCGGGTGGGGCGTGGAGGGATACAAGATCACCGAGAAGAAGGTCCCGATCCGCGTTCCCGCGGTGACCATCCCCGTGGGCGCCGGCATCCCGCTGGCGGCCCGGCCCGCGTGACCGCGATCAGGGAGGTCTGATCTGAGCGGTCCCGGCCGCGTCGCCTCAGGCGTGGGCCTCGATGGTAAAGGCCAGGTCAAAGGCGTGACAGGACGCCGGACAGCCTGGCTACGCTCCCCGCCATGCAGGTCGACGAGTATGTCGCCGTCCTCCGCGAGGATGGCGAGCGGCTGGCTGACGCGGCGCTGATCGCCGGGCTCGACGCCGATGTGCCGACGTGTCCCGGCTGGCGGATCCGAGAGCTCCTGCACCACACCGGTGGCGTCCACCGGTGGGCGGCGGCCCAGGTGGGGACGGGGAGATCGGAGCCGCACACCAAAGAGGAAGAGGCGGGGTTCTTCCCCGACGTGGCCGACGACTCGCTCGTCGCGTGGTTCCGTGAGGGGCACCGCGCGCTCGTCGGCACGCTGGCCGCCGCCGACGAGACGACGTCGTGCTGGACGTTCCTGCCCGCGCCGTCGCCGCTGGCGTTCTGGGCCCGCCGCCAGGCCCACGAGACGGCGATCCACCGCGCCGACGCCGAATCGGCCGTCGCCGCCGCCCCACGGTGGGACCCTCGCTTCGCGGCCGACGGCGTCGACGAGCTGCTCAACGGGTTCTTCGGTCACCGGGGCCGCCGGATCACGGCCGACCCGGCGGTGGCCATCGCCGTGTCCGCCGTCGACGTGGAGGCGGCGTGGACGATTCGTCTGGAGCCCGGCGGCCACCGTGTCGTTCCTGGCGTTCATCCCGCGGATCTCACGCTGACCGGGCCGGCGCGCGATCTCTACCTGCTCGTCTGGAACCGCGGCGGTCCCGAGCGCCTCGCCGCGCGCGGCGACCTGCGGGCACTGGACGCCTGGCGCGCCGGAGCCACGGTCCGCTGGTCCTGACCCGCTTCGCGGATCCCCGCGCCGATGGCTCAGCCCTCACCGTGTCCGTAGATCAGCCATCGGCCGTCGATCATCTGAAGACCGAAGGACTCACCTTGGAGACCACCGGGCTGCGTCGCGAACACACACTGACATAGGTCGAAGGAGACGTGCATGCTCACGCATGTGGCGCCTGGCTTGCAGTCCTTGTCCTTGTCGGGGCCCTCCAGCTGGAGATCGGTCGCCGCGACCCAGCTATGGAACGGACTGTCGGCGTCATCGAGTTCCTGATGAAGGTCGGCCTGAGGGACAAGTAGGGCGCGTGCGGTCTCCATGTCCTGTCCGGCGATGGCGTCGAAATAGGTTCGTACCACCTGCCCCGGAGAGGCGCCACGGGGCGGGAGGACCACTTTTTGCTTCTCGGGAGTTCCGCATCCGCACCCGGGGAGGATCAGCAGGCCGAGGAGGACGACTGCGATTTGAAGGACCCGGCTACCACGTGACATGTGCAAAGAGGCTACGACAACAAGGAATTCAAGGGGCTCCTCCGCTGTAGTAAGCGCATGTGGGGAAGGAGCTCGTGGTGTGCGGGGCGTTCAGCCGCGGGCGAGGCGGGGGAGGAGCGCCGAGGCGATGGCGATCATGGCGGCGGCGGCGACGAGCAGCACGCCGAAGTCCAGCGTGAGCCTGGCGGAGGTGCCGGCGAGCAGCCCCCGCAGCGCCTCGACCTCGTAGCTCAGCGGGTTGACGTGGTTGATCACCTGCAGCCATCCCGGCATGAGCTGCACGGGATACAGGGCGTTCGACGCGAAGAACAGCGGCATCGTGATCGCCTGGCCGATGCCCATGAGCCGGTCCCGGGACAGTACGAGACCCGCGATGGTGATGGAAAGGCAGCAGAAGAAGACCGACCCGAGCAGCAGGGCGACGACCACGCCCAGGAGCTTGAGCGGGTTGGCCGTGGTGTGGACGCCGAGCAGCAGCGCGAGCAGGAGCACGACGACGGCCTGTGCCAGCGCCCGCACGCCCGCCGCGAAGGCCTTGGCGGCGACGAGCGCGATCCGCGGTGTGGGCGTGACGAGCAGCTTGGCCAGCACTCCGGCGTCCCGCTCCCAGATGATCTGGATGCCGTAGAAGATGGCGATGAACAGCGCGGACTGCGCGAGGATGCCGGGGGCGAGGAAGTCCAGGTACGGCGTCGACCCCGTGGGGATGGCGCGGATCCGGGTGAACACCTGGCCGAACACCAGCAGCCACAGCGCGGGCTGGACGGCCCGGGTGACCAGTTCGGTGCGGTCGTGCCGGAGCTTCTGCAGCTCCACCAGGCACATCGTGCCCGTCCGCGAGACGGCCGTGCGGACGATGCCGAGGGGGCCGGCGTCAGCCGACGCGGCGGGCGGTGCGACGGGCAGCGCGGACATCGCGCATCCCTCCGTTCTCTGAGTCACCGGTGAGCGCGTCCCCGGTGTAGTGGCGGAAGACGTCGTCGAGGGCGGCGTCCGGCCCGAGGGCGCCCTTGAGCTCGGCGGGCGAGCCGACGGCGCGTACGCGTCCCCGGTGCATCAGCGCCACCCGCTCGCAGTGCTCGTCCGCCTCCTGCATGGCGTGGGTGGTGACCAGCACGGTCATCCCCGTGGCGGCGCGGACCGCCTCGATCCGGTCCCAGACGCTCTCGCGGGCCACCGGGTCCAGGCCCACGGTCGGCTCGTCGAGGATCAGCAGCCGGGGTGCGCTGACCAGGGCCTGGGCGAGCTCCAGACGGCGGAGCATGCCGCCGGAGAAGGTCTTCGCCTGGCGGTCGGCCACCTCGCCAAGGTCGACGGCGTCGAGGGCGGCGGCGACCTGGCCGGCGCGGGTCCGGCGCGGCAGGTCGTAGAGCCGTGCGAAGAGCGCGACGTTCTCCCGCCCGGTCAGCGTCCCGTCGGCCGACAGCTGCTGGGGGACGTAGCCGATCAGCCTCCGCACGGCCGTCCGCTGACGTGCCACGTCCAGGCCCAGCACCTCGACGGTGCCGGGCGGCGCGGGCAGCAGGGTCGTGATCATCCGGAGCGTGGTGGTCTTGCCGGCGCCGTTCGGCCCGAGCAGCCCGAACACCTCTCCGGGTGCGATCTCCAGGTCGAGGCCGTCGACGGCGACGGTGTCGCCGAAGGAATGGCGCAGGTCTGTGCACCGTACGGCGGGGGTCATTCGTCCTCCTTCGCGAGCTCGGTCAGCAGGTGCCGCAAGGCGGGCAGCGCCGCGCCGACGGCGGCGACCTCGTCGTCAGGCAGGCGCGCGAGGGCGTCGCCGACGAGCCTCCGGCGCGCCTCCCGCCACCGGGACATCCGGGCGACCGCCGCCTCCGTCACGAAGAGCCGGGCCGCGCGCCGGTCCGCCGGGTCGACCTCACGGCGCAGAAGCCCGGCGTCGAGAAGCTGGTTCACCAGCGTGCTCACCGAGTTGCCGGCCAGGTGCAGGCTGCGGGCCGCCGAGGCGACGCCGATCCCCGGCTCCGACTCCACGAGGTGCAGCAGCTCCACCTGCGCGCCGCGCAGCCGCGGGCCGGGCAGCTCCTCCCGCAGCCGGCGGCGGATCACACGGCGTATCCCGAGCACCGCCGCCATCAGTTCCTGGGCGGTGGCTTCGACCGGGGTGGGAGTCATGTCCGGCAATATACCTCTTATTCAGAGGTAAATACCAAATCGTACGCTGGAGACGTGGGGGAGATCCTGGTGGGCACGGCCTCCTGGACGGACAAGACGCTGCTGCGGTCCGGCTGGTACCCGCCCGGCGTCACGACGGCCGAGGAGCGCCTGCGGCACTACGCGCGCGAATTCCCCGTCGTGGAGATCGACTCGACCTACTACGCCCTTCCCGCCGAGGAGACCGCGCGTCTGTGGGCCGGCCGGACGCCGCCGGGCTTCACCTTCGACGCCAAGGCGTTCTCGCTGCTCACCGGGCATCCGACCCGCCCCCGGGCACTTCCCGCCGATCTGCGTGCGGCGGCCGGGGAGGCGTCCGGGAACCTGTATGCCCACGCCCTCGACCCCGCCGTGCTGGACCAGGTGTGGGAGCGCTTCGTCTCAGCGCTGCTGCCGTTGCGGGAGGCGGGCAGGTTCGGCGCGGTGCTGTTCCAGTTCCCCCGGTGGTTCCCGATCAGCCGGCGCAACAAGCACTACATCCTGGAGTGCAAGCGGCGATGCGAGCCGCTGCGGATCTCCGTCGAGTTCCGCAACGGCACATGGATGACGGAGGACAACCGGGCCGAGACGCTCGACTTCCTCCGCTCTTACGGCATCCCGTACGTCTGCGTGGACATGCCGCAGGGCTATCCGTGCTCGATGCCTCCGGTGGTCGCGGCCACGGCCGACCTGGGAATCGTCCGGTTCCACGGCCACAGCGACAAGTGGACCAGCCACGACATCCACGAGCGGTTCGGCTACCTCTACTCCCCGGAGGAGCTGGAGGAGTGGGCGCCCAGGCTGTGCGAGCTCGGCGGGCAGACCGCGGCGGCGCACGTGCTGATGAACAACTGCTACCTGGACCACGCCCAGACCAACGCCCGGCAGCTCGCGGACGTCCTGAGGTCGATGGCCGCCTGCCCGGTCCGCCCCCCACCGGACGGCGACTGAGCCGTCAGAGCTCCGCGACCCTGCCGCGCAGCCGTTCGGCCTGGGGCTCGCTCATGCCCAGCGTGATCGCCCGCTGGTACGCGGCGCGCGCCGCCTCCCCCCGGCCCAGGCGGTGGAGCAGCTCCGCGCGGGTGGCGTGCCACCAGGGGTAGGCGGCCAGCCCGCCGATCGCGTCGACCAGTTCGAGCCCGGCCGCCGGGCCGTCGCGTTCCGCCACGGCGACCGCCCGGTTGAGCCGGACGACAGGGGTGTCCTGCACGGTGAGCAGCACGTCGTACCAGGAGACGATCGCGTCCCAGCCGGTCTCCGCGTAGGACGGGGCGAGCGCGTGGCAGGCGGCGATGGCCGCCTGCACCACGTAGGGGTCCGGCCGGTCCGGGCTGCGCCGCAGGGCCGCGCCGACCAGCTCGACACCCTCCTTGATCGCCCCGCCGTTCCACCGGCCGCGGTCCTGGTCGGCCAGCAGCACGGGACGGCCCTGGCCGTCGAGGCGGGCGCCGCGCCGGGCGTCGTGCAGCAGCATCAGCGCCAGCAGGCCGAGCACGGTCGGCTCGTCGGGCATCGTCTCGGCCAGCAGCCTCGCCAGCCGGATCGCCTCCTCGATCGGCCCCACCCGGAGCAGATCGGCCCCGGCTCCCGCCGCGTATCCCTCGTTGAAGATGAGGTAGACGGTGGCCGCGACGCCGGCCAGCCGGGCGGGCAGCTCCCCGGCCGCGGGGACGCGATACGGAATGCGGGCATGGGCGATCTTCTGCTTGGCCCGGGTGAGCCGCTTGGCCATGGTCGCCTCCGGCACCATCAGCAGCCGGGCGACCTCCGCCGTGGACAGCCCGCCGAGGGTGCGCAGCGCGAGCGCCACCTGCGCCTCCAGGGCCAGGGACGGATGGCAGCACGTGAAGACCAGCCGGAGCAGGTCGTCGCGGACCACCTCCACCGGCTCGGGCTCCGGGACGATCCACGTCATGGCCTCCCCCTCCTTGCCGGCCCGCCGTGACTCCCGGCGCACGAGGTCGACGGCGCGATGCTTGGCGGTGACCACCAGCCAGGCGCGCGGGTTGTCCGGCACGCCGTCGCGCGGCCACGTCTCCAGCGCGCGAACGACGGCGTCCTGGACGGCGTCCTCGGCCAGGTCGATGCTGCCGGTGACGCGGACCAGCGTGGCCAGGACGCGAGTGCCCTCCTCGCGTACCAGCCGCGCGACCGCGTCACCGGTTCCCATCGCCGCCGGCTGTCAGAACTCGATGACCGGCCGGACCTCGACGGCGCCGGCCCAGGCCGCCGGGATCTTCGCCGCGAGGGCGACCGCCTCGTCGAGGTCGGCGCACTCCAGGACGTAGAAGCCGGTCAGCGCCTCCTTCGTCTCGGCGTAAGGGCCGTCGGTGCTGATCACCTCTCCGCCCTTGCCTCCGTCGACGCGGACGGTGGTGGCGGTGGCGGTGGGGTAGAGGGCGTGGCCGCCCCTGATGACGGCCGCGGCGGCCTGGCCGAACTCGTTGTAGTCCTGCATCTCCTGGGCGTAATCGGGGCTCGTCCAGTCGACGTCGGCGGTGTAGGTGAGAGCCACATAAGTGGGCATCGCTGCTCCTCGGGGTCGGGGCGGGCGCCTTTCCGCCTGCCTCCATTAAAGGACGATCGGTCCCCGCCGGTTCTGGACACCTTGCGGGATTTTTCTCACCTGGATCTGGTCGTCCGGAGATTCCCCTGGTCAACGGCATGGCGACGTGGGTGAGCACCTTGGCGGGGAACCGGCGGCCCGCGGTGCGAGCCGTTGACGGCGTCCTCGATGGCCGAAGGCAGAATGGACGCGAGGGGCGGAGCGGGAGCCGGCGGTGGATGAACCTCCCCGGCCGGGCCCCGCATGCAGCCGTCCCATCCAGAGGTCTTGGAAGGGCCGAACCCATGACCCAGCCGTTCGAACTCGTCGTCAACGGCGTCAGCGTGCGCGTCGACGCCGATCCGGACACGCCGCTGCTGCACGTGCTGCGCGACGACCTGGACCTCAAGGGCGCCCGCTTCGGCTGCGGCGTCGGCCTGTGCGGCGCCTGCTTCGTCCAGCTCGACGGCCGGGTCGCCGCGTCCTGCGACGTGCCCATGTGGTCGGCCGCCGGCCGGGCCGTCGTGACCGTCGAAGGGCTCGCCCCCGGCGACGGCCTCCACCCCGTGCAGCAGGCGCTCATCGACGAGCAGGCGGCCCAGTGCGGCTACTGCATCTCGGGGATCGCGGTGAGCGCCGCCGCCCTCCTCGACCGGGATCCGGCGCCCTCCGAGCAGGCGGTGATCGAGGCGCTCGACCGGAACCTGTGCCGTTGCGGCGTCCAGCGCCGCATCGTGCGCGCCGTCCTGAGGGCCGGCTCGCCGGAGACCGCGCGATGACCGCGGAACGCGAGGCCGTACGGGTGCCCCGCCTGCCGGGGGACCTGGAGGCGAACCCGATCCTCGCGCGCTGGGTGACCGTCCTGCCCGACGGCACGATCGGCGTGCGCGCGGGCAAGGTGGAGCTCGGCCAGGGAATCCTCACCGCGCTGTCCCAGATCGCCGCCGACGAGCTCGGCGCCCGCGTCGACCAGGTCACGATGCTCCCCGCGCACACGTCCCGCGGCCCGGACGAGGGCCTGACCGCCGGCAGCATGTCGGTCAGCCAGTCGGGCCCCGCCGTACGGGCGGCATGCGCGCAGGTGAGGGCCCGGTTCGTGGCCGAGGCGGCACGGCGCTGGGAGGTCGGCGCCGGGCGGATCGCCGTGAGTGAGGGCCGGATCTCCTGCGGCGACCGGGTCACGTCCTACGGTGAGCTGGCCGAGGCCGTCGACCTCGAAGTGCCGGCCGATCCCGGAGGGCCGCTCACGCACGGCGGCCGGCCCGTGCACGTCGGCACGAGCTCTCCCCGGCTGGACCTGCCTGACAAGATCGCCGGACTGCCGCGGTTCATCCATGATCTGCGGCTTCCCGGGCAGCTGTTCGGACGGGTGCTGCGCCCGCCGTCGCCCGGCGCGACGCTGCGGGACGTCGACGCCACCCGGCTGGCCGGGATGAAGGCCGAGCTGGTGCGGGACGGCTCGTTCGTCGGCGTGGTGGGGCCCCGCGAGGCGGACGTGGCGCGCGCCGTCGAGACGCTGCGGGCCGCGACGACCTGGGAGGAGCGCGACACGCTACCCGACGAGGACGACCTGCGCGGCTTCCTTCGGTCCGCCCCGGCGGAGACCATCGAGACGGAGACCATCGGGCAGGAGACCATCGGGCAGGAGCCGCCGCCGGGGCGGACCCTGCGGGCGACCTACAGCCGGCCCTTCCTCGCGCACGCGTCGATGGCCCCGAGCTGCGGCGTGGCCCGCTGGAACGACGACGGGACCCTGTCCGTCTGGAGCCACAGCCAGGGCGTCCACAGGCTGCGTGACGCGATCGCGCTCGCCCTGCGTCTCGACGCGGACCGGGTCGAGGTCGAGCACGCGCAGGGCGCCGGATGCTACGGCCACAACGCCGCCGACGACGCCGCGTTCGACGCCGTGCTGCTCGCGCGCGCCACCCCCGGCCGGCCTGTCCACGTCCAGTGGAGCCGGGCCGACGAGCTGGCGTGGTCGCCGTTCGGGTCGGCCATGTCGGCCGACGTGGGGGCGGTCGTCGACGAGTCCGGCGCGGTGCGGTCCTGGCGGTACGACGTGTGGAGCCAGGGGCACACCAGCCGTCCCGGGTACCTCGGGGTGCCCGGCCTGCTGGCCGCCGCCCACCTGGAGCGGCCCCTTCGCTATCCGGCGCCCGCCGACCCGGCTCTCCACGCGGGGGCGGGCACTCTGCGGAACGCCGTGCCGATCTACGACTTCCCCCACCGGCGGGTGACCGGCCACCGGCTGCTGGAGACGCCGATCCGCTCGTCGGCCATCCGGTCCCTGGGCGCTTTCATGAACGTGTTCGCGATCGAGTCGTTCATGGACGAGCTCGCCCTGGCGGCCGGTGCCGACCCGGTGGAGTACCGGCTGGCGCATCTGCGCGACACCCGGGCGCGCGCGGTCCTGGAGGCCGCGGCCGCCGCCGCCGGCTGGGGAGCCCCGGCGGACGAGGGGACGGGCCGTGGCGCCGGGCTCGCCCGCTACAAGGAGAGGGGAGCGTACTGCGCGGTGGTCGCGGACGTGGAGGCGGAACGCGAGATCCGCGTGCGCCGCCTCACCGTCGCCGTCGACGTCGGCATGGTGGTGAACCCGGACGGCGTGCGCAACCAGATCGAGGGGGGAGCGACCCAGGCGGCGAGCTGGACGCTGAAGGAGCGGGTCCGCTTCGACCGGCGCCGGATCACCAGCGTCGACTGGGAGAGCTACCCGATCCTGCGCTTCAGCGAGGCGCCGGAGATCTCCGTGGAGATCGTCGAGGCGCCGGGCCTGCCCTCGGCCGGCGCGGGTGAGGCGGCCCAGGGGCCGACGGCCGCCGCCATCGCGAACGCGGTCGCCGCCGCGGTGGGAGCGCGGGTCAGGGACCTGCCGATCACCCCGGACGCGGTCGTCGCCGCGATCGAGTCGGCCGACCTGTGACGCCGGTGCCCTCCCGCGTGTTCAGACCTGCTCCCGTGCGTGTCCCCGTGCGTGTCCCCGTGCGTGTCCAGGCGTGTCCAGGATCGGCCTGATCGCGGGCCCGGGCTGCGGATCATTGCTGACCGTACGACGTCTCCGGACCCTGACCGCCGCCGCTCCCGCGCTCCACGCCGGCGCGGCTCCACCCCCTGGGAGATCTCTCCATGCACGACGAACTCCGGCGCCGCCCCGTCCGGCGGAAGAGGAACGCGACCCTGCGGCTCGTCCTCGGGACCGTGGTGATCTTCGGGACGATGTCGCTGGCGCCCATGCCCGCCGTGGCCGACACGCCGCTGGCCAGGCCCTCCAGCCTGCAGGCCGTCCACGTGTCCGACACCGGCGCCGAACTGACTTGGCTGCGCGACGGCTCCGGCTACCAGGACGTCGTCGAACGCAAGGTCGACGGGAGATGGCGCGAGTACGCCCGCGGCCTCTACGGCGTGCTGGACCTGACCGGCCTCACGCCCGGGACCACGTACACCTTCCGCGTCTACACCGTCGCGTACAAGGGGAGCGGCTTCACCAACAGCCCGCGCTCGGCGCCCGTGTCGTTCACCACGTTGCCCGGCCCCGACAGCGTGCCCCCGTCGAAGCCCGAGGCTCCGACGTTCAGCGGCGTGACCACCACCGTGGCGAACGTCTTCTGGCCGGAGGCCACGGACAACGTGGAGGTCACCGGCTATCACCTGCAGCAGCTCGTGGACGGGGGATGGACCACGGTCCGCACCGTCGGGGCGGCCGAGCGCTTCCAGTCGGTCGGCGGCCTGACCCCGAACACCTCCTACACGTTCGCCGTCATCGCGTTCGACGCCCAGGGGAACGCCTCGCCCCGCTCCGACCCGGGCACCTTCACCACGCAGGCCACCACCGCCGCGCTCACCTGCCGGGTCCAGGTGATCTCCTACGACCCCGGCTTCCAGGCCACGGTCACCATCGTCAACACGACCGCGACCCCCAGCGACGGATGGACGATCCAGTTCGCCCTGCCCGCCACGGCGACCACGGGCCCCGCGTTCAACGGCGTACTGACCCGCGCGGGAGCCGTCGGGACGATCACCCCGGTTGCGTACGACAAGGTGATCGGGCCGGGCGGGCAGATCACCGTGGGCTTCTCCGGATCGGCCGTCCCGTTCACCCCGCCGACCGGCTTCACGCTCAACGGCGTGCCCTGCGCGTCCTGACCGTACGGGCTCGCGCGCGGGCCGGATGACCCGCGCGCGAGCCTTCACTACCCTTCACCCATCGACGCTCACCCACCGGGAAGGCCCGGAAACCCCAGGGGCGGCGCGGCGTGGCGCCTGGCCGAGATCCAGACCATCGAGGATCTGGCGCGGGTTCTGCGCGAGCTGCGCCGCCGCCACGCGCGCCGTCAGGCGGGCGCGGCGCTGACCTACCGAGAGCTGGCCGCCAGGACGGGCTGGTCCCACGGGATCATCGGCGAGTACCTGTCCGGCCGGATCCTGCCGCCCACCGACCGCTTCGACGTGCTGGTCGGCCTGCTCGGCGCCACCGCCGCAGAGCAGGGCGCGCTCGCCACCGCCCGCGACCAGGTCGAGGAGAACAGGCGTCGCACGATGTCCCCCGCGCACCCTGTGCCCAGGCAGCTTCCGGCCGACGTGTCCGGCTTCACCGGCCGGGCTGGGCCGCTCGCCGAGCTGGACGCCATGCTGCCCGCCCCGGGCGAGCGGCGGCCGGCGGCGCCGATCTGCGTGCTGGCGGGCACCGCCGGAGTGGGCAAGACCGCGCTGGCGGTGCACTGGGCGCACCGGGTCGCGGAGCGTTTCCCCGACGGCCAGCTCTACGTGGATCTGTGCGGGTACGACACCGAGCGGCCCATCTCGCCGGCCGACGCGCTGGACGGACTGCTGCGCGGCCTCGGCGTGCGGGGGCAGGACATCCCCTACGGGCAGGCCGAGCGTACGGCCCGCTACCGCACGCTGCTGGCCGACCGGCGGGTGCTCGTGGTGCTCGACAACGCCCACGGGGCCGAGCAGGTGCGCCCGCTGCTGCCCGGAGGCCCTTCCTGCTTCGCGGTGGTGACCAGCCGCGACGACCTCGCGGGACTGGTGGCCAGGGAGGGCGCCCGCAGGATCGACCTCCGCACGCTCACGCCGGAGGAGTCGGTGGCGCTGCTGCGCGCCCTCATCGGCCCGCACCTGGACGAGGCCCCGGCGGACGCGGCGGCGCTCGCCGGCTGCTGCGCGCGACTGCCGCTCGCACTGCGGATCGCCGCCGAGCTCGCCACCACCCATCCCGACATGACCCCGGCCGCCCTGCTCGCGGACCTGCGCGACGAGCAGGGCCGCCTCGACCTGCTCGACGCCGGGGGAGACCCGCGCACCGCCGTGCGCTCGGTGTTCTCCTGGTCCTACCGGCATCTCACCGACGGCGGCGCCCGCGCCTTCGGCCTGCTCGGCCTGCATCCCGGCCGGGAGTTCGACGCGTACGCCCTGGCCGCTCTGGCGGGCACGGACCTGGCGCGGGCGCGGGCGCTGATGGAGGAGCTGGCCCGCGGTCACCTCGTCGAACGGGCCGGTCCCGGCCGGTTCAGGATGCACGACCTACTGCGCGCGTACGCCACTGAGCGCGCCACTGAGCGCGCCACTGAGCGCGCCACTGAGCGCGCCACTGAGCGCGCCGCCGAGCGCGCCGCCGACGGGCCCGTGGCGCTGACCCGCCTGCTCGACCACTACCTGTCCACCGCCGCCGCCGCCATGGACGTCCTCTTCCCGCACGAGCGGGGCAGGCCCGCCGTGCCGCCGCCGCGAACCCCCGCCCCGCCCGTCGACGAGCCCGGCCGCGCGCTGCGCTGGCTCGACCTGGAGCGGCCCACCCTTGTCGCGGCCGCCCTGCACGCCGAGCGGCACGGCCTGCCGCGCCACAGCGCCGATCTGTCCCGAACGCTGTGGCGGCACTTCGAGGTCGGCTGCCACCACCAGGAGGCGTTCGCCGTGCACACCTGCGCGGTCCGGGCGGCGGAGGCGACCGGCGAGGGCCGGGCGGCCACCCTCGCCAACCTGGGCACCGTCCACTGGTGGCTGGGCGACCACCGGACGGCGCGGGAATGCTTCCAGCGGTCCCTCGCCGCCGCCCGGGAGGACGGAGACCTGCACGCCGAGGCAAGGGCGCTGGGCCGTCTCGGCGTGGTCGGCGAGCGGCTCGGCGCGCTCCCGGAGGCGCTGGCCCACCTGCGGGACGCCCTTGCCATCTCCCGCCGGGCGGGCGACCCGCACGGCGAGGGCGTCCAACTGGTCAATCTGGGCGCGCTGTGCCGGCGCCTCGGACGGCACGACGAGGCGGAGGAGCACCAGCGCGCCGCCGCCGCCGTGTTCGCCGGCCTCGGCGACTCGCGCCTGGAGGGATACGCGCTGGGCAACCTCGGCGCCCTGTACAGCATGCTCGGACGGCACGACGAGGCCCTGACGGCGCTGGAACGCGCGCTGGCCAACTGCCGTACGGCGGGAGACCCGGGCGGCGAGGCCGCCGCGCTCGCCGCGATGGGCCTGGTGCACCTGCGGCTGGAACGTCATCCCGAGGCCCTCGACCATCTGCATCGCGCCCTGGCGATCAGCCGCGACACCGGCGACCGCAGCCTGGAGACCGAGACGCTCAACACCCTCGGCGAGACCCTGTGCGCCATGGACGAGCCCGACGCCGCGCTCGTCCGGCACCGGTCCGCCCGCGCCCTCACCGAGGAGACCGGCGACCGGTATGAACATGCCCGCGCGCTGGAAGGCATCGCCCGCGCGTTGGACGGCGCCGGCGCCGCCTCCGAGGCGCGCGAGCACTGGCGCGCCGCCCTCGCGGTCTACCTCGCGCTGGGCGTCCCGGAGGCCGAGCGGGTCCGCGCGCACCTCGCAGAATGAGGCCGGCCGAGGCGAGGGAGGCACGGCCGCAGCCCGGCGACACAGAGCAGCAGATGATTGACGGGATTTTGCGTGTCCTGTCCTGTGCGTCCACCCCAGCTGGGCATTAGGGTGACCCGGTGCACCCCGGAGCCGGAGACCGACCATGACGACGCTGGTCGTGAAGGACCTACACAAGGCCTTTGGAGGCAAGCCCGCTCTGCGGGGGGTGTCGTTCGAGGGAAGCTCGGGACAGGTCCTCGCCCTTCTCGGGCCCAACGGCGCGGGGAAGACCACCACGCTTCGCTGCATCGCCGGCCTGCTCGTCCCGGACTCGGGGGAGATCTCGCTCCTCACCGACGGCGACGGAGCTCGGCCCGCCAGGGGAGCGGTGGCGTTCCTCCCGGAGGAGCCCGACCTGTACGCGGGGCTCACCGTCGAGGAGCACCTGCGCTTCATCGCGCTGGCGTACCGGCTGCGTGACTGGCGGCCACGGGCCGCTGCGCTGATCGACCGTTTCCAGCTGTCCGGGGTGACGGACACATTGCCGAGCGATCTGTCCCAGGGGCAGCGGCGCAAGGTCGCGATCACCATGGCGCTGCTGCACGGGGCGCACGTCGTGATCCTCGACGAGCCGTTCAACGGCCTCGACCCCAAGGCCGTGCGTGAGCTGCGCTCGGTGATCAGGGACCTGGCGGCGAGCGGCGTCCTCGTGGTCCTGTCGACCCACCGCCTTGAGGAGACCGAGGTGCTGGCCGATCGCATCGCCGTCACCCACCAGGGCCGCATCGTCGCCGAGGGCACGCTGGGCGAGCTGCGCGACGCCGTACGGCTCGCGGGCGACGCGACCTTGGAGTCGGTGTTCCTCACGCTCACCGAGGCGCCGGATGAACAGGGCGCAGCTGAACAAGGCGCGGATGAACAGGGCGCAGGTGAATAGGGCGCGGATGGACAGGGCGCGCGCGACCGGGGCCCGGATCGGTGAGGCGCCGATGACCGGCGTGCTGCTGGCGCTGACCTACGCGTCCCGGCGCTCGACCGGCCGTCAGATCAGGGAGTTCGCGCGGTCCCCCATCCGGATCCTGGTGGTGCTCGCCCTGCTCGGCGGGCTGGCGGCCCTCGAGGCGACGGGCCTGCCGGCACCGGAGGGGACGGCGCTGCCGTCCAGGTTCCTGGCGGCGGGGCTGAGCGCCGTGCTCGGCGTCACGGCCGCGCTCGGGGCGCTGCACTGCCCCGTGCGCCTGCGGGCGGCCGACGTCGCCTGGCTGGTGCCGCTGAAGGAGGGGCCGCGGGCCCTGGTGCTCTACAAGATCGTCTCGCTGGCGGCCACGTCCGTCGTCATCGGGCTGGTGGGCGGTCTGGCCGGCCGGCTGCTGGCCCGCTCGGCCGAGGTCGACGTGGTGAGCGCCACGCTTTCGCTGGCCCTGGCCGCCACGGCGTTCCGTGTCGTCTCCTACCTGCCGTACATGCTGGTCACGCATGGGGTGCGGCGCGTGCCGCTCGCGGTGGGGCTGTTCGCCCTCGGCGCTGGCGCCGCCGTGGCGACGGTGGCCCTTGGAGGGGCGGCGCCCCTCGCGGTCTTCCTGCCCTCGGCCGGAGGGCACGCGACGGCGACCGCCACGGCGCTGATGGTGGTCGTCCTGCTGGCGGCACTGACGGTGGGCCTCGCCGACCGCTACCAGGACGCGGCCGCGCGGCTGGCCTGGGAGATGGAGGCGATGCGCGCCGCGCTTCAGCGGGACGGCACCTCGCTGGCGGAAATGGCGGCGCGGCGCCTCAGGCGGGGCGTCCCCTCCCTGGCCGCGAGCCCGCGCTTCGCGGGGGAGGCCGCCTTCGTCTGGCGTGCGTTCGCCCAGCTCCGGCGCACCTGGCGCGGCGACCTGGCGGGCGTGCTGCCCGTCGCGGCGGCGTCCGCGGTGGCGGCGCTGTGGGCGGGCTCGGGGGTCGCGCTCCTGCCGACGGCGGTGGCGGCCCTGCTGGCCCTGCTGCAGGCCGGTTCGACGGGCCTGGCGGACGAGCTGGACCGCACGCCGTTCCTGCTGGCCCCCGGACGGCTCGGCCGCCAGGTCCTGGCGGTCGAGGTGCTGCCGGCGCTGGCCATCACCGCCAGGCTCGTCCTCGTCTGGCTGCCGGTCGTCGTGCTCGGCAGGGGCCTGGACCTTTCCGCGCGGCTCGGCGTCCTGCCGGCCCTGCCCGGGCTCGCGGCCCTCGTCGTCGCGGCGTCCTCCGCGGCGGCGGCCCGGACCCGCGCGCCGATCGCCAGGCTCGGCCTCACCGTGGCCGCGGGCGCCGTCATCGCCCTGGTCGCGGCGCTGGCGGACCTGGTGCTGCCCGCCTGGCCCGGCCTGCCGTTCCTGGTGATCTGTCTCGCCGCCGCGGCGGGGCTGCACCTTCTCGCCGTACGCTCCCTGCGCCGGCTCATCCCCGGTGAGAGGGCCGGACGAACGATCATGCCGGGAACGGCGTGACCCCCGGCGCGCCGGCCCGGCCGCCGTTTCGTGGGGCGGTCACCGGCGAGCGGGCGCCGTCCGGAAGACTGAGCGGTGACGGACGCCTGTGATCGGCTGCCCACCATTGCTGAGACGTCAGGAGACGTGAATGGGGATCATCTCGCGCGGCTTCCACGGCCGGGGCCGCGGCGGCGAGGACGCCCGGCTGCCGCCGGGCCAATATCTGACGCACGACTTCCCGGTGCTGTCCGCCGGCCCCACCCCCAGGGTCCCCCTGGACAGGTGGGAGTTCACCATCGACACCGAGGACGGGCAGACGCACCGCTGGTCCTGGCAGGAGTTGATGGCGCTGCCGAGCGAGACGCCGACCGTGGACATCCACTGCGTCACCAAGTGGTCCAAGCTCGACACCGCCTGGCAGGGCGTCTCCCTTGACGTCCTGTTCGAGAACGTGGAGAGCGCCGCCGAGTACGCGCTGGTCTACTCGTACGGCGGCTACACGACGAACGTGCCCGTGGAGGACCTGCTCGACGGCAAGGCGTGGGTCGCCTACCGCTACGACGGTGAGGAGCTGACCCCGCCACACGGCGGCCCGGCCCGGCTGCTGGTGCCGCACCTGTACTTCTGGAAGTCGGCCAAGTGGGTGCGCGGCATCCGGCTGCTCGCCGAGGACTACCCGGGTTTCTGGGAGACCGCCGGATACAACAACTACGGCGACCCCTGGCGCGAGCAGCGCTACGAGGGCGACTAGATGCGCCGCCTGGTGTGGCGGGCCGCCCGGCTCGTCGAGACCCGCGACGAGACCGGCACCGCCCGCACGCTGGTCTTCCACGTGCCCGGCTGGCCGGGTCACCTGCCCGGCCAGCACGTCGACGTACGGCTCACCGCCGACGACGGCTACAGCACACAGCGCAGCTACTCGCTGGCCGCCCCCGCCGACGGCGACCGGATCGAGCTGACCGTCGAGCGGGTGCCTGACGGCGAGGTCTCGCCGTACCTGACCGAGGTGCTGCGGCCGGGCGACGAGGTGGAGCTCCGCGGGCCGGTGGGCGGCTGGTTCGTCTGGCGGCCCGGCGGCACCGCGCCGGTCCTGCTGGTGGCGGGAGGCTCGGGGATCGTGCCGCTGATGGCGATGGTCCGGGCCCGCCGCCGCGAGGGGAGCACGGCGCCGTTCCGCCTGCTCTACGCCGTACGGGACCCCGCCCGGCGTTACTACGAGGCGGAGCTGGGGCGCCCCGATCCGGGCCTCGGCGTCTCCTACCTCTACACGCGCACGTCGCCGGACGGCTGGGCGCGCCCGCCCGGCAGGATCACGCTGGACGACCTGGCGGCCGGGGGCTGGCCGGCGAAGCTGGAGCCCGACTGCTACGTCTGCGGCCCCACCGGCTTCGTCGAGGCGGCCGCCGACCTGCTGCTCGCGCTCGGGCACGAGCCCGGCCGTGTCAGGACCGAACGCTTCGGCCCAACAGGAGGCTGACATGAACGACGACTACCTTGACGGAAACGCCCTGGCCGGCCCGCTGCGGGAGATCTTCGCGGTGGACGTCACCGCAGCCGTCGGCCACTGCGCCGGTTGCGGGCTGACCGGGCCGGTCGCGTCGCTGCGCGTGTACGGCCCGGCGCCCGGCCTGGTGGCCCGGTGCCCCGGATGCGAGGACGTCGTGCTGCGCCTGGTCCGCGGGCCAGGAGAGGTCTGGCTCGACCTGCGCGGCACCGTGTCGCTGCGGATCCCCGTCGCCGAGGCCCCGCCGGCCTGAGTCTAGGGTGGGTTAATCGGGCCCTTGAGCCTCCCGGCCGCCGGAGGCTCACCGGGGCGGTGGAGAGTTGGACGATGGAGCACTCGAGCCACCTGCACGACTGCCTCTACGAGCTGGACAGGATGTCGCAGATCGTGGGCGAGATGCGCGGCCGGCTCGAACGGGCTCATGACCGGCAACGACGGTTGGGCGCCGACATCTCGCACGAGCTGCTCACTCCGCTCGCCGGGCTGCGCGCCGAGCTGGAGGAGGCGCAGCTGCATCCGGGCGAGACACCCATGCAGGAGATCCTGCATTCCGCGCTCGCCGACGTCGACCGCCTGCAGCGGATCATCACCGATCTCCTTCTGCTTGTCCGGCTGGAAGCCGGCATGACCGCCGGGCTGGCGGCGGTGGACCTGGCCGAGCTGGTCAGGACGCATGTCGAACAGCGCGGGAGTCCGGTGACGATGAGACTGCGGCTGGACCCCGGCGTCACCGTCAAGGCCGTGCCCAGCCTGATGGAGCGGGTGCTGTCGAACCTGCTGGACAACGCCGAGCGGTACGCGGCCCACGAGATCGGGATCCGGGTGCGCCGTGACGGCGACACAGCCGAGCTGTCCGTCACCGACGACGGGCCTGGTATCGCGGACGCCGACCGGGAGCGTGTCTTCGAGGTCTTCTCCAGGCTGGACGAGGCCAGGGACCGTGGCAGCGGCGGCGCCGGGCTCGGCCTCGCCATCGCCCGCGACGTCACGCTCGCCCATGGGGGAACGCTGACGGCGCAGGACACGCCGTCCGGCGGGGCCCGCTTCGTCCTCCGCCTCCCACTGGCCGGCTCCGCCTCGGGCTGAGGCTCGTACGCCGGTTACGTGACCAGCCGACCCCGACTGGGGCGGGGTGTTCAGTTCAGTAGTCGGTAGCGTCGCCGGGCGTTGGCCGCGAAGAGCTTGTGCTGGGCTTCGGCGCCGAGAGGCGAGGTGATGTGGCGGTAGGCGGCGATGAGGTCGTCGTAGGTCCCGGCGACGCTGTCGACGGGGAAGTTGCTGGCGAACATGCAGCGGTCGATACCGAAGAGTTCGAGGCAGGTCTCGACATAGGGACGGAGGCGTTCGGGGTCGGTGGTGCCCAGGGCCATGCCGAGTCCAGAGATCTTGCAGTCAACGTTGCCGAACGCGGCGAAGGAAGTGATGACCTCCCGCCAGGGGCGAAATCCCGGCTCCGAGGGATCCGGCCATCCGGCGTGCTCCAGCACGACGACCGTGTCGGGCGATCTCTCGACGAGGGGAAGATAGGAGGTCAGGTCGGCCTGCCGGGCGATCAGGTCGAAGACCTGGCTCTGATCGGCGAGCAACCGCAGCAGCCGCCGTGCTGTGTCCGCGGCGGGATCGAGTCCGGAGAACACCCGGACGCCACGGAATGCGGGGCTTTGGGCCTGAATCCGCAGATCCCTCTCGATCGCGGCGAACGGGGCGGCCGGGTCGATGGTCCCGATGATCGCGGAGGGGAGACCGGTATCTTGGCGCACCCGCTCCAGCCAGCGCGACTCCTCGATCGCCCAGCGTGGCGACGAGACCGCTGAGACATGCACGTGCCCGGAACCGGCCGGGAAGTCGCAAGGCAGGATGTCGCGGTAGATGGGCCTGGACCGCAGAGCCGCGTACCAGTCGTTCACGCTCGGCTGCCAATAGTGAACGTGAGAGTCCACGAACTCAAGATCAGTGGCCACGTGGCAATGCTAGGAGCCGTGGGCGTCATCCTCGCCCCTGCTCAGCTCCGGGCGTAAAAGCCGTCGGGGGTGGCCTTCCACGGCGCGGGAAGGAGGCAGCCGGACGGGAGAGCCGCCGGGGACGGGGAGGAGGTCTCACCCGGTCCCCGGCGGTGGTGGTTCGTCAGGCCGCGTCGAGGCGGGCGAGCTCCTCGGGCGACAGGCGCAGGTTCGCGGCCTCCACCGAGTCGAGGATCGTCTCCGGACGGGAGGCCCCCGGGATGGGGATCACGACCGGCGCCTTGGCCAGCATCCACGCCAGGCACACCTGCTGCGGGCTCACGCCGTGGCCGGCCGCGACCTCGGCGAACGGCGCGAAGCGGGAGCCCAGCTCGCCGGCCTGGGAGATGCCGCCGAGCGGGCTCCACGGCAGGAACGCCAGGTCCAGCTCCGCGCACAGGTCGAGCTCGGGGTCGCTGGAGCGGAACGCGGGGGAGAACTGGTTCTGGACGCTGACCAGCCGGTCGCCGAGGATCTCCACGGCGAGCCGGATCTGCGCCGGGTCGGCGTTGGAGATGCCGGCCATGCGCACCTTCCCGGCGTCGACGAGGTCCTTGAGTGCCCCAATTGTCACCTCGTACGGCACCTTGGGGTCGGGCCGGTGGTGCTGGTAGAGCCCGATGGCCTCGACGCCCAGCCGCTTCAGCGAGGCGTCGCACGCCTTCTTCAGGTAGTCGGGCGATCCGTCGAGGCCCCATCCGCCGCCGGGCGGACGGGTGTGGCCGCCCTTGGTGGCGACGAGCACGCCCGAGGTGTCCCCGCCGTACGAGGCCAGCGCTCGCGCGATCAGCAGCTCGTTGTGTCCCGCGCCGCCGGGGCCGACGTGGTAGGCGTCGGCGGTGTCGATCAACGTCACCCCCGCGTCCAGGGCGGCGTGAACGGTGGCCAGGGACCGCTGCTCGTCGACCTTCCCCTCGACGGACATGGGCATGGCCCCCAGCCCGATCGGGCTCACCCGTACGTCTCCGATGCGGCGAGTCTGCATTGGCACATCCCTCCTTGAAGCGACAAACGTCCCTTTCGTCATGAGATGTCCCAGGTTAACCTCTTGGCCCGGCCGTTCGGTCGTACGCCCGGCCGGGCCGCGAGGGACTGTAACGGCCGCGCCTGGCGCGGGCGCGCCCCAGGGGCGGGTCACTCCGGCGCGGGGCCGACAGCGGCGCCGCCGCCGAAGCCTCTCGCCCGGCAGTCGTCCTGGACCTTCTGGATGTCCACCCCCGGGCCGGGGAGTCTGTCGTAGATCCAGCCGATCGCGTTGGGGTCGGAGCCTTGGGCGGGTGTGATGTGCACCTTGAACCCGTGGTCCTTCATGCACTTCACCTGGACGCGGACGGCGTCGGCGTAGTGCGGGTTGGTCCTCGGATCCATCTCGGGGGGCAGCAGCGGCCTCTTGCCCGCACACGCCTTCTCCGCGGCCTTCTGGGCGGCCTCGTCTGCGGAGGTGGCCACTCCGGTGGTCTTGATCGTGCTGGGTGCCCTGTGTGCCTTCAGGCAGGTGGCGTAGCCCATGCGAGCCCTCGTCACCTCCTCGGGGGAGCTGTCCAGCCGGAGCTGGACCCCGGCGTCCGTGGCGGCCTTGTCCGAGGGGCTCGCCGTCGCCGTGCCCGCGGCAAGGGTGATCAGGGAGGCGGCGTCGCCCACGGCGGCGTCCGTACGCGCGGAGCCGGAGCCGGAGCCGCAGGCGGTGAGCAGGCAGCAGCCCGTGAGGACGGCCATCCCGAGAGCGGCGGCGCGGGCCAGCGGCCCCCGGCCGCCGGTGGTGTACGGGGCGGTGGTGAGTGGGGCGGAATGTGTCATGCGGACGACGATGCACCGGGGATGTCAGGAACCTGTCAGGCCCTGGTGAGCTTCCCGCCGGCTCGTCTCAGCCGTGGATCGGCAGGCGCAGGGTGAAGACCGAGCCCTTCCCCGGGACGCTGGCGGCCGACACCGAGCCGCCGTGGGCCTCGGCGAGTTTGCGCACGATGGGCAGGCCGAGCCCGCTGCCGCCGGTCCGCCGGCTGCGTGACTTCTCCACCCGCCAGAACCGTTCGAAGACCAGCGGCAGGTCGTCGGCGGCGATCCCCACGCCCGTGTCGGCGACGTCGATGACGAGCTCGTCGCCGTCCCGGCGCGCGAGCACGCTGACACCGCCGCCGGCGGGCGTGTGCCGTACGGCGTTGGACACCAGGTTGCCCACCGCCTGGCGGAGCCGTACGGGGTCGGCGAGCACGCCGGGCGACGCCTCCGCCCGCGTCGACAGGCTCACCCCGGCCGCGTCGGCGCCGCCCCGGTGGGCGGTGGCGACCTGGGCGAGCAGGTCGGGCACGTTGACGTGCTCTTTGCGCAGCGTCAGCTCCCCCGCGTCGGCCATCGCCAGGTCCTGCAGGTCGTCGATGACGTGCTGGAGGAGCGCGGCCTCCTCCAGGAGCGAGGCGACCAGCGCCCGGTCGGGGGTGACGACACCGTCCTCGGTCGCCTCCAGCCAGCCGCGGATGTTGCTGAGCGGCGTGCGCAGCTCGTGCGCGACGTCGCTGACCATGGCCTTGCGCAGCTCCTCCAGCTGCTCCCGCCGCCTCGACATGGCGTTGAAGGCCGTGGCCAGGGCGCCGATCTCGTCTCGCCTGGCGACGGTGACCCGGGCGGAGACGTCTCCCTCCTCCATGCGCCGCGCCGCCCCGGTCAGCGTGCGCAGCGGCCTGACGAGCTGGGCGCCGGACAGGACGGTCGCGGTGACGGTGATCACCAACACCAGCGCCGTGACCCCGGCGATGCGCGCCTGGCTGGCCGGGGACAGGTCGAAGATCGTGGACGCGCCGCCGCCCCGGCTGCTGACGAACAGCAGCACGCTCGGCGCGACGTACGGAGCGAGCTGCTCACGCCTGCTGCCGGCGATGCAGCTCGAGACGTTCGTCACCGGGTTCCGGTCGGCGGCGGTCGTGCGGGACGGCGGGGAGGCCAGCGGCGCGGGCTCAGGCGCCCAGGAGAAATCCAGCCCGAGCTTCACCGGAGGCGCCCCCCGATGCTTCAGACAGGTGTTGACGAGCGTGTTGAGCTGGCCGAGCGCCCTGCCCTCCGTAGCCGTGAGGCTGTCCAGCACAGGGCTCGCGCACCGCTCGGCGAGGATCGGGTCGAGGCGGGGGGTGTCGACGTATGGACGCCCACTGGGCCCGTCGGCCACCCGGGCCTGGATGCCGAAGCTCTCCCGCAGGCAGGTGGCCCGCCGCTGGGCGGCGGCGCGCAGCAGCGTGCGCTCCTTGCGGGGGAGCTGGAACGGCCCGACGGCTCGCGGATCGATGCGGTCGGACGGCGAGCCTCCGGCGAGCACGGTGTTGACCGACAGCGGCTCGATCACAGCCGTCGGCTTCGCCGGGAGCGAGAGGCGTCCGGCGTCGGAGCCGAGGACCGGGACGCGGTCCTCGGTGGTCAGCGTGATCCGGTGCCCGACCTGCCGCGCCAGCGCGTTCACCGTCTCCTGCGCGCCGCTCCAATCGGCGTGCGTGGCCGCCCAGCCGAGCAGGGCGTTGTAGACGCGGGCGTCGTCCGCGAGCGCCTGCCCCTCCTCCTGCTGGATCGCGACGGTGGTGCCCCGTACGGCCAGCCACGCCGTCGCCGCGACCGAGCAGACCGAGACCAGCACCGACACCGCGAGCAGGCGTACGAGCAGGCTACGGCGCAGCGGCAGGTCACGGGGCATTCCGGCCACCGCGTCCGCCGTCGTCGAGCTTGTAGCCCACCCCGTGGACGGTGATCAGCCGGACCGGCTTGCGGGGCTCCGGCTCGATCTTCTTGCGGAGGTTCATGACGTGCACGTCGACGGCGCGGGTGGTGATGTAGCGGTCGAAGCCGTGCAGATGCAGGAGGATCTGCTCGCGGGTGAACACCCGGCCGGGCTGGCCCGCCATCAGTTCCAGCATCTGGAACTCGCCCGGAGTGCACTCGATCTCCCTGCCGTCGACGCTGACCTCATGGCGGGCCCGATCGACCGTCAGGGCCCCGACCGTGAGCGCCGGTTCCGGCCGGACGGCCACCCCCTGAGTGCGGCGCAGCAGCGTGCGGATCCGCGCCATCAGCTCACGCGGGCTGTACGGCTTGGTCATGTAGTCGTCCGCGCCAAGATCGAGGCCGAGCAGCAGGTCGTCCTCCGTCGTCCTGGCCGTGAGCATCAGCACCGGCAGATCCGACTCGGCCCGCAGAATCCGGCACACGTCGAGGCCGTCGACCTTCGGCATCATCACGTCGAGCACCAGGAGATCCGGGGGGCGGCGGCGGATCTCATCGAGCGCGGCGCGCCCGTCGTGGACCGTGAGGACCTGATGGCCCTCCCGCTCCAGATAGCGGCGGACGAGCTCCGCTTGCTTGACGTCGTCCTCTGCTACCAGGACATATGCGCACATAACGGTGAAGCTTAGGTTCGCGGGGCGGCTGCTCGGCGACGGCTCATCGAACGCCTAAGGCTTCCTTACAGGTTGCTCACATCTAGCGGCAGGCGAGCGCCCGGCCGCCGTACCGTGCCCGGGTCAGTACACGTACGGCCAGCCCGCGCCGTCCCAGCCGAGCTTGTTGATGCCCAGGCGGGAGGAGCCGTCGTCGGCGTACCAGTGGTAGAGGAGGATGTCGCCGTCGACGTCCGGCAGGACGGCCTGGTGCCCGGGGCCGTGGATGCTCCCGTGCCCGGCGAGGACCTGGGTGCCGCCGCCGGAGTTCATCTGCGCGCCGTTGCGGTCGGTGTACGGGCCGGTGATCGAGGTGGAGCGGCCGACCATGACGCGGTAGGTGCTGGACGCCCCCCTGCAGCACAGGTCGAACGACACGAAAAGGTAGTAGTAGCCGCCGTGGCTGTAGATGAAGGGCGCCTCGATCGCGCCGCCGCCCCGCCCGGCGATCGACCGGATCGTGCTGTCGGCGCGCCTGCCCGTCGACGGATCGAGCTGCACGATCTTGATGCCGGACCAGAACGAGCCGAAGCTCAGCCACCAGCGGCCCTGGGCGTCGATCGCGAGGTTGGGGTCGATGGCGTTGAAGTTGTCGGAGCTGCGCGACTCCATCACCAGGCCCTGGTTGGTCCACGATCCCGACGCCCCGCTCGTGCTGGTGGCCAGGAAGATCGCGGAGTGGTTGGAGCCGAAGGTGGAGGCCGAGTAGTACATGTAGTAGCGCCCGTTGACATACGTGATGTCCGGAGCCCACAGGTTGTTGCTGCCGCCCGTGTAGGAGTAGGCCCACGAAACCGCGCCGGGGAAGGCGGACCCGGCGTTGCGCCAGGCCGTGCGGTCGGTTGACGTCTTCAGCGAGATGCCGTTGCCGGTCCCGGCGACGAGCCAGGTCCCACTGGGCGTCTTGGTCACCTCGGGGTCGTGCACGCCGACGTCGCCGGTGACGTAGCCCGGGTTGGGGTAGGCCGCCGCGGCCGCGGAGCCCGCGCCCGCGAGCCCCTGGCAGACGGCGAGCAGCGTCACGAGCAGAATCACCAGCGTGCCGCCGGTGCCGCGCCGGGACGCCGCGCGCGCCCTCACGGATCTGGTCATTCGGGGGTTCCTCTCGGTCGGGGCGGCCGGTCGAGGCGTGGCGGAGGGACGCAGGGGGCCCGTGCACAGGCTCTGGCACAGTGTCAGCGCCGGCATCGGGGCGGTCAAGGCGGCGTGGGGGATTGCCGGGAAGGCGCCGAACGGGTCATCGATCACCGTCTCGGCACCGCCGCGACCTGCGGATTCGCCGGGCAGGTGGGACTCCCGGCAGATCAGCCGGGGTGCCCGATGGTGACCGGGGTGAACGTTACATCCGTTCAGCCGCGCCGTGCGCGGGCCCGCCGCTTGCCCTCGTGCATGGCCTGCACCCGGGCGACCGGGATCGTGTGCCCCTCCTCGATCAGGCCGGCCGGGAGCCGCTGCGGCTCCGGCATGGCGCCGGCCCACGGATCGCGGTCGCGCACCAGAGCGGCGGCGGTGCGTATGGTGAAGTCGGCCGGTGTGACGCGGTCCAGATCCTCCCAGGCGACGGGGAAGGAGACCGGCACACCCGGCCGGATCCGGGGGCTGTAGGCCGCGACCACGGTCGCCCCGCCGGCCCTCGTGGAGTCCACGAAGACCTTGCCCTCGCGGTCGTCCCGGATGAAGGCCGTGGTGGCCAGCGCCGGGTCCAGGCGCTCGGCGCGGGCGGCGAGGGCGCGGGTGGCCGCGGCCACGTCCTCCATCGGGGCGTGCGCGTCGACGGGGACGAAGACGTGCAGGCCCTTGGCGCCGCTGGTCTTGACCGCGCCCGCCAGACCGGCGTCGGCCAGGGCCTGCCGGACCAGGTGGGCGGCGCGGACGGTCATCGGGAAGGCGTCGGCCGACGGCGGGTCGAGGTCGAGCACGAGGTGCGTGGGGTGCTCCCAGCGGCCCGCGAGGACCAGCCCGGGGTGGTACTCCACGGCCCGCTGGTTGGCGAACCACAGCAGCGTGCGGCGGTCGTCGCACAGGGCGTACGACACCTCCCGCTGCGAGGTCTGGGCCCACAGCGACACCCTGCGCACCCACGGCGGCGCGTAAGTGGGCACGTTCTTCTGCATGAACGGCGCCTGCCCCTGGCGCACCCGGACGACCGACAGCGGCCGCTCCCGCAGGGCGGGGAGGATCCGGTCGCCGACCGCGTCCAGGTAGTCCACCAGGTCGCGCTTGGTCGCCTCGGCGCCGTCGAACAGCGGCTGGTCGAGATTGGTGAGCGACACGCCGTCCCGCACCTCGTCGGTGGTCATCAGCCCAGCATGCCCCATCTGAGCGGGAGGTCACCATGATCGCGCGAGAGGATGCCGGGTTTCCGGCCGGAATGGTCCCCCGGCCGGCCGTTCACAGCCGCTCCTGGCGGGGCACCACGACCTCTCTGACCAGGAGCAGGATTGCCGCCGCGAGCGGGATGCCGAGCAGCGCGCCCACGATGCCCAGCAGCGCCCCGCCGAGCAGCGCCCCGACGATGGTGGCCACGGGAGGCACGTCGACCGACGACTTGAACACCCGGGGGGAGATCAGGTAGTTCTCGATCTGCTGGTAGATCACGAAGAAGATCACGCACGCGACGCCGGCCTGGAACGACGTCAGGAAGCCGACGCCGGAGGCCACCATGGCGCCCAGGATGGCTCCCACCAGCGGGATCAGGTCGGTGACCGCGACGAAGATGGCCAGCGCCAGCGCGTACGGCACCTGCAGGACCGCCAGGAAGAGGAAGGTCACCACGCCCGCGATCAGCGAGATGATCAGGTTTCCCGCGACGTAGCCGCCGATCTGGTTGACGATCTCGTCGCTGAGCAGCCGGAAGCGGGTGCGGCGCGACCGGGGGACCAGCCGGTAGGCCGTCTCCTTGATCGAGTTGAGCGAGCCGAGGAAGTAGAGGGTGAGCACCAGCACGGTGAGGCCGCTGAAGACCGCGCTGATCAGGACGCTGGCCACCCCCAGCAGGCCGCCGAACATCTGGGTGGCGAGGCCGCCGCTGGTGACGTACTGCTGAAGCCTTTCCAGGACCTGGTAGCGGGCGTCCACCGAGCGGATCAGCGGGTGGTTCTGAAGTTGCTGGACGTACTCGGGGAGATGCTGGACGAACCCCGTGGTCTGCTCGGTGAGCGGCGGCACCACCGCCAGCCCGAACGCGGCGAAGAACGCGATCACCGCTCCGAACACGATGGTGATCGCCAGGCGGCGGGACACGTTGCGCCGCTGGAGCGCCTCCACGGCGGGGTTCAGGCCGATGGCCAGGAACAGCGAGATCACGATCAGCACGATGGCCGAGCCGGCGCTCGCGATCGCCTGCACCAGCAGCCAGGCGGTGAGCACGCCGAGGGCGGCGGTCAGGCCGAACATGAACGGGTTGCTGCGCAGGGGCCGGCCCGGCCGTCCGAACGGGTTGCCCTCGGGCACAGTCATGGCCGGGTCGTCGGGCGCGGCGGCGGCGCCGGCCGGGGCCGCCGGGGGCCGCTCCCGCTCCGCCGTGTCCGGAGTGGCGTCGCCCCCTGCGGGCAACGAGGGGTAAACGCTGGATATACCGTTTCCTAAGGAATCACCGATCTCGGGCACTCGGTGCGTACTTCCCGTCTACCGGCACTTAACACTGGTAAATCACGAGAAGTCGCTTCTGAGACTGGCCGGCGTTCCCCGGCGGGTCCGCGGCGTCACCGGTCACAGCCAGCCGTTCTGCCGCGCGGTGCGGAGGGCCTCCATCCGGTTGCGGGTCAGGGTCTTGGTGATGCACGCCGACAGGTGGTTGCGTACCGTGCTCTCCGAGAGGTGGAGGCGGCGGGAGATGTCGGCGGCGGTCGAGCCGTCCGCCGCGGCCATCAGGACCTCGCGCTCGCGCGGGGTGAGCGGGCTGGGCCCGGCGCGCAGGGCCGCCGCCGCCAGCGCCGGGTCGACCACGGTCTCACCGGCGAGCACCCGCCTGATCGCGCCGGCCAGCTCCTCGACCGGCCGGTCCTTGACGACGAACCCCCGGGCCCCCGCTTCAAGCGCGCGGCGCAGGTATCCCGGCCTGCCGAAGGTCGTCACGATGAGCACCGCGCACCCGGGTAGGGCCGACAGGAGCGCCGGCGTGGCGTCCAGCCCGCTGCTCCCGTTCAGCTCGATGTCGAGCAGCGCCACGTCGGGACGGGTCCGCAGGGCGGCCGGCACCACCTCGTCACCCGAGCCGACCTGCGCGACCACCTCGAAGTCGTCCTCCAGCTCCAGCAGCACGGCGAGCGCGTCCCGCAGCATGCCCTGGTCCTCGGCGATCAGCACCCGGGTCACGGGCCGTCGTCTCCGCCGGGACGGGGCAGCTCGGCGGTGAGCACGAAGCCCCCGCCTGCGCTCGCGGCGTGCACGTTGCCGCCGCCGGCGGCCAGGCGCTCCCGCAGGCCGCGCAGGCCGCTGGAGCCGGGGGAGGCGCCGGGGTCCCCGCCGCGGCCGTCGTCGCTGATCCTGGCCAGCACGGGATCGGTGTCGCGGCGCAGCGTGATCCGGCACTGCCGCGCCCGCGAGTGCCGTACGACGTTCGTGACCCCTTCGCGGACGACCCAGCCCAGCAGCGTGTCGGCCTCCGAGGGGAGCGCCGGCCCCGACTCCTCGACGACGCAGTCGATCCCGGCCGCCGCCAGGGCGGCCCTGGCGCTGTCCAGCTCGAACGCGAGGCCGGCGTCGCGGTAGCCGGTGACCGCCTCCCTCACCTCGGTGAGCGCCTGCCGCCCGATGACCTCGATGTCGCCGGCGTGGCGCGCGGCGGCCGCGGTGTCCAGGGGCGCGAGCCGCCGTACGGCCTCCGCCTTGAGCACCACCATCGAGAGCGTGTGGCCGAGCAGGTCGTGCAGGTCGCGGGCGAAGCGCAGCCGCTCGGTGGCCACCGCGGCGGACGCCAGCTGCTCCCGGGTGCGGGCGAGCTCGGCGATGGTCTCCGCCATCCGGCGGAAGCCGTACGTCGTGAGACCGGCGAGCAGGGCGATCGCCGCCGTGCCCCAGATGGCCTCGTTCCACTGGCCGTCCTGCGCGACCGCCGTCCCGCCCCCGACCAGCGCCGTCGCGGCCACGAGGGACGGCGCGAGGCGCAGGGGGAGGACCGCGGCCACCCCGACCGCGAGCAGCGTGTAGAGGGTGTGCCAGTTCGCCGGCCCGTAGGCGAGCGTGGCGGCGACGGTGACCACGGCGAGAAGCCCGATGAGCGCCGCCGGGATGTGCCTGCGGACCGCCGCCGGCCGCTGGGCCGTCAGGAGCGCCGCGCAGAACGACACGGCCGCCGTCACCACGGCGGCCCACACGGGCCAGGACGGGGTGACGGTCCATGCCGTGGACGCGGGGGCGAGCAGCAGGAGCACGGCGAGGATCAGACCGCCTCCGGCCGTCGCCCAGCCGGACGGGCGGCGCTCACAGTCGCCGTCCCACCCTCCGAAGACAAACGCGGCCATGCTCGCCATTATGAGTCCTGCGGGGCGTCCCGGCGGCGTGCCGTGGCGGCCACGACGCCGAACAGGGCCGCGGCCACCACGAGGTGCATGCAGGCCAGCGTCACCTTGGCGCCGGTCGTGACACCGCCGAGCGGGCCCGCCAGCGACACGACCAGGACGGCCGCCGCCGTGATCGTCCAGATCGTCCGCGCCTGGGCCGTCAGGCGTTCGAGGGCGGCGAGCAGCCCCAGCCCCAGGAGAGCGGCGGCGAACGCGGTGGCGAGCACCGCCGCCGGGCCGACCCGCGTCGTCGCGCCGCCCGTCACGACCCGCAGGTCCACCCCGAGCAGCGGATCGGCCACGGCCCACACGGCGAGCGCGGCGGCCGGAGCCAGGAGGAGGGCCGTCAGGCGGCGGCCCGCCCGGCCCTTCCTGGTCCCGTCACCGCTCTGCCCGTCTCCGTGGGCCGCGTGGACGTCGGGTGGCGTTGTCCGGCTGGTCGTCATCGTCGGTCCCTTCGTCGGTGTACGGCCGAGCCGGCCGTCCCATGACTCGACGTTAGAGGCGGCCACCCTCGCGGCAGCAGAGCCGTATGTCGCCTTCTCCCCAGGACAAACCATCTAGTGCCGCGCGGCCGAAACCGCCGGCCGGCTTCCCGCCGCGGGACACCCGGGCCTCGAATTCCCTACTTACTTGACGGCCGGTAAGCTACTCGTACCTACCTTACGGCCGGTAAGTAAAGGAGAAGAGATGCCATGTCCGTCAAACAGACTCACGTCTTGGATGTGCCGGGCGCCCGCCTTCACTACGAGGTGCGCGGCCACGGGCCCGGACTCCTGCTGATCCCCGGGAGCAACGGCGACGCCGATCTCTTCGGCGCCGTCGCGGACCTGCTCGCCGACCGCCACACCGTCATCAGCTACGACCGGCGCGGGTTCTCCCGCAGCACGCTCAGCGGGTCACCGGAGGGGGACTGGAGCCAAACGCACGTCGACGACGCGCGTCGCCTGCTCGAAACCGTCGCCGGGGGACCGGCCGATGTCTTCGGCAGCAGCGCGGGCGCGGTCATCGGGCTCGCCCTCATCAGCGAGAGCCCCGGCCTGGTCACCAGGCTGGTCGCCCACGAGCCGCCGCTGGCGGAGGTGCTGCCGGACGCCCCGAGGTGGCGGGCGTTCTTCCGGGAGGTTCACGACACCTACCGGCGTGACGGCGCGGGCCCGGCGATGCGGATGTTCATGGCCGGCATCGGCGCGGACTCGCTTCAGCGGCCGGACGGCATCGACCCCGAGTTGATCGTCCGCATGTCCGGCAACATCGATTTCTTCCTCCGCCACGAAGTGCGGCAGGCACCCGGCTACCGGCCCGATCTGGCGGCACTGGACTCTCAGCGGGAACGGATCGTGCCGGCCGGCGGCCAGGACTCCCGGCAGCACTTTCCGTACCGTCCCGCCCTCACCCTGGCCGGCCGCTGGGGAAAGCGCGTGACCGAATTCCCGGGTGACCACGTCGGCTACTGGTCCCACCCCGTCGAGTTCGCCGCCACCCTCGCCGACGTCCTGGCCGGCCCGGCGACGTAGCCGGGACCGGCCACTCAGCCCGCGCGGCGGCCCCCACGTCTACCGTGGCAGACGGGCGAGCATCGCGGCGATCTCCCCAGGGGAAGGCGGGACGGCGCCCTCCCGCGTGCAGGCCACCGCCGCCGCGGCGCAGCCCTGGCGCAGCGCCTCCGCGACCCGGTCCGGCGTGAGCTCGGCGCCCGCCAGGACCGCCAAATACGCGGCGGTGAAGGTGTCGCCGGCGCCCACCGTGTCGGCGACGTCGACGGCCGGAGCCGGGCATCCGATCACCGCGTCGCCCAGGACGGCCACCGCCCCGGCGGCGCCGCGCGTCACCACGACGAGCCGCTCGTCCGGCCATCCGGCCCAGCGGCGCGCCACGTCGAGGTCGCGCTCGGACGGATAGAGCCACGCGAGGTCCTCCGTGCTGGCCTTGACCAGGCGGGCCCGGCGTACGCACTCCTCGACGCGCGCCACCGCGTCCGGCCGGTCGCCGATGAGCGAGGGCCGGATGTTCGGGTCGTACGACACGGGAAGGCCGGCGCCGGCGGCCTCGGCCATGAGGCGGCGGACCCTTCCGGCGCCCGGCTCGACCAGCGTGGCGAGTGAGCCGGTGTGGAGGCAGGAGACCCCGTCGAGGGAGACCGGTCCGGTGAGACCCCAGCCGAAGCGGAAGTCGTAGGTCGCCGAACCGTCTTCGCCGACGCGGGCGAAGGCCAGGCTGGTGGCCGCGCCCGGCTCCAGCTCACCGGCGCCGACGCCGTGCCTGCGCAGATGGTCGCGGAGCAGGTCGCCGAAGAAGTCCCCGCCGGCCTCGCTGGCGAACCTGACGGGTCGGCCCAGGGCCGCCAGGGCGACGGCCACGTTGAGCGGGCTCCCTCCGGCGACCGCGCCGAAGCGCCACGACCCGGGCGCGCCGATCAGGTCGACGATGCTCTCGCCCACCACCAGGAACGTCACACACCCTCCCTTGCCCGCGAGCCGGCCGGGCGACATGGTGACGCGCCGGGGGCGGTTACGCAACCAGTGTTACGCGGCCGGGGTTACGCGGCCGGGGTTACGCGGCCGGGCTATGGGGGCCCTGCCGGAACAGGAGCGTGTCCGGTCAGGCGCGGGCGCCGAGCCGCCGCACCGCGGCCACGATCTCGGTGTTCGGCAGCCCTTTGAGCAGGTAGTCCGTCACACCGGCACGCCGCATCTCCTCCACGCTGCCGATGTCGCCGTAGGCGGAGAACGCCATGATCCGGGTGCCGGGGGATCGCTCCCGTATCTCCCGGGCCGCGTGGACCCCGCCGCCGGGCATCCGCATGTCGAGGATGGCGACGGCCGGGGTGTGCAGCTCGGCGAGCAGGATGGCCTCCTCGGCGTCCCGGGCGACCGCGACCACGTCGACGTCCGGCTCCCGTTCGAGCAGCTCGCACAGCACCTCGCGGATCAGCGGCTCGTCGTCGCCGACGAGCACGGTCAGCCGGGCCGGCACGGAGGTCACGGTCAATCCCCCGTATGGGGCAGGGCGGGCACCCAGAACTCGACCGTCGTACCCATGCCGGGCCGCCCGCGCACGGTCCACCAGCCGCCCGCGGTCTCGGCACGCTCGCGCATCTCGATGAGGCCGAAGTGATCATTGCGTACCAGGCTGTCGATCCCCTGGGGGATTCCGACGCCGTCGTCGACGACACGTGCGAGCACGCCTTGGTCGGCTGACGTCAGCGACACGGTCACTGTGGAGGCACGCGCGTGCTTGCGTACGTTGCTCACGGCCTCCTGGCAGATCCGGAAGATCACGATGGCGGTCTCGGGCGGCGGTTCCCGGTCCAGGCGGTGCTCCAGCGTGTACGTGAGGCCTGCCTCGCCGGCCACCTGGCCGAGGTGGCCGGTCAGCCCTTCCACCAGGCCGTCGCGGTCGATGCCCGGAGGGCGCAGGCGGAAGGTCAGGTCACGGAGCCGGTCGACGGCGGTGTTCACGGTGTCGGTGAGCCGGTTCAGCGCCGGGAGGTGCTCCGCGGGCAGCTGGCCGGCCATGAGTTGCAGGCGCATGCCGACGGCCACCATGGACTGGATCGTGTCGTCGTGCACGTCCCACGCGATGCGGCGCCGCTCCAGCTCCTGGGCCCGCACCAGATGGGCGAGCAGCCTGCCCCGCTCGTCCAGGGCCCGCTCGGCGCTGCGCCGCTCGGTCATGTCCCGGGTGACCTTGCCGAAACCGCGCAGCTGCCCGGTCTCGTCGAACAGCGCGGTGATGACCACGTTGGCCCAGAAGCGGGTGCCGTCCCCGCGCACCCGCCAGCCCTCGTCCTCCAACCGGCCCTCGGCGACGGCGATCTCCAGCTCCCGTCGTGGTTTGCCGGCCGCGTTGTCCTCGGGCGGGTAGAAGACGGAGAAGTGCTTGCCGATGATCTCCTTCGCCGAGTACCTCTTGATCCGCTCGGCACCGGTGTTCCAGCTCACGACGTAGCCCTCGACGTCGAGCATGAAGATCGAGTAGTCGACGACGCTCTGGATGAGCAACTGGAGGTCCGTCTCCGCATGGCCGGGGAGACCGAGGGGGCGGGGCTGGGCACGCGGCAGGCCGTGATCATCGAAGGTGGAATCCGGCATACCCCAGCTTCGCACGGCGAGGACGTCGCCCGGCACAACCACCGGCATCGGCACAAGCACGGGCATCGGCACCGGCGTCCGCACATGCACCGGCACAGCGCCGCGGCGGCGAGTCAGGCGTGCGAACTCTCGGAGACGGCGTCGACGAGCGTGAGCCGGGCCGTCAGCTCGCACCACACGACCTTCCCCGGGCCTTCACCCTTTCCGTCTCGCGTGGCGCGGCGGTCGACGCCCCAGCCGGCCGCGAGCTGCTGGATGAGGTTCAGCCCCCAGCCGTCCATCCGGCCGCGCCGCCGCAGCCGTGGCAGGCCGGCGCCGTCGTCGGCGACCTCCACCCGCATCCAGGTGACTCCGCCGCTCAGCCGGAGCACGGGGGAGCCGTCACCGTGCCTCAGCGCGTTGGTCACCAGCTCGGAGACGACCAGCAGCACGTCGTCGTGCCGGCCCCGGTAGGAGCACGCGGCGAGGGCGCGTACGGCCAGTTCGCGGGCGGCGGGGACGCTGGCGAGGTCTTCCCGCAGGCGGTGCTCCACCCGGTATGCCATATGCCGGATCCCCATCCCACCACTGTGCGGCAAGGCGGCCGCGGGGGCGAGACGCAGGCACGCCAGTCGTCCTGGTGCAGGTACGGGGTGCCAGGGCTGATGCAAACGCATCAGTCGAGCAGGCCCTCGCGGCGGGCGATCACCACGGCCTCCAGCTTCGATCGCGCGCCGAGCTTCTCCAGCACCCGCTGGACGTGGTTGCGCGCGGTGTTGTGCGCCACCCCCAGCCGTTCGCTGATCTGGCCGGTGCCGGCTCCCTCGCCGAGCAGCAGGAGCGTCTCCCGTTCCCGCGCCGTCAGCTCCGCTCCCAGGGGCCCGGTCCTGCCGGTGAGCCGGTCGAGGACGCCCGCCAGCAACTCGGGAGGGAAGGCCACACCGCCGGCCGCGACCTCGCGCACCGCCGCCACCAGCTCACGCAGGCCCGAGGACTTCAGCACCAGCCCCGCGCCGCCGGCCCGCGCCACCCGGGCCGCCACCGCCGCGCTCGCCTCGGCGGTCAGCATCAGAACCCGGACGCCCGGCACCGCCGCGGTCAGCCGGCCGATGGCCGAGATCCCGTCACCGTCAGGGAGGCGGCGGTCCAGCAGCACCACGTCCGGCCTGAGCCGGGCCGTGTCCGCGATGCCCGCGGCGATCGATCCCGCCCTCGCCGCGACCTCCATGTCGTCCGCCTGCGCGAGCACCAGGCCGATCGCCTCGGCCACCATGTCGTGATCCTCGACGAGCACCACCTGGATGGGCCGCTGGACGGGCCGCGGATCCGATGGCGGTGACGACGACATGGGTGACATCCTGACTGAGACGGCGCGAGCGGACTCCATTGTCCCGCCTCCCGCGAACCTGGCCGAAGCGCGGGGCCGCACGTCCGCCACGACCGTGGCGGCTCACGCGGTCATATGGTGATCCACTCCGTGGTGAAGGCGTCCGGCCCTCGGACGCAGCGGACGCTGAAGGCTCCTGGGAGCACCTCGTCCAGGGCGAAGCGCCCCAGGGGGTCGGCGGTCACGGTCACCGCCCGCGCGCCGCGGGTCTCGATGCGCGCCGGGCCGGGCGGAAGCACCTGGCCGGCCACCCGGTTGCGCCCGCCCGTCGCGGTGATCTCCAGATCGATCGTGGCGCCCGGCCAGCCGAAGGTCAGCAGCCGCGGCTGGTCGCCGCCGCGTACGGGCTCCGCAGCAGCGACGGCCAGGGAGTCGAACAGCAGCTCCGCCAGCTCGGTGTCCACGGTGCGGACCGTGAAGGCGGCGACGGCGATCTCGACCAGGTGGGCGGGCACCGGGTCGAACAGCCCGGCCGCGCGGCGCAACTCCTCCTCCAGCTCGTCGCCGCCCAGAGGGAGGTGGTCCATCCCCGAAGCGTCCGTCTCGGAGTCGTTCCGGCCGGAGTCGTTCCTGCCGGAGTCGCCGGAGCGGGGATCGCCGGGAAGGGAATCTTCGCGGCCGGAGTCGCCAGAGCCGCCGGGGTCACCGGGGTCGTGCACGGTGCACCTCCTCAGGGCGCCAGGGGAGCGGGTCAGGCGGCGAGAAGCTCCCGCAGCCGGTTCAGGCAGCGGCCCCTGGTCGGCCCGATGCTCCCTACGGCGATGCCCAGCGCGGCGGCGACCTCGGCGTACGAGGGCGGCGGTGTGGCCATGAGCACCCGGAGAAGGCGGCGGCAGCCCTCTGAGAGCAGCTCGAACGCCGCCCACACCTGGCGCAGCCGGTCGGCCTCCTGCTCGGCCGCCTCGGCCTCCAGCACAGACGTCTCCGGTGATCGGTCGTCGGCAACGGGGGACAGCACGTCCGTGTCGCTGGTCGGCACGACCCGGCCCGAGTGGCGGATGACCTTGAGGCATTCGTGCCGTGACGTGGTGGCGAGCCAGCTTCCGACCTTGTCCGGCTCCTTGATCCGGCTGAGGTTGTCCGCCAGACGGAACCAGGCCGTCTGGTAGACCTCGTGCGCGTCGGCCTCGGGCAGCCGGTGCGCGCGGACCACGGACCACACCAGCGGGCTGAGGCGGAGCACCAGGGCTCTCCACGCCTCGGCGTCGCCCTGCGCGGCGGCCTGGAAGAGGCCGCTGGTCGACATGTCGTCCACGGTGCCGTTCCTCGCGTCGGGAGTGTCGGGGAGTGCCGGGGGTGCGGGGATCGCCGGGCGGGATCGCCGGCGGAGTGCCGGGGATCATCGTATGCCGGGGAGCCCGTCCCCGGGCCGCGTCAGCGCACCGGTTGCCGCGCGTGCAGCACCCTCATGTCGCCCCGGTCCCCCCGTACGGTCTGCGCGGCGGCCCGTTCGAGCAGCCAGGCGGCGGCCTGCCTGCTGGTCTCACCCGCCTCGGACATGCGCGCCGCGACGAGCCCGGCGACGATCGGAGTCGCGAACGACGTCCCGCTCCACATGGCCATGCCCTCGAAGCGGTGCGTCGATCCCGCGGGGAGCGTGGCGTACGGGATCTCGGACGGCTCGTGCACGGTCGTGTAGGAGCCGAAGGCGAAGGCGTTGACGAGCTGGCGGCCCCGCGCGTAGACGGAGACCCACGGGCCGAAGTCGCTGAACTCCGACCTGCTGAACTCGTCCTGGTCGAGCGCGCCCACCGAGATCACGGCGGGCGCGTGGTCCAGCGCGTTATAGGCCGGGTAGAACGGCTCGTCGCTGTCGTGGTTGCCCGCCGCCGCGACGAGCAACGTGCCCGGACGGTCCGTGACGAGCTCCCGCACGAACGTCTCCATGCCCAGCAGCGCCTCGCCCTCCAGCGTGCGGACGCCCGCGGACAGGCTGATGATCTGCGGCCACTCCTCCAGCGAGTCGAGGAGCGTGAGCAGCTCGGTGGCGAAGTCGTGCTCGAAGTTCGTGCCCGCGTTGCGCAGCAGGTTGGACACCTTCACGTCCGCCTCCGGCGCGACGCATCGGGCCACTCCGGCGATGAACGTGCCGTGCCCGACGTAGGTGTGGATCACGCCGGCCTTCACCTCGTTGTTCTTGTTCCCGAGGAGTGATGCGACAGAGCCGGCGGTGACGTCTCCCTGGGCCATCCACGGGTACGTCTTCAGCCGCACGGGGTCGTCCCAGTCCGTCACCAGGCCGGTGTCGATGACGAGGATCTCCGTTCCGGCGCCGCTGGTGTCGGTACGCGGCGCGGGATCGGCCCGTCCCGGGACCACCGGCTCGAACTCGCAGTGCGGCAGGACCGGCTCGTCCGCCGGGCAGAGGTTCACGTTGGGCGAGCAGATGGAGACGAGGTGGTTGGGCGTCACGGCCCCCGAAGGCACGTTGCGCCGGCCCCTGATCCGCTGGAGCGCCTCGCGCACGCTCGACCCGTCCCCGCCCGCCGGCGGAAGCCGTACGACGTGGACGCCGGCCCGGCCGCCGGTCCTGCCTGCCTCCTCGCGGGCCCCGGGCTCGACGGCGAGCACCTCGGCGAGCGCTTCGGCGTCGCGGGCGAGGAGCACGTCCGCCTCGTAGACGCATCCCGGAGTCAGGTCCTCCCGCAGCGCCACGGGCTCGTTGGTCTCCAGGCTCCGCCGCGGGTCGCCCTCCGGGTAGGCGTCGAACCTCTGGGACGGCACCGCGCCGGCGTCCACCGGGGCCACCTCGAAGGCGGTGCCCTCCGGGAAGGAGGCGAGCACGAGGCCGAACTGCTTGGCGAACCTCGCGCGGAGGGTCTCGTCTGACAGTGGCATGGGGCGGTCCCTTTCGTCAGCGGGTCAACTGCTAGTAGGAGCCGTGCGACGCCGATCTGATACATGTCTGGTGCACGATCACCTGGACGCCCCGAACGACTCCTCTTTAGCATCGATCCGTGCCTGGCGAAACCGGAAGGGCGGCCCGGGGCGCCCAGGATCCGCTCGGCCTGCTCCCTCTGGTGTTCTCGCAGCCCCGCAGGGCGCTGGCCGGCGCGCGGGCGCTGCTGGCCGCGCGCCCCGGCCCCCACGACGAGTCCGTGGCCCACCACGTCATCGGCCTGTACGAGCGCGACTTCGGCGACCTGGCCACCGGGCTCACGCACCTGCGCCGGGCCCGGGACCTGGCACGAAGGTCCGGCTCGCCGGCGCGGGAGGCCGACGTCCTGGCGACCCTCGGCATCGCCCTCGTCCACAGCGGCAGATCCGGCCCTGGACTGGCCGCGCTCGACCGGTCGCTCGCGCTCACCTCGGGCCCGGCCGCCGCGCGGGTGCTCTTCCGCCGGGCCGGCGCGCTGTGGATCCTCGGCCGGCACGCGGAGGCCCTGGACGACCTGCGCCGGGCCATTCCCAGCCTGCGGCGTGCCCGCGACACCATCTGGACGGCACGCGCGCTCACCCTGCGGGCCACCCTCCTGCTGGCCCTCGGGGCGGTCGAGCGCGCGGGCCAGGACTTCGCCGAGGCCGAGCTGCTGTGGGAGGAGACCGACCAGGACCACGACAAGGCCGTCGCCATGGAGAACAGAGGCCGGGCGGCGTTCCGGTCCGGAGACCTGCCGGCCGCGCTGCGCCACTTCGAACACGCGGCCGGGCGTTACGAGGCGCTCGGGACGCCCGCGTTCGTGATGAGCATGGAACGCTGCGCGGTGCTGCTCGCGGCGGGGCTGCCGGGCGAGGCGCTCACCGAGGCCGAAGCGGCGATCCAGATGCTGCAGCGCACCGGAGGGCAGCCCACCAGGCGGGCCCAGCTCCTGCTCGTCGCCGCCCGGTGCGCGCTCGCCGCCGGCCGGGCCGACACGGCCGCCGCCCAGGCGGGGGCGGCGATCCGCCTTTTCGCGCGGCAGCGCCGCGACTGGTGGGAGGCCCATGCCCGGCTCGTGCTGTGCCAGGCCCGCTTCGCCTCCGGCCAGGTGTCCGGCCGCCTCGTACGGGACGCCGGAGCGCTGGCCGGGCGGCTGTCCGAGCTCGGATCGCCCGAGCGGACGCAGGCGTTCCTGCTGGCCGGCCGGGCCGCCCTGGCGCTCGGCCGGCCACACGACGCGCGGCCGTACCTTTCGCGCGCCGCGCGCGGACGGCTGGCCGGACCGGCCCCTGCCAGGATCGACGGCTGGCTCGCCCAGGCGTTGCTCGCCGCGGCCGAGGGGCGTCGCACGGGAGTGCTGGCGGCGTGCAGGCGCGGGCTCGCCCTGCTCGACGAGCACCGGCTGACGCTGGGCGCCTCGGAGCTGCGCGCACGTGCCACCGCCCAAGGGGCGGCGCTCGCGGCGCTCGGCCAGCGGGCCGGGCTGGAGACGGGCGGCTCCCGGGGGCTGCTGGAGTGGAGCGAGCGCTGGCGGGCGACCGTGCTCGCGGTGCCGCAGGCGCGCCCTCCCGCCGACGCGGATCTGCTCCGCGACCTGACCGCCTTCCGGGAGACGACGAGCCGGGCGCAGGAGGCGCGCTCCTCGGGAGGCCCCATCGCCGCTCTGGAACGCGAGAGCGCCAGGCTGGAACGGCGGATCCGCGCTCGCACGCTCACCGTGACGGGCGGTCCGGGCGCGGCGGGCCACCGGTTCGACGCCCGCGCGCTGCTCGACCGGCTCGGCGCGCTGGACGGGCCGGACGGCGGACGGCTGGCCGAGCTCGTCGACGTCGACGGGGACCTCCACGTCGTCCTGTGCGGCGGGGGGCGGGTCCGCCGGTTCCGCGCGGGCCGCCTGGCGGACGCCGCGGCGGAGACCGACCACCTCCGCGCGGGCCTGCGGCGCGTCGCGTACGAAGGGTCGTCGCGGTGGCTGCCGCTCATCGAGACCGCCGCCCGGCGGCTCCAGGACGCCCTGCTGGGCCCCGCGGCGGCGCACCTCGGGGACGGGCCGGTGGTGATCGTGCCGCCAGGCCGCCTGCACGGAGTCCCCTGGGCGGCGCTGCCCGCGCTGCGGGACCGCGTGCTCGCCGTGTCCCCGTCGGCGGGGGCGTGGCTGCGCGCCGCCACCGCGGGCCCGCCCGCCCCCGGCGTGCGCCTTGCCCCCGGCCCGGTCTCGGGCTCGGGAGTCGTGCTCGGCCCCGGCCCTGCCTCGGGCTCGGGCTCGGGCTCGGGCTCGGCCTCGGACGCGGACGCGGACTCGGGGGTCGTGCTCGCCCGCGGCCCCGGCCTCGGCACGGGCGGCGCTGAGGTGCCGCTGCTCGCCAAGATGTACGGCGGGGCGACCGTGCTGGAGAACGGCACCGCCACCGCGCCCGCCCTGCTCGACGCCCTCGACGGCTGCGAGCTGGCCCACATCGCTGCCCACGGGACGTTCCGCGCCGACAGCCCGATGTTCTCCAGCCTGCGGATGGACGACGGGCCGATGGTCGTGTACGACATCGAACGGCTGCGCCGCGCTCCGTACCGGATGGTTTTGTCGAGCTGCGACTCCGGCAGGCTGGAACCGGTCGGCGCGGACGAGTTGCTCGGCCTGGCCGCGGCGCTCCTCCCGCTCGGCACGGCCGGCCTTGTCGCCGCCCTCGTCCCGGTGAACGACGAGGCGGTCGTCCCGCTCATGGTGGCGCTGCACGAGGCGCTCGCCCGGGGGCGGACCCTGGCCGAAGCGCTGGCCGACGCCCGGCGTGAGGGCCCGCGCGACGCCCTCCACCTGGTGACGGGATGGTCGTTCACCGCTATCGGCGCGGCATGACCTCAAGACTCGCCCGCCGGGACAGGACGGTCCTGTCGCTGTCGCCGATCCGTTCATAGGCGCGGCACAGGTGGTTGCCGACCGTCCTGATGGAGATCACCAGACGCTGCGCGATCTGCCGGTTGGTCAGCCCGGCCGACGCCAGGCGGAGCACCTCGGCCTGGCGCGGGGTGAGGCGCCACGTGGCGAGCGCGCCCAGAGCGGGGGTGGAGGCCCCCTGGCAGGCGTCGGCGAGGGCCGCGGCGTGACCCAGCGCGGCCGCGGCCGGCCGGGCGTCGCCGTAGGCCCCGGCCGCCTGCGCGGACGCCTCGGCCGCGAACAGCAGCATGCCGCGCTCCTCCAGCAGCCGCGCCACCTCGTCCAGCTTTGGACCGTTCCCGTCGGCGAGCGCACCGGCATGCCTGAGGAAGAGCGCGGCCAGGTCCTCGTCCGTCCCGGCCAGCCGCGCCAGCCGGGGAAGGGCGGCCGCCGGGTCGCCGAGCCGCACCGCGTCGTACACGGCGTACAGCTCGGCGTGCCGGTCCCCCTCGCGCCGCGCCAGGTCCGCCGCCGCCAACGCGGCTCGCGCCGCCCCCCGGAGATCCCCGGCCGCCGCCAGCGCCCACACCGCGGGCCGTCCGTCGCGGGCACAGCGGGGGAGCGCCTCCTCGGCCCCGCGCAGGTCCCCGGCGTGGGCGGCGGCCAGGGCCAGCTCCACCAGGCACCCCTCGTGCCCGGGCATCCGGCGCAGCCCTTCGGTGCTCCAGGCGTGGGCGTCCCTCACCTCGCCGCGCAGGCGGGCGACCTCCGCGCGGCGCGCGCAGAACTCCGGCATCCCGTCCTCCTCCCAACCGGCGTCCAGCTCGGTGAGCCGTTCCCCGACGCCGTACGGGACGGTGGTGAGCGCGCCGGACCGGGCGAGCGAGGCGAGGTGCCGCGACTGCGCCGCCAGCGACGCGGCGACGTCCTCCGCCGGGCGGCCCGCCGCCAGGCGCGCCGCCCTGAGCCGTCCCACCCCCGCGCGCAAAGCCGGGCCGTACAGCGGATGGGCCAGCCGCACACGCAGATCGTCCCCGGTGACGACGAGACCGCGGGCCTCCAGCCGCTCCAGGGCGGGGACGGCGGCCTCGCCCGCCTCCACGGCGTCCAAGGATTCGGCGAAGGCGAGCAGCTCCAGCACGTCACGCTCCTGCCCGTCGGTCTCGCCGATGGCCGCCCGGACCAGCTCACCCAGCCGGCCCGTCATGGGCGGCTCGCCGCGCCACCGCCACATGCCTCCGGACGCGCGCAGCGTGCCCGCCCGCCGCCCGGCCGTCACCAGCGCGTGGAGCAGCCGCATGTTGCCCCGGCTGGCACGGCACAGCCACGCCGCGGTGAGCGTCTCCACGTGACCGCCCAGCGCGGAGGCCAGGATCCCGGCCGCGGATCCGGGGGACAGCGGCCCGCAGCCGACGACCGGCAGGAGGCGCCGCCGGGACAGCTCGGCCACGCTCGGCGGCGCGGGCTCTCCCGCGCACACCGTCGCGATCACCCGCATGCGGCCCTGCACGACGAGATGGCGTACGAAGGCCGCCGAGGCGTCGTCGAGCAGGTGGGCGTCGTCCACCACGAGCATCCGCGTGTGCCGAAGCGCCTCAGCCGCCCGTCCGAGCGAACCGGTCGCCGCGTCGGGCAGCAGGTGGGCGAACGCCCCGAATCGCAGGCCCGTCGCGTCCGGCGTGCCGGCCGCCCAGGCGTGGGGGAGGCCGCGCACGGCCTCCGCGGCCAGGCGGCTGCGGCCGCTGCCTGCCTCCCCGATGATGACGGCGCCGACGCGGCTGGCGCGCAGCACCTGCAGCTCCGGCTCTCTTCCGCCGAACGGCCAATGCGTCCCGAGGTCGTCCATGTAAGCAGGAGCCGCGCCCGCGTCTCCTGATACACGGGCCCTGTGGCGGAGGCGATGGACGTTGCCGTCCACCGCGGATCGGCGTGGGATCATCGTCATCGAGAGGTGGTGAAAGGCCGGGGCGGTTTCCCCGCGGAGCAGTGGACGAGCGAGCGGATGAGCGCAGGTATGCGGTCGACGATGGGGACCGCGTAGGCAGGTGGCGGCTTGTAGTCGCCATGGTCCTGGTGGGCCTGGGCGGTGCTCTGGTGGTCGCGGGTCCCGACAGGCTGGCTCAAGTCGGACGGTTGGTGGGGGCGAATCTTCACATCCTGCTGTTCGTCCTGGCAGGTGGATACGTCTACCTCGTGGTCATGCCGCGAGGCATCCGGTTGGGTCCGCTGGTGCTGGTCGTCGCGGGCTTTCTCGCCTACCTGTTCACTTACGGTCCCGGTCGGCTGTTGCAGCTCTGGTCGGTCGCGGGCGGGCTGCTGATCCTGCTGGGCGGCCGGCTTGCTCTCAGCAAGGCCGCGCGCTTCCAGCGGCTCGCGGGACCGGACCCGGTCCGGCGGGAGGTGGCCGTGCTCCTGCCCCGGACCGTGCAGATTCCGATCGTGGCGCCGGTCGCGGACCACCTTTCTGTGATCGCCGTCGGTACCCGGATCACTGTGCGGCTGCCGGAGACGGTCGAGCGGTCGACGCGGGATTTCGTGGAGCTCGGGGTGACCTCGTGGGGCGGGTACGTCCAGGTGGAGGCGCCTCCCAACTGGCTTGTCGTGGCGGGCCGGCTCCATGGTGCGCATGGTACGGATTTCGCGGGGGCGCTGGATTCCGGCAAGGCATTCACCGACCCTCCTCGGGAGGGGGAAGAGCTGGCGCGACTTCTGGAGGGCCGTCGCCAGGAGGTGGAGGGACATCCGGAGCATGCCCGCCTGCTGATAATCCACGTGATGGGCCTGGGCGGGTCTGTTCTGGTGAATCCATAGGTTCGGCTTCCGGTTCCGGCGCGATGGGTGTCTCCTCGGCGACGACCGGCTCGACGTCCCAGTGCACGTACCGCCAGGCCGCGTCTTGGGGCACCGGTTCGTACCCGCGCATGAACTCGCTCAGCTCCTTGTTGTCGCCCAGCTCGGTCGCGCCGTCCAGTGGGAGGCGGCGCCGCAGGGTGCGGAGCATGTCGAACCGGTGGAGATCGAAAGCGGTGAGGAGCAGGACCGCCTGGCGGGTGGCGGCGAGGCAGGCGCCACGGTAGGCGACGTACGCGGCGACCGCGAAGCCGACGGGAACCAGCCTCCACCAGTCGGGCCGGGCGATGAGTGGCGAGGTGAGCACGGTTTGGGCGCCGAAGACGAAGACGAAGGTGGCGCTGCTGTCGATCACATTGAGCTGTGCGCCCATCTCGGTGCTGAGCCGTTCGGACAGATGGGGGTAGAGCCGAGGGTAGAAGACCACCGTGTCGAGGCCGTACCGCTCTCCCGCCGTGCATTCGGCCCGGCGCAGAACGTTGCCGAGAGAAGTCGGAAGGATGAGGCGGGGATCAGGAGGATAACCGTCAAGGACTTCGTTCGCTCGCTTTCGCATCCGTCCCACCCGGTGGTTCCTTCTGCTCCGTGAGGCCACATCGGTGAGGGCGAACGTGCCCTCCACGACGTCCGGGATCTCGGCTCGGGACCGGTGGTATGCGTTGCGGCGGACATGGCGTTCGATGGCCATGGCGGCGATCCGTCCTCGCCCGCGGCCGGTCCAGTAGCCCTCGAGCGCCTGTACGGCGGACATCTGGAAGGGCTGGATCATCACCGCGGCCAGGAGTATCCCGAGGACCAGAAGGACGCTCCCGGTGATTCCAAGGCCTGACGCGACAAAGGTTATGGAGTCCGGCCCGGGTTGTACGGTGGCTCCCTTCTTGTCGTGGAGGGGAGCCGTCCATGGGTATAGGTGAGCACTGATAACGCCGAAGACGGTAGTGATGAGGACTATTCCGGGCAGCATGCTCACGAGGAAGGCGCCGGGACCGAGCCCTTCCACCGTTTCCTTCGCGAAGTCGCCGACACCCTTCATGTCGCTGGCCGCTTAATCAGAACGTTGATCGGTTTGCCGTGATCGTGACACTTGCGGGGGTTGAACTCGGCGGGCTGGTAGTTCCCCGCCGGAAGCTGCTCGGAGCAGTTCTCGAAGTCCTCGCAGCCGTAGTACTCCACTTCGCCTCTACTCGCCTTCCCGCGCGTAAAAGCGTAATTCGGATGAAGCAGCACCAACTGGGCGAAAAGCCTGATCGTTACTATAAGTCCAATAAACCCTATTAGCTCTTCCATGGCAGGGTGCCGCTTCATGCGTCGAGTATGAACGTCGACAGCGGGCGGAGACAAAGGGTGCTCTGCTCCGCATACTCGAAAGCCGAACGCTGAGGACGTCCGAGTGGATGTCCTCGCCGGGACGTGGCGGTAATCGGGTGCCGCGGGTCAGCGAACGCGTCCGCGGGGCTTGAGCGGGGTGGGCGGCAGCGCGGGGGCCGGGATCGGCCCGCCGTCGTAGCCGGGAACCGTGCCGAAGCGGCCCGTGCCGGTACCGGAGGGGGCCATCCAGTCGGCGCGTGCCTGGGCGATCTCCTCGCCGGTGCGGGCGACGAAGTTCCACCACATGACGATCTTCTCGGCGAACGGCTCGCCGCCGAGGAGCAGCATGCGGCTCGCCGTCCCGGCGCGCAGGGCCAGATCCGGCCGGCCGCAGCCGAGATAGAGCAGCGATCCCGGCGTGAGCTCCACGCCGTCGACCTCGGCGACACCGGAGGTCGTGAGGACGGCGTACTCGAAGTCGGGCTCCAGCGGCAGCCGGGTGCGTGTGCCCGCCGCCAGCACGAGGTCGGCGCCGACCAGCGGCGTGTACGCCGTGCCGGGGGAGGCGACGCCGGCCATCTCGCCCATGATCAGCGTGGCGCGCAGGCCGCCGTCGTCGAGCACGGGCAGCCGCTCGTGGAACTCCCACGCGGGGTCGACGGCCCGCGAGGCGTCCGGCAGGGCGACCCACAGCTGGGCGCCGTGCAGCGCCGGCGCGTGCTCGGCGGGGCTCTGCTCGGAATGCGCGATGGCGTGGCCCGCCGTCATCAGCCCCAGCGTCCCGGGCCGCAGAGCCTGCCGGCTGCCGAGGCTGTCGCGATGCAGCACCTCGCCGTCCAGCAGCCAGCTCACCGTCTGCAGGCCCATGTGCGGATGCGGCGGCACCTGCATGCCCGGCTGCTCGGCGATGTCGTCGGGCCCGTAGTGGTCGATGAAGCACCAGGCGCCCACCATCCGCCTGCCCAGGGTCGGGAGCAGCCGGCGGACCACGGTGCTCCCGCCGAGCGGCACCTCACGTCCCGGCAGCAACTCGCGCACCGGCGTGGCCGAGACCGCGGCACGGCCTCCATGCTGCGACAACTGCGGGCTGATGTCGAGGTTGCTCACCTGATGCAACCTATACGCCCGCAGGACGCCGCCGTCGCGCGGCCTCCGGGTGGGCCGCCGCGGCCCCCGGGCGGCGACACGCAGTGGTCCCGCGGCTCGGGTAGGTGCCGGGGTCGGGCACCATGGAGGAATGACTCGGGCGTTACAGGACGGACCCGGCGGCGTGCCCGGCGCGCCGCCCGGCCTGACGGGCGTGAACGCCGGCGTCGCACTCCACATGCTGGTGGACCTCCTCGCGGACGGCGATGTCGTGGTCCTCAGCGGGGCGGGCCTGTCGACGGAGTCCGGAATCCCCGACTACCGGGGGGAGACCGGGCGCAGCCGGCGGGCCGAGCCCATGACGTACCAGACGTTCGTCGGCAGCGCCGCGGCCCGGCGGCGGTACTGGGCCCGCAGCCACCTCGGGTGGCGGCACATCGCCCGCGCCGCCCCCAACGCCGGGCACCGCGCGGTGGCCGAGCTGCAGTCCCGGGGCCTGACCGCGGGGATCATCACCCAGAACGTCGACGGGCTGCACCAGGCGGCGGGCGCGGGGGACGTGATCGAGCTGCACGGCAGCCTCGACCGCGTCGTCTGTCTCACCTGCGGTGAACGCACCTCGCGGCTGCTGCTCGACCGGCGCCTCCGGGCGGCCAATCCCGGCCCTCTCGCACGGCCAGGCGCGATCAATCCGGACGGCGACGTCGTCCTCACCGACGACCAGGTCGAGGGCTTCGAGGTGGTGGACTGCCTCGCCTGCGGCGGCCTGCTCAAGCCCGACGTGGTGTTCTTCGGCGAGAACGTGCCGCCGGCCAGGGTCCAGGCGTGCTACGAGCTGACCGAGCGGGCCAACCTCCTGCTCGTGCTCGGCTCCTCACTGACGGTGATGTCGGGCTACCGGTTCGTCCGCCACGCCGCCACCCGGGACATTCCCGTCGCGATCGTCAACCGCGGTGAGACCAGGGGTGACGTCCACGCCCTCCTGACCCTGGACGCTCCGCTCGGACCCACCCTCACGGCCGTCCTGTCCGAGCTCGGCCCACCGCGCTGACGGTGCGCGCTCGGCCAGGCGGGCCAGCGCGTGCTCGGACGGGCTGCCGGGCTCCGCCTGGAAGACGACGACCTTCTGGCCCCGCGTGCTGTCGACGGTCAGGACCTCCATGGTCGTGGTCACCACACCGACCTCGTGATGCCGGAAACGCACGGGCGCGCGGGTCCTGCGCCGCACGTCGTGCCGCTCCCACATCCGGCGGAACTCCTCGCTCGCGTTGGAGAGCTCCTCGACAAGTTCGAACAGGAACGGGTCCTCGCAGGCGATTCCGGCCGCGGCTCGCAGGTGCGCGACCTTGGAGTTGGTGTCGCACTCCCAGTCCACGTAGAAGTCGTGCGCCGCGGGGTTGAGCAGGGCCAGCCGGAGCAGGTTGTCGTTGTGCTCCAGCCCCTCGTAGAGGACCTCGGCCACCGGGTTCCTCGCCAACACGTCCAGCCGGTGGTTCACCACGTACGCGGGGACGATCCGCCATTGGGATATGAGCCGCACCAGGTTGGGATCGACACGGTTGACCACCGGGGGCGGCGGGGCCCGGCGGGTGAGAAGCCGCGCCAGCTCGTGCAGGTGCTCGGTGGCCTCCTGATCGAGCTTGAAGACGCGCGCCAGGGAGTCGAGCACCTGATCCGACGGATGGCGCTCCCTTCCCTGCTCCAGGCGGGTGTAGTAGTCGATGCTGATCCCCGCCAGCATGGCGACCTCTTCGCGGCGCAGACCGGGCGTCCGCCGGCGGCTGGTCGCCCGCTTCAGCCCCACGTCGTCGATGGTCGTGACCTGCCGTCGAGCACGCAGGAAAGCGGCAAAAGGTCCAACAGCGGACATATTGCTACATTATCTGTCAAGCGTGTATGCAAGGTAGTTGTCTACTTCCTAGGACGCCTCACCGGCCCTGCCCTACCGGTTCCCGGACTCCACCCCGTTCAGCCTCGTCGCCTTCGGCGCCGTGACTCCCGGCGCTCAGCCGGTGCCGGGTCCACCGTCCTCCATGAGCACGCGCTGGGCGACGGCGAAGGCGGCGTTGGCGGCGGGGACGCCGCAGTAGACGGCCGTCTGCAGGAGGACCTCCGCGATCTCTTCGGGAGACAGGCCGTTGCGCAGCGCCGCCCGGACGTGCATCGCGAGCTCCTCCAACTGGCCCCGCGCCACGAGGGCCGTCAGCGTGACGCAGCTCCGGGTGCGACGGTCGAGCCCGGGGCGGGCCCAGATCTCCCCCCAGGCGTACCGGGTGACGAGGTCCTGGAAGGCGGCCGTGAAGTCCGTCGTGCCGGCGACCGCCCGGTCGACGTGGGCGTCGCCCAGCACCTCACGGCGCACCCGCATCCCCTCCGTGTGCCTGTCCTTGTCGTTCACGCCGTCCTCCAGTGCTTTTCGAAGTGGCGGACGAGGGCCTCGGTGACGGCCCCCGGGCGTTCGGCCCCGGCCAGGTGCGCCGCCCCCGGCACCACCAGCAGTTCGGCCGACGGGATGCCGGCCGCCAGGATCCTCCCGTGCCCCGGCGGCGTCGCCGGGTCCTGCTCCCCGGCGACGACCAGGGTGGGCGCGGCCACCTCGCCGAGACGGTCGCGCAGGTCGTACGCGGCGAGGGCCTCGCAGCAGGCGGCGTACCCCTCGGGGTCGGTGCCGCGCAGCATCGCCAGGTACGGCCCGGCGCCCGGGAAGCCGGGGGTGAACCAGCGCCCCGCCGCCGTGGCGGCGACCGGCTCCATCCCCTCGCGGCGGACCAGCGCCGCACGCTCGTGCCAGCCCTCCGGCGGCCCGAACCGCGCGGAGCCGCACACGAGGGCGAGCGCCGCGATCCGGCCGGGCGCGTCCGCCGCGAGCGTCGCGCCGATCGCCCCGCCGAGCGAGACGCCCGCGTACGCCACCCGGGCCAGGCCGTACCGGTCGAGGAGATCGAGCACGAGGGCGGCGAGGCCCTCCACGGTGACGCCGGGCACCGCGGGGGAGCCGCCGTGGCCGGGCAGGTCGTAGCGGAGCACGCGCCACGTGCGGGTGAGCGCCGCGAGCTGAGGCTCCCACAGGCCGAGCGTGGTGCCGAGCGAGGGGCCGAGGACGATGACGGGCGCGTCCGGCGGGCCGTCGAAACGGTGGTGCGCGATCATGCGTCTCCCATGGCGCCATCGGTCCCGGGCGGTGCGGTCCCGGGCAGTGCGGTCTTGTCCGCTGTGGTTCCGGGTGGTGCGGTCAGGGGCGGTGCGGTCTCGGGTGGCGTGGGCCTCGTCCGGTAGTGCTTCAGTGCGCGGTCCGTCAGGGCGGGCGCGGCGCCGGTCCCCGTGTCCTCGCCGTGTTCGGCCAGTACGGCCAGCAGTGGCTCCAGGTTGGCGCGCATCCGCCCGGGGAAGACCTCCAGCCCCTCGGCGAGCTCGGCCGCCGCCTCGGCGGCGCCGCCGGTCAGCCGCAGGCACTCGCGGAGCGGCTGCCACTCGGCGTGCCAGGCCCCGGCCGGGCGCTCGTGCTCGGCCATCCGGGCGGACACCACGATCTGAGTGAGCGCGGGCACCTGAAGCGCGACGGACCTGACCATCGTGGCGAGCACCGGGTTGCGCTTGTGCGGCATCGCCGACGACCCGCCCCGGCCGGGTGCGGCCGGCTCGGCGACCTCGCCCACCTCGGCCTGGGCGAGCAGCACGACGTCCACCGCGACCTTGCCCATCGCGGTGGCCAGCCCGGCCATGGCGTCCGCGAGGCCGGTGACGGGCGCGCGCAGCGTGTGCCAGGGCAGCACGGGCTCGGCCAGCCCCGTCTCGGCGGCGAACAACGAGAGCAGGTCGAGCGCCCGGTCGCCGTACCCGGCCATCGTCCCGGCCGCCCCGCCGAGCTGGACGGGCAGCCGCAGCGACGCCAGCCGATCCCGGGCCTCCAGGCAGCCGAGCAGCCATCCGGCGGCCTTGAGGCCGAACGTCGCCGGCACCGCCGGCTGTCCGAGCGTCCGCCCCGCCATCGGCGTGTCCCTGTGCCGCTCAGCGAGCTCGGCGAGCGCGGCCAGCAGCCGGTCAGCGAAGGGCAGCACGGCGCGGCGGGTGCGGTCCGCGACGAGCATCGCCGCCGTGTCCACGATGTCCTGGCTCGTCGCGCCGTGGTGCACGTGCTCGGCGGCGCCGGGGACGGCGCGCCGCAGGTCGGCGACGAGCGCCACGACGGGGTTGCCCGCCCCCGCCGCCCGGCGGGCCAGGTCCACCACGTCGAACCGCCCGTCACGGGCCGCCCGGGTGATCGCCTCCGCCGCTTCGGCGGGGATCAGGCCGAGGCGCGCCTGCGCCCGGGCCAGGGCTGCCTCGGCGTCGAGCATGGCCCGCAGCCAGGCGGTGTCGGACGTGGCCGCCTCCGCCGCCGTGCCCGCCCGCACGGGGGAGAGCAGGCCCGCGTCCGGCCCGGCCCCGTACCAGGAAGGCGCGGGCGCCCCGGAGTGCTCAGGTGGCCGGGAGTGCTCGGGTGGCCGGGAGTGCTCAGAGGGCAAGGAACACCGTTTCCCGCTCGCCCTGGAGCCGCACGTCGAACCGGTAGGCGTCCGGCCCCTCGGGCTCCGCGACGAGTGTGGCCCGGCGGGCGGGCTCCAGTGAGTCGAGCAGCGGATCGGGCACGTCCTTCAGGTAGACACGGGTGAACACCGGCTTCAGCAGCCCTCGGGCGAAGACCAGCAAGGCCAGGTACGGCCCGGCCGGCCGTGCCGTACGGAACCGGAAGGAGCCGTCGGGCGCGGTGCCGCACCGGCCGAACCCGGAGGCGCCGGAGCCCCGGCGGGCCAGCGCCGACCGTCCCCCGGTCTCGCCGAGCCACAGCTCCAGCAGCGCGTCGGGCACCGGCTCACCCGCCCCGTCGAGGACGCGTCCGACGATCGTGACGGCCCCGGGATGGCCGCCGGGCACGAGCTCCCAGTCCCCCGCGTACGGCAGGGCGTGCGCGAAGAAGGGGCCGACGGTCTGTGAGGGGGTGGTCACGCGTCCTCCATCGGGGTGTGGCCGAGCACGATGTCGAACCGGTAGCCGAGGGCCCACTCCGGCTCGGTCGTCTCAAGGTCGAAGCGGGAGACGAGCCGGTCCCGGGCGCCGCCGGGGACCGACTGGAGGATCGGGTCGAAGGCGAACAGCGGGTCGCCGGGGAAGTACATCTGCGTGACCAGCCGCTGGGTGAACGCCGTGCCGAACACCGAGAAGTGGATGTGCGCGGGGCGCCAGGCGTTGGGGTGGTTGCGCCAGGGATAGGCCCCCGGCTTGATCGTCACGAAGCGGTAGCGGCCGTCCTCGCCGGTGAGGCAGCGGCCCGCGCCGGTGAAGTTCGGGTCGAGCGGCGCCGGGTGCTGGTCGCGCTCGTGGGCGTACCGGCCGGCCGCGTTGGCCTGCCAGACCTCCACCAGCGTGCCCCGCACCGGCCGGCCGGCGGAGTCGAGGATCCGCCCCGTCACGATGATCCGCTCGCCGATCGGCTCGCCCGGGTGGCGGCGGGTGAGGTCGGAGTCGAGCGGGCCGAGCTCGTCGTGCCCGAAGACCGGGCTGGTCGTCTCGATCGCGTCCGGGTCGGCCTTGAGCTCCAGCGGGGCCCGGGACGGCGCCCGCAGGACCGTGCTCCGGTAGGCCTCGTAGACGTAGGGGGGGTGCGTCATGACACTCCTTCGAGGATGAGGGCGAGCCCCTGCCCGACGCCGATGCAGAGGGTGGCGGCGCCGAGCCCGCCGCCCTTCCGGGCGAGCCGGTGGGCGAGCGTGCCCGCCAGGCGGGCGCCGGAGCAGCCGAGCGGGTGGCCGACGGCGATCGCGCCGCCCTGGGGGTTGAGCGCCTCAGGGTCGAGGTCGGGCCATTCGGCGAGGCAGGCGAGCACCTGCGCCGCGAACGCCTCGTTCAGCTCGACCGTGCCGAGGCTGGACAGGTCCCGCCCGGCCCGGCGCAGGGCCTTCGCGAGCGCGTGCACCGGGCCGATGCCGAAGTCGGCCGGCTCGACGCCGGCGACGCCGGTGGAGACGACGCGGGCGAGCGGGCGCAGGCCGTGCTCGGTGAGCCCGCCGGCGTCGGTGATCAGCAGGGCCGCCGCGCCGTCGTTCAGCGGGGAGGAGTTGCCCGCCGTGATCGTCCCGTCCGCCGTGAAGGCCGGTTTGAGCCGGGCCAGGGCCGCCTCGGAGGTGTCGTCCCTGATCGTCTCGTCGCGGGCGAGCGTCCCGGCGCCCTCCACGGGGACGACCTCGGCGTCGAACAGGCCGTCCTTCCACGCGGCGGCGGCGAGGCGGTGGCTGCGGACGGCGTACGCGTCCTGCGCCTCGCGGGTGACGCCGTACCGGGCGGCGAGCATCTCGGTGCCCTCGCCGAGCGAGACCGTCCACCGCTCCGGCATGCGCGGGTTGACCATGCGCCAGCCGAGCGTGGTCGAGTAGAGCTGCTCGTGGCCCCGGGGGAAGCCTCGCTCGGGTTTGGGCAGCACCCACGGGGCCCGGCTCATCGACTCGACGCCCCCGGCGACGACGACCGAGGCGTCGCCGCAGGCCACGGCCCGGGCGGCGTGGATTACAGCCTCCAGCCCCGAGGCGCACAACCGGTTGACGGTGACGCCGGGCACCGACACGGGCAGCCCGGCGAGCAGCGCCGCCATCCGGCCCACGTTCCGGTTGTCCTCGCCCGCCTGGTTGGCGGCGCCGAGGACCACGTCGTCGATCCGCGCGGGGTCCAGGCCGGGCGACCGGTCGAGCAGGGCCCGGATCGTGCCGGCGGCCAGGTCGTCGGGGCGGACCCCGGCGAGCGCCCCGCCGTACTTCCCGACGGGGGTGCGGACGGCGTCCGCTATGTACACGTCCTTCACGACAGCTCGGCTCCCGTCCTGGCCCGCACCTGGCCGGCGGACACGTCCGGCGCCGTCTCCACCAGGCGCAGGCCCGTGTCCGTCACGTCGATCACCGCCAGGTCGGTGATGATCCGATGTACGCAGCCCCGCCCGGTCAGGGGGAGGGCGCACTCCTCCACGATCTTCGGCGACCCGTCCCTGGTCGTGTGCTCCATCAGCACGAGCACCCGCTTGGCGCCGTGCACCAGGTCCATCGCGCCGCCCATGCCTTTGATCGTCTTCCCGGGGACGGCCCAGTTGGCGAGGTCGCCACGCGCCGACACCTGCATGCCCCCGAGGACGGCGACGTCGATGTGACCGCCCCGGATCATGCCGAACGACAGGGACGAGTCGAAGAACGACGCTCCGGGCAGGACGGTGACGGTCTCCTTGCCGGCGTTGATCAGGTCCGCGTCCACGTCGCCGGGCGCCGGGTAGGGCCCCACCCCCAGGACGCCGTTCTCCGAGTGGATGATCACCTGGCGGTCTCCGAGGTGGGCGGGGATCAGCGTCGGCAGCCCGATGCCGAGGTTCACGTACCCGCCGTCGGGCAGCTCGGCCGCCGCCCGCGCCGCCATCTGCTCCCGTGTCCAGGCCATCAGCTCCGCACCTCCGGCGGGGTCGTCGTCCGGTGCTCGATGCCCTTGTCTGCCGCCTGCTCCGGCGTGAGGGCCACCACCCGCTGCACGAACACGCCCGGCAGGTGCACCTCCTCAGGGTCCAGCTCGCACAGCTCCTCGACCTCGGCGATCGTCACCCGACCCGCCATGGCGGCGAGCGGGTTGAAGTTGCGGGCCGACTTGGCGAAGACCAGGTTGCCGTGCGCGTCGCCACGGGCCGCGCGCACCAGCGCGAAGTCCGTGGTGATCGCCCGCTCCAGCACGTACGGCACGCCGCCGAACTCCCGGACCTCCTTGGCGGGGGAGGCCACGGCCACCTCGCCGTCCGGGCCGTACCGCCAGGGCAGGCCGCCCTCGGCCACCAGCGTCCCCACCCCGGCGGGAGTGTAGAACGCCGGGATGCCGCACCCGCCCGCGCGCAGCCGTTCGGCCAGCGTGCCCTGCGGGATCAGCTCAAGCTCCACCTCGCCCGCGAGGTACTGCCGGGCCAGCTCCTTGTTCTCCCCGACGTACGACCCGGTGACCCGGGCGATCCGGCCGGCGGCGAGCAGCTCGCCGAGGCCCCGGCCGTTCGTGCCGCAGTTGTTGGAGACCACGCTCAGGCCTCCCACGCCCCGCTCCAGCAGGGCGTGGATCAGCACGGACGGCACGCCCGACAGGCCGAAGCCGCCCACGGCCAGCGAGGCGCCGTCGCCCACGTCCGCCACCGCCTCGGCGGCGCTCCCCACGACCTTCACATCCCCTCCTCGTACGGCAGGCCCACGTAGTTCTCCGCCAGCGTCGTCGCGGCCGCCTCCGACGACGTCACGTAGTCAAGGTAGGAGGTCTGCAGCCGCCCGCCGTAGGCGTCGTCGGAGTCGAACGTGTGCAGCAGCGTCGTCATCCACCAGGAGAAGTGCTGGGCCCGCCAGACCCGGGTGAGGCACGCCGCGGAGTAGCGGTCGAGCAGCTCGGGCGACCCGTCGGCGAAGAAGGCGGCCAGGGCCGCGGTCAGCACGCGGACGTCGGCGACCGCCAGGTTCAGCCCCTTCGCCCCGGTCGGCGGCACGATGTGCGCGGAGTCCCCGGCGAGGAACAGCCGGCCGTACTGCATGGGCTCGGCGACGAAGCTGCGCATCGGCGTCACGGCCTTCTCGATGATCTCGCCGGTCGCCAGCCGGAAGCCCGGCACGGTCTCCAGGCGGGCCTTCAGCTCCGCCCAGATCCGGTCGTCGGGCCACTCGGCGACGTCCTCGTCCGGCGGCACCTGGAGGTAGAACCGGCTGATCTCGGGGGAGCGCATGCTGTGCAGGGCGAAGCCGCGCTCACCGCGGGCGTAGATCAGCTCCTCCGCCGAGGGCTTCACCCGGGCCAGGACGCCCAGCCACGCGAACGGGTAGTCGCGCCGGAACTCCGTCAGCACGCCGTCCGGGATCGACGGCCGTGAGACGCCGTGGAATCCGTCGCACCCGGCGATCACGTCGCAGTCGAGCCGCTCCCCGCCGAAGGTCACGTACGGCCGGTCGGCGGCGATGTCGTGCAGGGCGACGTCGTCCACCTCGAACCGGACGTCACCACCGGGGTCCAGGCGGGCCGCGATCAGATCCTTGACCACCTCCTGCTGGCCGTACACGGTGATCGACCGCCCGGGGACCAGCTTCTCGAAGGCGATCCGGTGCCCCCGGCCGCCGTACCGGAGCTCGATCCCGTGGTGGGGGAGCCCTTCCCGGGACATGCGCCCGCCGACCCCGGCGGCGACGAGCGTGTCGACCGTCCCCTGCTCCAGCACGCCCGCCCGCACCCGCTGCTCCACGTACGCCCGGCTGCGGCGCTCCAGCACCACCGACTCGACTCCCCGCAGGTGGAGCAGGTGGGACAGCAGCAGGCCCGCCGGGCCGGCTCCGATGATCGCGACCTGAGTTCGCATACGTCGAGGATCCGCAGCTCGGCCGCCCGGGCGTAGGCTTGGCTTCCGCTCAGTGGAAGAGTCCGGCGGTTTTCTGGAGGACGGCATGTCGGGTGGGGCCCGGGAACCGGGACGCTCGGTCGCCTCGCGCGTCCTCGCCGTCCTCGGCGCCTTCGACGCCGCCCACCCCCGGCTCACGCTCACCGAGATCGCCGAACGCAGCGGGCTCGCGCTCAGCACGGTGCACCGGCTCACCGGCGAGCTTGAGGAGGGCCAGGCGCTGCGCCGGGCCGCCGACGGCCGCTACCACGTCGGGCCTCGCCTGTGGGAGCTCGGCCAGCTCACCCCCGACCCGCTCCAGGAGATCGCCCACCCCTGGCTCCAGGACCTGCTCGCCGGCACGGGCGAGAACGTGCATCTCGCCGTCCGCGACGGCATGGAGGTCCTGTACGTCGACAAGGTGCACGGCAAGCGGGCCGTCCCGATCCTGTCGCGGACCGGCAGCCGCCTGCCCCTGCACCCGACCGGCGTCGGCAAGGCCCTGCTGGCGTTCGAACCGGCCTGGTTCGTCGCGTCGTACCTGTCCCGGCCGCTGGAGCGGCCCACCCCGCACACGATCACCGAGCCGGGGCGGCTCGCGCGCGATCTCGCCCTGGCGCGGGCCCGGGGGTACGCGACCACCCACGAGGAGATGACGCTCGGCTCCTGCTCGGCGGCGGCGCCGATCCTGGTGGACGGGCGGCCCGTGGCGGCCGTCGGCATCGTCGTCTCGTCGCGCCGGGTCAGGGAGCTGCGACGGCTGGCCGACCCGCTCCTTGACGTCGCCACGGGGATCAGCCGGGCCTACCAGGCCGCTCTCGCGCCCGCCGGGCCCCGCGACCCCCGGTAGGCACCCTTCCGGGTGGCGCTATATTGCGATGCGTCATATTGCGATGCGTCATATTGCGATGCGTCAAATGTAGCGGCCCGTCGATCCAGGGGCCGGGCACGCGGTCGGAAGCGAGGCCATCCCGGTCACGGACACCCGGCCCGAGCCGCCCCGCCTGGTGTGGGGGCCGCGTTCGAGGGGCCGCCACCGGCGGGCACGATGGGAGAATGATCAGTTCGATGGTGATGTCCCGATGAGCCCGCGCGTCGACCACGCCGTCACGTCCGGCACGTTCAGCCTGGACGGCCAGACGTTCGACGTGGACAACAACGTCTGGGTGCTCGGCGACGACGCCGAATGCGTGGTCTTCGACGCCCCTCATGACGTGACCGCGATCGTGGACCTGATCGCCGGCAGGCGGGTCGTCGCCGTCCTCGCGACCCACGCGCACGACGACCACGTCAGGGTCGCGCCGGAGCTCGGCCGCGCCACCGGCGCCCCGATCCTGCTGCACCCCGCCGACCTGCCGCTGTGGCGGCTCACCCACCCGGGCGTGGAGCCCGGCGGCGACCTGGCCGACGGGCAGGTCATCGAGGTCGCGGGGACGCGGCTGGACGTCCTGCACACGCCCGGCCACGCGCCCGGCGCCTGCTGTTTCCACGCGCCCGAGCTTGGGGTCCTGTTCACCGGCGACACCCTCTTCAAGGGCGGGCCGGGCGCCACCGGGCGGTCGTTCTCCGACTTCGGCGTGATCATCGAGTCGATCCGCGAACGGCTGCTCACGTTGCCGCCCGAGACCGTGGTGCACACCGGTCATGGTGACAGCACGACGATCGGCGCCGAGGCTCCCCACCTTGAGGAGTGGATCCGCCGGGGGCACTGACCCCTCCCCACGTCATCGGCGGCGGTGACCCCCGCGGAGGGTCATCCGCCTGGGGCCACCCGGACGCCCGTCACCGCGAACCGCTCGACCTTCGCCACGTGCCCGCCGGTGCTCGCCACGACGATGAGCATCTGCCCGGGTGCCGCGGTGAACGAGATCACGGCCGACCAGGGCCTGCGTTCGCCCCCGGCGGGCACACAGCAGTGATCGGCCGGCGGGGCCGGCGACGAGGGCCGCAGCACTCGGACGCGGATGCTCTCGTCCACCCCCGTGATCCTGCCGCCGACCCGCATGGGCGACGAGACGCGGCTGCCGTACGCCGGAGTCGTCAGGCTGAAAGCGGTGTCGTCGGTCCCCACCACCTCCCAGGGCGCGTCGCGGCCCGTGCCGAGCCGGACGAGGTGGACGACCGCCGCGGTCAGGACCCGGCCGCCTTCCTGGCTCCGGTAGCCGACCGCCACGCGCGCGTGTGATCCGGTGACCGTGCGGCGGACGACCCGGTCCAGCTCCGGGAAGCCCAGATAGCCGGTGAAGGCCAGCGCCGTCCGCCCGGCGTCCAGATGCCAGGGCTGATGCCCGCCCGAGCGGTACGACAGCTGCCACGTGCGGGCCTGTCCCTCGTCCTGGAACGGCCACAGCGGCTGGTACCCGCCCGCGAACGGCCGGGGGGAGGGGGAGCGTGTCTCCCCGCGCCCGCCGGGACTCGTGGCAGCCGGACTCGCGGTGGCGGAATCCGCGGCGGCGGCCCCGGTAGAGGGCACGGTGGAGGGCACGGTGGAGGGCACGGTGGACGGCCCGGTAGAGGGCCCGGTGGAGGTCGCTGTCGCGGGGGACCCCGCGCTCGCCGCCGGTCCGGGCCGCTCCGCCGTGCCGCATCCCGCCGCCAGCAGGCCCGCAGCGGCCAGGGCGGCGGTCATCCGCCTCGCCCACGTCATGATCTCGCTCCCGCCCGTGGGACTCCCTCAGTTCCGAGCATCCCTCACCGGCTGCCCGAAGGCCATGGCATGGGCTCAGGCGGGCCCCGCAGCGGCTCGTCACCTGACCCGGCGTGCTGGCAAGGATGCGCTCCGGTTCCACCCCGGCGACGGGTGGCCGGAGGAGATCGCCGTGAAGGTCCTCGGCGTGCCGCGTGGAGTCGCGTACCGGGACGGCGCCATCCATGTGAGCGTCGAAGGCGGCTACCACGCCCACATCGACCGCATCGATCTGCGGACGGGGGGAGCGCGCTGTCGTCGACGGGCCCGTCAGCATTCCGCGCGGACAGTCGCGAGGCCGGCGCCTTCGGTGCTCGCCTGGCCGAACGACGGAGGACCACCCGGCAGGTCGTCCGGCTCGCCACGGCCGTGCGTGTCCGTCGTGTCTCTCCCGCCGTCGGGGTGATGGCCGCGGGGACCGCACGGGGACGGGTAGGGGCAGCGGGCGACGCAACCGTGAGGCGGCGGGGGAGGAGGAGGCCACCTGTCATCCGAGGAGGACAGGGAGGCGGTGTAGATCGATCCCAGTGTCACGATGACCGAAGTGATGATCGAGAACGCGCCGCTGACCCACACCTCTCCGAAGGGTGAACCGCGGCGCGCTCCGTTCCCACGTCCGGGACGGGTACGGCCGGCGGATCCTCGCACGATGACAGCCCTCCACAGGCGGGTGATTCACGGAAACGCCGATCGTTCCCGTTGCCCGCCAAGTAATGGGAAGACGTCGGAATCCGCCCGAGGGAGCACCGCGAATACGGTCTCAATCGCATAACCGTAGCCGGATCATTCTGCTTCTCCAGCAATTCTCGGCGCTTTATCTATTCCTATAACCATAAATCACGTCACAGCTAAGCTGGCGGCCCTGATCTGCGGAGATGCTCTCTAACCGTATGATGTCGCGGAGTCACGCGCTGTCAACCCCACGCCCTCGACGTATCCGGATGTGTGGCTTACCGTGGTCCCGCGGCCTACCGTCTCCCATAAATGGAGCTCCATTTCTGCGATTCGCGCTTGGAGCCCGATGTGAATGCCTGACGACCGGATGCCCGCTCGCCTGTGCCGGTCTCAGCGGTCGAAGGCGTCGAGCACCGGTTTGACGTCGACCACCGGCGTGCCGTCGATGGCCTCCAAGGGGCGCACGAGCACGCGGCTCCCGCCGTCGGCCCCGCCTTCGAGGCCCACCACGGTGACTCTGTGCAGGCCGATGGGGTTGGGCCGGTCCGGTGACCGCGTGGCGAAGACCCCCGACATCCGCCGCGTCGCGTCCCCGCGCGGACGCACCGTCAGCGCGTCCCGATCGGCCTCGTGGAACCAGGTGAGGATGAGGATCTCGGCACCGGGGGCCACCCCGTCGAGCGCCTCAGCGAAGGCCGGGCCGATCTCCAGCCACGCGTCGGGAGCCCCCTCGTCGCCCTGCTTCGGGGCCTCCGAACGGGACCGGAGAGGGGAACGGATCACTCCCACAGGGTGGATCTCGTACGTCTCGGGGTGGTTCATGTGCGCGGGTCCTCCTGTGGTCGGCGGGGCGGCACCTCCATGATCGTGCCGCCCCGGCAACGATTCCATCGCGCCGGAGCGGTCTCAACCTGTCAGGCCCGGTCCGCCGGCCCTGTTCGCGGCACACCCCGCTCGACGACCGGCCGCATCAGACGACTCCCCGCGATCGTCCCCTGTCCCCCTTTGAAGCACTCCCGATGGGCTTAGCGCTGCGCCGCCGCTGGATAACCTATTCGACGAGCTCGAGCACTTTCGGGAGGAGGGCGGAGTCGGCAGGGTCAGGTGCCGTCTCCCGGACGCGTCTGCGGAGCCGACGACGAGTTCAGCCTTTTGTCGAGCTCCTGTAGGGAACCTTGAAGAAGCTCATTCTCGAAGTCCCGAGGATCGTCACGCTCGTGCTGGTACTGGGCCATCAACTCGTGGACGGTCGCGAACCAGGCATCGAGCGCAGGTATGCGGTCCTCAGCGACACGTTTGCGCCGGACTGCGTGCTGAACGAGGAGCGAGAACTCCTGAGACAGGAGATCGGGTTTCGGCCGTTGGGGATTGGTCCAGTCGTCCGCCAGCACGGGCCTCAGCCTGGCACCGGTGTCGTTCCAGTGCAGGAGGATCATCAGGTCCGCCGTGAAGTCGCCAGGGAGTCGCTCGGGCCACATGGCCCGAGGCGCGGCACGCTGTCCCGACCAGGCGGTGCTGCCTGCCTTGGGTAGCAGTTCGGGGAACAGGCGCCCCACCAACGGAGCGAAGAAGCCGTGGAGCCATAGCTGAGGGTACCGGCGCTCCCCTCAGCTCCTACCAGCGCCAGGTGCCTCCAGTCGCCGCCAGGAGCAGCCGGTGCGCACCACGTACAGGATCGCGTCCACGATGTCCCGGCGGGGACGTCTCTCCTTGCGGCCGTCCCGGTGCGGAGCGGGAAGCAGCGGTTCGATCAACTCCCACTGCTCATCGGTGAGGTCAGAGGGGCAGAAAGGGCTGTCGTGTCATGCCTGCGGTCCTACGCGTCCACAGGACGGCTTCTCAGGACGGTGAACTCGGTTCCCAGCTCATCACCGACACGTTGGAGGCCTCGCGGCGTGGGATCGATCAGATAGCGATGCGTCGCGGACTGCAGCAACGGGAGATCGGTGGCGCTGTCGGTGTAGGCGTAGGCCACCGGGATGGCGATACCCGCCTCATGTAACCGGAGGACCTTCTCGGCGCCAAGACAGCCGCGAACCGCTCGGAAGGAACAGCGGCCGCGCCGCAGTTGCGCAGCGACGACCTCCACCGTGTCCAGGCCCAGCCCCCGGCATACGGCAGTGGCCACGGGATCGGCGCAGGCAGTGGCGACGACGACCCGGTCACCGGCATCCAGATGGGCGTGGAGCCGCTGCAACGCCACGGCGATACGGCGAGGCCCTGCGGTGTGCGCGGCGGCGAATTCCTCGGCCAGTTCGGCGAAGCGGGACGACGGCACACCGACCGTGGCCAGCCACAGGAAGCCCGCGATGGCCAGACGTCTGGTGGGAGGCAGGAAGAACAACGGTAGCAGGAACACCGCCGACATCAGGGAGGCCGCCGCACGACCAGGACCACGTAGGAGCAGCACGCGCAGGAAACGGCCGAAGGAGTCGCCGCGTACCAGAGTGTCATCGAGGTCGAAGACGGCGACGGGCCGCCCGGAAACACCGCTGCTCATCCCACTCACGTCAAGATCACCTGCACTGTTGATCGGCAGCTTACCGATCATACTTCCGATGAGGGGCAAGCAGCGGGACGCCTTGCCTTCGATGGGACCGAACGATCACCTCTCAAACACCCCCTGAGAGGGTTCTCAGCGCCCCTCAGTGAAATCAAAGGTTCGGCGGGGCAGACTTCCGAGGTCTTCCTTCAACCGGCGGAGGTCCGCATGAGACGTCCCGATGACCATGCGGTCGCGTCATCGATCAGATGGTGGCAGCGATGGGCGTCGTGGGCGGGTCACGCCGCGAGCGGAGCGGCCGCCGTGTACGGCTGTGTGCTGCTGGTGGCCGCGTTCACGGGGTATCGCTCGTTCCTCGGCGTCACGGACATCGGCGTGCCCGACGTCACGTGGCCGGGCGCGGCCGTGCTGCTCATCGGATCCGTGGTCGCGGCCGCCACCGTACGCCCGTGGGGCGCACGAGTGCCGCCTCGTGTCTTGTCGGCCGGCGCGTGGGGCGTGGCGGCGCTGGCCCTGGTGGGTAGCTCCTGGGTGCTGCTCAACGTGATCGAGCTGGTCCTGACCGGTGCCATCACCGACCGCCAGGGCGAGAGCGACTGGGTGACCTTCGCCGAACGGTTGTGCCTGACCGTCGTTGGAGCCCTGTTCGTGGCCGCCGCGCTGGCGCATGCCCGCCGTAGTGCCGGTGTCTGCCCCCGGTGCGGCCAGCCGCATCCGCCGCAGGTCTCGGGGCGGCAATATCCCGCACCGCACGCGGCGCCCTCCACGGTGCGGCGGATCGCCCACATCGGTAGTTGCGCGTTCCTTCCGTACATCATTCTGCACGCCCTCGGCGCGGCCGGGGTCCCCGGAATCGAGCCCGGCGAATTCCGGCCGACCTGGTACATGTTGCTGGCGGGGGTCTGTGGCGTCGGGCTCGCCGTGTTCCTGCTACTGGGACTTGTCCGGCCGTGGGGTATGGTCTTTCCCCGCTGGACGTTGTGGCTGGCGGGCAGGCGGGTGCCTCGGTTCCTGCCGCTGACACCGGTCTGGGTGGTCGCGCCGACTCTTGCCCTGTACGGCACCGGAAGCATGATCCTTGCAGTCGCGGGCGTCCTGGGCAGTGCAACGGACCTGTTCGGCATCGGCGGAGCGGCGTCGCTGGCGTTCGGCGGATACGGCTGGGCACTGGCCATCGCCGCCGTCTCCTACCAGCTCCGGACCCGGCCCCTGTGCGTCCCGACGAAAACGGTCGCCATCTGACAGAGTTGAAACAACTCCACGAGTTGTCGTGACTCGCTTGCCGCCTGACGCGATGCATCGAGTCAGGCATCCACGAAGAAGATCAACGGGTGGTGCAAGAATTCGCCGGGCGCGGTCAGGTGGCGTCACCCAACCGTTCGGCCAGCCGCTCCGGGCTCCCCTTGATGAGCTGCCCATACCCGTCGTCGCCAAGTGCGCCGATCCCGGCCCGTGCCTGCTGGAGGCGCTTACGGACGCGACCGAGATCGCCCCGCTTGCGATAGCACTCACTCAGGTTCAGGTGCAACGACGGATACAAGCCGGCCACCGAAAGCGGCACCCCAGCCTGCGCCACCCGCTCATCAATGAGCACTTTCATTCTGAGTAGCGGCCTTCTTCGATGAGCTGCAGGACGAGGATGGCCTGCACGATCGTGGTGGCGCGATGCGGGCAGCAGCGCAGCCGGGTCAGGACCTTCCAGATCTTCAAAGTGGCAACGGCACGTCCCCGCAGGCGCGGATGCGAGCGTGCGCGCGGTTGACCGAGCGCTGATGGCGCGACAGCGGCGGCCGCAGCCGATGGCCTTTGAACGGCGTGCGGATGCTGCCGCCCACGCCTTGATATCCCTTGTCGGCGAAGGCGTAGATGGGCCAGGACCAGCAGGGCTTGCCGGGACAGGTCCAGGCGCCGCCACCGGCAGTGGCGCTCGGCACGCGCGGGGGCGGCACCCGTCACCATCGCCAGTTGGGCTGTTGGACGATCTCCGGTGCGAAGGCCATTCGTACAGCGTGCCGTCCTGCCGGAACTCCACACAGGCCCTCTAGGGGAGAAGGACGACCTTGCCGGATGTGGCCCGGCTCTCCAGGGCCGCGTGGGCGGCGGCGGCGTCCTTCAGGGCGAAGGCCTGCACCGCGGGCACGAGGCGGCCGGCGGCGGCCTCGGCGAGCGACCGCTCCTCAAGCGCCCGCAGGCCGCCGGGGAGATTCATGATCCGCGGCCCGAGGGCGACGACGGCCGAGAGTCCGCGGCGGAACAGGTCCGCGGACGTGAAGGACGTGGGCTCTCCGGAGGAGAAGCCGAACAGCACGATCCGCCCGCCGGGGCCGAGCAGGTCCATGGCCGCCCGGCCCGCCTCGCCCCCCACGCCGTCGAACGCGACGGTCACCTCACGGCCGTCCAGCTCCCGGCGCACCTCCTCGGGCCAGTCGGGCGCCGTGTAGTCCACCGCGATGTGCGCGCCCGACTTCCGCACCCGCTCGACCTTGGCAGGTCCGCCCGCCACCCCCACGACCGCGGCCCCCGCGTTCAGCGCCGCCTGGACGAGCAGGGTGCCGGTGCCGCCGGCCGCCGAGGTGACCAGGGCCACGTCGTCCGCTGTCAGGCAGGCGAGTTCGAGGATCCCCATGGTCATGCGGCCGGTGCCCACCATCGCGACCGCCGCGGCCGGATCCAGATCGGCGGGCAGCTCGTGCAGAGCGCCCACACCTGTGACCGCCAGCTCCGCGTAGCCTCCGCTGGCCATGCCCAGATGCGCCACGACCCGCCGTCCGAGCCGGCTCTCGTCGATCCCCTCACCCACCTCGTCGACGACGCCCGCCACCTCGCGCCCCGGCGTCATGGGCAGCTCCGGGAGCGGGAAAGGCCCTCTCGCCACGCCGGCGCGGATCACCGTGTCCACCAGATGCACCCCGGACGCGGCGACCGCGATCCGCACCTGACCCGGCCCCGGGTGCGGGTCAGGGACCTCCTCATAGCGCAGGTTCTCCGCCGGGCCGAACTCGTACTGCCGGACAGCGCGCACAGACCTCTCCTCACTCCAGGCCCCGGGCGGGCCCCCGTCCAACGATGCAAGTTGAAGTAAGGTTCAGGTCAAGGACGCGGTACGGCGTCAGGCGTGCGCGTGGACGTGCGCCGGGTCGTCGGGGTGGTCGTGCGGGTGCTGCGCGACGCCCACCCGGTGCTCGTGACCGGGCATGGCCACGCGGTAGACGCACGTGTCGCAGTTCATCCTGATGTCGCCTCGCAGCGCCTCCCGGTAGCGTTCCAGGGCGAGGCCGGCCAGCTCCGGCGCGGGCCCGATCACGCCGGCGCAGCGCACGTCCACCTCCGGGTGCCCGGCGGCCCACGCCCGCGCCTGCTCCGCCGTACGGGCCGGAAGCAGCCCGTTGAACAGGAAGTACGGCAGGACGACGACGCGCCTGGCCCCGAGGAGCCGGGCCCGCTCCAGGGCGGCGGGGACGCCGGGGGAGGCCAGGCTGATGAACGCGGGCTCCACCGCGGCCAGCCCGCGGCCCTCCCACAGGAGCCTGGCCACCTTGACGTGCTCGGCGTTGGCGTCGGGGTCGGTGGAGCCACGGCCCACGAGGACGACGGTGGTGTCCGCCCGCTCCGAGGGGCCGACGACGGCGTCGATCCGCTCGTCGAGCAGGCCGAGCAGCGCGGGATGCGGCCCGAGCGGCCTGCCGTACGCGTGGCGAAGCCCGGGATGGCGGGCGATCTCGCGGTGGAGTGCCGCCGGGATGTCTCCCTTGGCGTGCCCGGCCGCGACCAGCACCAGCGGGACGACGCCGAGCCGCGTGTGCCCGGCGGCCACCAGGGAGGCGACCGCCTCACGCAGGGGCGGGCGGGACAGCTCGATGAACCCCCCGGCGACCGGCACGTCCGCCCGGTCCGCCACCAGGTCGACGAAGCGGTGGAAGTCGCGGACGCCCTCGGCGTCCCGCGTGCCGTGCCCCACGAGGAGCAGCGCCCGGCCGCCCGCGTCCGTCCGGTCGATCCCTGTCCGGTCGATCACGGTGCCTCCCAGTAGAGCAGTGCGTTGACGGCCGCGGCGGCGACGGCGGAGCCGCCCTTCTCGCCGCGGTTGCTGACGGCGGGCAGGCCGGACGCCCGCAACGCCTCCTTGGACTCGGCGGCGCCGACGAAGCCCACGGGCAGGCCCACGACGAGGGCGGGCCGGGCGTCGAGGCGCAGCAGCTCCTCCAGTGCCGTCGGGGCGTTGCCGACGGCCCAGACCGCCCCGGGGCCGACCTCGTCGTACGCCAGCCGGATCGCGGCGGCGCTGCGGGTCAGCCCGTCCCGGGCCACGGCGCCGCGGATGTGGCAGACCGGGGTGACCCCGGTGATGCCGGAGGCGACCATCTCGACGTCGGTGACGACCGGGGCCCCGGCGCGCAGGGCGTCCACGGCCGCCCGGAGGTCCTCCTCCGACGAGACCACGACGTCGTGGAGATAGCCGAGGTCGGCGCTGGCGTGGACGACCCGCTCGACGACGGCCCGGGTCAGCGGCGGCAGGAACGAGGTGTCGGCGCGCGAGCGGAGGATCTCGTACGAGCGCGCCTCGATGGGGTGGACGGCCCTCACTCGGCGTACCTCCGTCCAAGCCCGGACAGCCGCCACACGAGGGCGGCGACCGCCCACGCGGTGACGAACAGCGCGACGATCACGTAGCCGAGCACCTCGAAACGGTCCGCGAGCCCGGCGTACGCGGCGAGCGGGCCGCCCGCCCCGGTGGCGTCCACCAGGAGCCCCGCGAGGTAGACGGTCGCGATGAACGCGGCGACGACCACGGTCATCCCGGTGGTGGCCGCGTTGTAGTACAGCCGCCGGGCGGGGCTGCGATAGGCCCACGAGTAGGCCCGCGACATCAGCAGGCTGTCGGCGGTGTCGCACGCCGTCATCCCGGCGGCGAACAGCAGGGGCAGGGTGAGGACGGCGAGAGTGGGCAGCCCGCCCTGGGAGGCCGTGCTCGCCGACAGCGCCAGCAGCGTCACCTCGCTCGCCGTCTCCAGGCCCAGCCCGAACAGCAGGCCGACCGGGTACATGTGCCAGGAGGACCGGATCATCCCCCGCGCGCGGCGGCCGAGAATGCGGTTGAGCAGGCCACGGTTGAGAAGGAGGAGCTCCAGCTCGTCCCGGCCGAGGGCTCCCCGGGTCATCCGCCGCCACAGGCCGATGACACCGGCGAGCACCAGGCCGTTGAGCACCGCCACGAGCAGCAGGAACGACATCGCCACGACCTGCGAGACGACGCCGCCGATGTGCCGGAAGCTCTCGACGCCGTCCCCGGCGGCGCCCGCGGCCGCCGCGACGATCAGGGCGAGCGCCAGCACCACGGTGGAATGGCCGAGCGCGAAGAAGAAGCCGACGCCCACCGGGCGGCTGCCCCGCTGGAGCATGAGCCGGGTGGTGTCGTCGATCGCCGCGATGTGGTCGGCGTCGAAGGCGTGACGGATGCCGAGGCTGTAGGCGAGGGTTCCGGCGCCCGCGAACGCGCCCGCCCCGGCGAGTCCGTCGGCGTAGTACAGGTACAGCGACCAGCCGGCGATGTGCAGCACGGCCACGACGGCGACGATGCCGCCGATCCGCATCCGCTCGCCGGCCGTCCACCGGGAATGCGCGTACGTCGGGGAACTCATCGGCGCACCTCCACGACTGGCCTGATCGGTTCGGCCGGGCTGTTTCGCACGGCCGGGTCGAGCTGTTCGTATGGGCTGTTCCGCACAGCCGGGTCGAGCCGTTCGTCTGGACTGATCCGCACGACGGCGTCCACCGGGCAGACCTCCACGCACTCGCCGCAACCGCTGCACCGGTCGCCGAGCACCAGCAGCGCCCCGCTCTCACCCGGCCGGATGGCGTGTTCCGGGCAGGTGAGCAGGCAGGCGCCGCACCCCGCGCATTCCGCCGTCACGGCATAGGAGGCCGTGTACGCCGTCGCGGTGGTCGCGGCCACGGCTGGGAACCGGGCTCTGGTCCCGCGATCGGCCCCGGCCCCGGCCCCGGTTCCGGTGACGGTTCCGGTTCCGGTGACGGCACGGGGGCCGGAGTCGCTCAGCGCTGCCATGCGTACTCCCGCGGCGTGACGAACCGGCCCGCCACGACCCGGCTCCGCGTCGAGCCGACGATGACGACGCTGCGCATGCTCACGGTCCCCACGTCGAGGCCGCCGAGTGTGGTGAGTGACACGGCCTCCCTCTCGCGGGTCGCGTCGGTGACCACACCGACGGGAGTGCCGGGCGGACGCCGCCGGGCGAGGATCTCCAGCGCCTTGGGCAGCTGCCAGCCCCGCTGCCGTGAACGGGGGTTGTAGAAGGCGACCACCAGGTCGGCCTCCGCAGCCGCCCGCACCCGCCGCTCGATCGCCTCCCACGGGGTGTGCAGGTCCGACAGGCTGATCGCGCAGTGGTCGTGGCCGAGCGGCGCGCCGAGCAGGGCGGAGGCCGCGAGCATCGCCGTCACCCCCGGCACGCCGACCACGTCGAACGTGTCGTCGGCGCACTCCAGCGCGGGGCTCGCCATCGCGTAGATCCCGGCGTCGCCGCTGCCCACGAGCGCGACCGCGTGCCCGTCCGCGGCCAGGCGCACGGCGGTGCGTGCCCGCTCCTCTTCCGCGCCGAGGCCGGATTCCACCACGTGCGTGCCGGGGCGCAGCAGGTCGCGTACCTGCGCGACGTACTGGTCGAGCCCCACGACGTACGCGCTGCGGCGCAGCTCGGCGACAGCGCGCGGCGTCACCAGGTCACGGGCCCCGGGCCCGAGACCGACGATCGCGAGCCGGCCCCGGGGCCGCAGGCGTGCCACGGCGACCGTCGCCATCGGCGACTTGCGTTTCGGCACGACGAGGTCGCCGCCGCCCGCGAGTGCCGCCGCCTCGGCGACGCTGGGAGTGCCGACGGCGTCCCGGACCACCTCGCTCGGGTGGGGCACCTCGATCTCCGCCAGCCTGCCGGCGGGGTAGGTCACCAGTGGCACTCCGAGCGCTCGGGCCGCCTCCACGATCCCGGGCTCGCCGGCCTTGACGTCGGCGGTCGCCAGCCGTACGACCGAGCCGGCGGCCAGCTCCGCGTCCCGCAGGGCCGTCGTGATCAGGGTGAGCACCTCGTCCGAGGTGACGCCCCGGCTGCCGCCGACGCCGACGACGAGGCTCGGCGGCCGTACGACGACGGACGGCCGGGGCGGCTCCACGACGCGGTCGGTGACCATCACGGCCGGGGTGAGGGCGAGTGAGCCGACGCCGCTCGGGACGACGGGCAGGGGGACGACGGGGAGCGGCGGCAGCGGCCAGAGGGCGTCCGCGGCCAGCGTCACCTCGTCGCCGTCGAGCATCGCCCGGGTCACCGCCGCCACGTCGCCCTCGACCGGCATGCCGAGCCCGCCGAGCTCGTCGAGCGGCCCGGTGCCGGTGGCGTCGGTGGCGGTGGTGACCACGGGTGTGGCGCCGAGAGCGTCGGCCACCCGGTACGCGAGGGTGTTGGCGCCTCCGGCGTGCCCGCCCACGACGGCGATCGCGAATCGGCGCGCCTCGTCCACGCACACCACGCCGGGATCGCGGCGCTTGTCCGCCAGCAGCGGAGCGAGCAGCCGGACGGCCGCTCCGACCGCCAGGAAGCAGACGATCTGGTCACACTCCCGCCAGGCCCGCTCCAGGTCCGTCACGGCGTACCGGCGGACGGCCGGCCACCGCTCACCGAGCAGGCCGGCGGCGGCACGGCCCGCCTTCGTCGCCGTCACCAGCCCGATCAGCGGCCCGTCCCCACGCCCGTCCGCCGGTCCGTCCCCACGCCCGTCCGCCGGTCCGTTCACCGGCCCGTCCGCCGGTCCGTCCCCACGCCCGTCCGCCGGTCCGTTCACGGGCCCGGTCATCGCCATGCCGTCCATCGGCCTCTCGGGGGTCATGCGGGCCTCCTCCTCGGGCGTCATCGGTGCCCCCACACGAGGAAGACCGGGTTGGTCGCGGCGAGGCGGGTGGCCCCGCCGGGCAGGTCGGCGAACCGGCTCGCTGTGACGGTCATGCCGCCGACGTCGTACGACCGCGCCCGCAGGGCGTCGCGGGCGGCGGGCACCCGGTCGACGGCGGCCAGCGCCACCACGACGGAGCGGGCGCCACGTCCCGCCGCCTCGGCGACCACATCGGGGCCGCCGCCGCCCACGAAGACCGTGTCGGGATCGGGCAGGCCGGCCAGGCAGGCGGGCGCGTCCGCGTGGACCACGCGCACCTCCACATCGTGGGCGGCGGCGTTGCGGCGTGCCCGGTCGCACTGGCCGCCGTCGCGGTCCACCGCCAGCGCGGCGGCGCCGAACCGCGCGCACTCGACGGCCACCGAGCCGCTGCCACAACCGAGATCCCAGACGAGGTCGCCCACTCCGGGGCCGAGGTGGGCGAGCGCCAGCGCCCGCACCTCCGCCTTGGTGATCATCCCGTCGCGGTGGTCGAACGACTCCTCAGGCAGCGCCCAGCGCTCGGGGCCCTGCCGGCGCGGCGCCGCCCAGCCCCGGGGCGCCGGACGCTCGGCGAGCGTCAGCACCACGTTGGGGTCGGCCCACGCGCGGGAGGCGGCCTGCTCCGGCGTGCACTCGGTGATCCGCTGATCCGGCGCACCGATCCGTTCCGCCACGACGAGACGGCGGGGCCAGCCCCGCAGGGCGGTGGCGATCTCCGCCGGGCCGCTCCCCGGCGCGGTGAGCACGGCGACCTTCGGCAGGGCACGGCAGGCGTTGATCGCGCGGCGCGGGTCCCGCCCGTGGGCGCTGACGACGACCGCGTCGTCCCAGCTGTGCCCGGCGAGCGCGAACGCCGAGGCGACCGACGACACGGCGGGAGCCACCTCGGCGTCGACACCACGCTCGCGGAGCAGGCGGACGATGCCGAAGAAGCCGGGGTCGCCGGAGGCGAGCACGACGGCCGGGCCGGGGTGGCGCCGGATCGCGTCGATCCCCGCGGCGACGTCGCCGAGCACGTGCCGGGCGGCGCGCGCCGGAACCGCGAGCGCGTCGAGGTGCCGTGCCGCGCCGACGACCAGGGTCGCCCCGGCGAGCCGCTCCGCCGCCCACGCCGCGGGCGGCCGGTCGTCCACGCCGATGACGGTCACGCCCCGCGTGGGGCTCGCGGCGCTCGTCCGGGCACCCGCCTGCGCCGCCTCTCTCACCGTGGCCGCATCGTCCCCCACAACGCGCGAGGACACCGGAACGCCCAAGGAGGCAGGAATGCCCGGGGACGCCGGCGGGCTCGTCCGGGTCACGGCGTCGCCTCCTCGCTGGAGGCGACCGAGGCGCGGCCGTCGGGATCGACCATCACGACGGTGGCCGTGAGCGCGCCGTCGCTGAACCGCTCCAGGACCTCCTTGACCCGGCGGCACACCAGCCGCCCGGCCGGTCCGAGCAGCCCCGCCGCCTCCCACAGCTCGTACGCGTGCCGGGCGGTGTTGGCGCCGTCCACCGCACCGGCGAGTTCCGGACCGCCGCCCGCCTCCCGGGTGATGTCGGCCAGCAGGGCCAGATCGATCTTGGAACGGGTGTAGTGGGTCATGAGCACCCCGGCCGCCAGCTTGGCGAGCTTGCCCACCATTCCGACGAACACGACGTCGGCGAGCCCCTCTTCGGCGGCCCGGCGCAGCGCCGCGCCGGTGAAGTCGCCGACCTCGACGAAGCAGACCTCGGGAAGGTCGGGACGCAGCAGCATGGCGGCCCGGTCGGTGCGCCCGCCGGTCGACATGACCAGGGTGCGCTCGCCCTGTGCCGCCATGACGCCGATCGCCTGGACCACCGAGGAGCGCCACGACTCCGTGGAGAAGGGCCGCACGACCCCGCTTGTGCCGAGGATGGAGATCCCGCCCAGGATGCCGAGCCGGGCGTTGGTGGTCTTGCGAGCCATCCGTTCTCCCTCGGGCACGCTGATGACCACGCGGACGCCCCGGCGCCCGAGGTCGACGATCTCGCCGACCGCCTGGGTGATCTGCGCACGCGGCGTCGGGTTGATGGCCGGTCCGCCGACCTCCAGGCCGAGCCCCGGCCGGGTGACGACGCCGACGCCGACTCCGCCGTCCAGCTCCACCCCGGCCTCGGCCCGCCAGGAGACGGTCGCCGTCATGTGCGCGCCGTGCGTCACGTCCGGGTCGTCGCCCGCGTCCTTCACGACGACGGCGACGGCCCGGTCCGCGCGGATGTCGTAGGAGTCCACCGGCAGCGTCACCCGGCCGCCCCCCGGCAGCGGCGTGTCCACGACCGGCGGGGTGCCGCCGGACGCGAGCGCGATGCTGGCGGCCTTGGCCGCCGCGGCGCTGCACGTGCCCGTGGTCCAGCCCGTGCGCAGGGCGCGCTTTCGCACGCGCATCGTCCGCGGCAGGTCCGGCTCCCGCAGCGCCGGGCCCTCGGTGCGCACGGGTTCCGATTCCCGCGCGCTTTCCGGCGCCGGCCCCCCGGCTGGCTCGCTGCCCCGCGCCGGTTCCCGCGGGCCGCTCATGGCGTGCCCCGCGAGGACCGCAGCGCGCGGCGGGCGGCGGGATCGGGACGGCGGTACCCGTGGAAGTGCCCCGGGTGGTAGAGGTGCGAGCGGGTGCCCTCGGCGTCCAGGGCGGGCCCGACGAGCACCAGCGTGTGCTTCCACAGCTTGTGCGCCCGCACGGTGCCGGCGAGCTCGTCGAGACGGCAGCGCAGGACGAGCTCGTCCTCCCACGTCACCCGGTAGCCGACCACGCACGGCGTCTCCGGCGGGTAGCCGCCCGCCAGGAGCTCCTCCTGGAGCTGCCCCGAGCGGGCGGCCGACAGGAACAGCGCCATCGTCGTCCCGTGCGCGGCGAACTCCCTGACCGTCTCGCCCGGAGGCATGGGCGTCTTGCCGCCCTCCAGCCGGGTGAGGACGACCGACTGCGCGACCTCGGGGATCGTGAGCTCCCGCCCCACGGCGGCGGCGACCGCGGTGAAGCTGGACACCCCCGGCACGATCTCCGTCCCCAGGCCCATCGCCGCGCACCGGTCGAGCTGCTCCTGCACCGCCCCCCACAACGCGGGGTCGCCGGAGTGCACCCGGGCCACGTGCAGGCCGTCCCTGGCCGCCTCCTCGTAGATCCCGATCACCTGCTCCAGCGGCGCCGCCGCCGAGTCGACCAGCCGCGCGCCCGGCCGGGCGTGGGCGAGCACGCCGGGGTGCACGAGGCTGGAGGCCCACACCACGACGTCCGCCCGCCCGATCGCGGCGGCCCCGCGCAGCGTGAGCAGGTCGGCCGCGCCGGGCCCCGCCCCCACGAACGTCACCGATCCGCGCGCCGCGGCGCCGCCGTTCACAGCCGGCCCCCTCGTGCCGTACGCGGGCGGGTGATGAGCAGCGACGACAGGTACGGAGCCGGGACGGCGGGGTCGAGGCCCGCGGCGGCGCGGATCCGCTCGTCCGGGAGCCCGAGCGCCGCGCCGTACACCGCCTGGCCGAGCCGCCCGGCGTCCCGGACCGCGGCGAGCACCTGCGGCAGCACGCGCCCTCCCTTGTACGCCACGACGGTGTCATGGGTGTCGAGCGCCTGGCGCAGCGTCCCGATCCCCGCGGTCAGCGGCATCAGGGCGAGCGACTCGCGGCCCTCGACCAGGACGGTGCCGCTGCCTGACGCGAGCGCCTGCATGGCCGTCACTCCGGGCACCGTGCGCACCTCCACCTCCGGCACGAGCCTCCGCACGGTCTCCGCGAGATAGGTGAACGTGCTGTAGACGTTGGGGTCGCCGATGGTGGCGAAGGCGACGGTCCGGCAGCCGTTCGCGTACGCGGCGGCCACGGCCGCGCCCGCCTCGTCCCAGGCGTCGTCGCGGCGCGGCCCGTCGGTGAGCGCGAAGACGAGCCGGCGCACCTCACGGTCGGCGTGCGCGCGGACGATGCGCTCGGCGCGCCCCTCCTCGCCGGTGTCGCCGACGGGGACGACGACCAGGTCGGCCTCCCGCAGCGTGCGAACGCCCTTCACCGTCACCAGCTCGGGGTCTCCCGGGCCCACGCCCACCCCTGTCAGGACCGGCCTCACGCGGCGGCCTCCACGAGGTCGCGCGCCAGGCGCGGCACGCCCGCCCAGTGCGGGTGCAGGTAGGAGGCGTGCACGCCGCCCCGGGCGAACCCCTCCCGCCGGCCGTCCGCCAGCGTGTACGCCGCGGTCTCCCCGGCTGAGGGGGAGCAGGCGGTGCGGTGGAACTCGTGGGCGCGCACCACGGGCCCGTCGTGCCGTACGGCCTCCCGATAGCCGAGCGTCAGCCGCCCCGTCATCCGGGCCCGGACCGGAAGCACCCCGCACATGGGGACGCCGTCCAGCGACTCGGCGAGGTACAGCAGCCCGGCGCACTCGGCCACCACGGGAAGGCCGCGCGCGGCCAGCCGTACGACGTCGTCGCGCAGTGCACGGTTCTCCGACAGCTCGGCGGCGTGGACCTCGGGGAAGCCGCCGCCGATCACCAGCCCGCGCGTGCCTGCGGGCAGCGCCTCGTCCCGCAGCGGGTCGACGAGGGCGACGTCGGCTCCCGCCGCGGCGAGCAGCTCGGCGGTCTCGGCGTACGAGAACGTGAAGGCGGGGCCGGCGGCGAGCGCCACCGTCGGGCGGCCCGTCACCGGCGCGCCCACCGCGTCGCCGGGGGACCAGGGGACGGCGGCGAGCGGCGGGGCGGAGGAGGCGAGGCGCACGATCGCTTCGACGTCGCAGTGCCGCTCGACCAGCGCGCCGAGCGCCGCGACGGCCCGCCGCGCCGCGCCTTCCCGCTCCCCGGCGGGCACCAGCCCGAGATGCCGGGACGGGACGTGCGCGGCGGCGTCACGCGGCAGCGCCCCGGCGACCGGGACGCCCAGCGGCGCCAGCGCCTCGCGCAGGATCTCCTCGTGGCGCCGCGACCCCACCCGGTTGAGCACCACCCCGGCGACCCGGACCGACGGGTCGTACGTCGCGAACCCGTGGACGAGCGCCGCCACGGACGACGACTGCGAGGAGGCGTCGACGACCAGCAGCACCGGCGCGCCGAGCAGCCGCGCCACGTGGGCCGTGGACGCCTCCCCGGTCGCTCCCCGGCCGTCGAACAGGCCCATCACGCCCTCGACCACGGCGACGTCCGCGCCCCGGGCGCCGTGCGCGAACAGCGGGGCCACCAGGGCCTCGCCGACCAGGTACGGGTCGAGGTTGCGCCCCGGCCGCCCGGTCGCGACCGCGTGATAACCGGGGTCGATGTAGTCGGGGCCGGCCTTGTGCGGCGAGACCGCCAGGCCACGGGCCGACAGCGCCGCCATCAGCCCGGTGGCGACGGTGGTCTTCCCGCTGCCCGAGGCCGGGGCCGCGACCACCACACGGGGGATGCTCACCATTCGATGCCCCTCTGTCCCTTCTGGCCGGCGTCCATCGGATGCTTGACCTTGGTCATCTCCACCACGAGGTCCGCGGCCTCGACGAGGCGCGGGTCGGCGTCGCGGCCTGTGATCACCACGTGCTGGTTGCCCGGCCGGTCCCGCAGCGCGGCGACCACCTCGGCGGCGTCGACCCAGCCCCACTTCATCGGGTACGTGAACTCGTCGAGGACGTAGAACCGGTAGGTCTGCGCCGCCAGATCGCGTCTGACCTGCTCCCAGCCCTCGCGGGCGTCGGCGGCGTGGTCGGCCTCGGTGCCGGGCCGCTGGATCCACGACCAGCCCTCACCCATCTTGTGCCAGCTCACCGGCGCGCCCTCGCCCGTCTCGCCGTGCAGCCGCCCGAGGGCGCGCAGCGCCGCCTCCTCGCCGACCCGCCATTTCGCGCTCTTGACGAACTGGAACACCCCGATCGGCCAGCCCTGGTTCCACGCGCGCAGCGCCAGGCCGAAGGCGGCCGTCGACTTCCCCTTCATCTCCCCGGTGTGCACGATGACGAGCGGGCGGCCGCGCCGCTCCCGCGTCGTCAGCCCGTCGTCGGGCACCGCCACCGGCCTGCCCTGCGGCATCTACGCCACCCTTCTCACGTCGCGCACCACGTCGGCCAGCCCTTCGGCCGCCAGCTCGTCGAGCCTCAGGACCACCCCTTCGAGGGCGGCGCCCAGCCGGCCGGCCATGCCGAGCCGTACCGGGCCGTGCTCACAGTCGACGACCACGCTCGCGACGCCGTCGGCGGCGAGCCGCCGGGCGATCTCCACCGGGTCGGGCCCCGAGGTGTGCCGGCCGTCGGTGACGACCACCAGCAGCGGGCGCCGCCGGGGGTCGCGCAGCCGCTCGGTGGCGAGCACCCGGGCGGCGCGCCGCAGGCCGGCGGCGAGCGGGGTGCGCCCCCCCGTCGGCAGCGCCGCCAGCCGTCCGGAGGCCAGCTCGACGCTGGAGGTGGGGGGCAGCGCCAGCGTGGCCTCATCGCCACGGAAGGTCACCAGTCCCACCTTGTCGCGGCGCTGGTAGGCGTCGAGCAGCAGCGACAGCACAGCGCCCTTCACCGCCCGCATCCGGGAGCGGGCCGCCATCGAGCCACTCGCGTCCACGCAGAACAGCACGAGGTTCGACTCGCGCCCCTCCCTGACGGCCTCGCGCAGATCGCCGCGCCGTACGACCAGGGGGCCGCCGTCGCGTGACCGGGCCCGCTGGTGCGGAGCCGCCGCCGCGAGCGTGGCCGCGAGGTGGAGCCGCTGGAGCCGCCCGGCGGGAGGCCGCGCGCCCACGGCCCTGCCGGAGCCCCCGGTGGTCCGGCCGCGCCGTCCCGCCGGGCCGCCCTCGCCCACCGCCCGTGGGGTGAGCAGCCGGGGCCGGTACGCCGCGCCGGGTGCCACAGCCGCCTGCTCACCGCGCTGCTGGGCATGCTTCCCACCGCCCTGCTCGCAGCCCTGCTCGTCACGCTGATCGCCGCCCTGCCGCGCGTCTCCGCCGGGGTGTGCGCCGGGGTGTGCGCCGGGGTGTGCGCCGTCCGGGCCGGAAGGCGGCGCCGCGCCGTCCGCGCCGTTCCGCGCGTCCGGGGTGATCGGGCCGTTGGGGCCGTCCGTGGGCCGGCCTCCGCCTCCGGGGCCGTCGTCATCGTCATCGCCGTCGCCGTCAGCCTCCGAGGCGCCGGTCGTGCCGGGTGGGAAGGCCTTCACGGCGTCCTCAAGGGCCCGGTCGAGCTGCTCCTCGTCGACGCCGGGGGAGTCGAACGGGTCCCTGCGGCGGCGGTGGGGCAGCGCGAGCCGGGCCGCCGCGCGTACGTCGTCGGCGTTCACCTCCAGGCGGCCCTCCCAGGCGGCCAGCGCGACGGCGGCGCGCGCCATCACCAGGTCGGCGCGCAGGCCGTCGACGTCGAACGCCGCGCAGACCGCCGTGATCTGCCGCAGCGCCGCGTCGGGAAGCGCCACCAGGGGGAGCCGGGCGCGGGCGGCCTCGATCCGCCCGGCGAGGTCGCGGTCCCCGCCCTCGTAGGCCGCCGCGAACCCGGCCGGATCGCCCTCGTAGGTCAGCCGCCGCCGCACGACCTCGGCCCGCTCCACCGGGTCGCGGGAGGCGCGCACCTCCACCGCCAGGCCGAAGCGGTCGAGAAGCTGCGGGCGCAGCTCGCCCTCCTCCGGGTTCATCGTGCCGACCAGCAGGAACCGGGCGGCGTGCCGGACCGACACCCCTTCACGCTCCACGTACGACGTCCCCATGGCGGCGGCGTCCAGCAGCAGGTCCACCAGATGGTCGTGCAGCAGGTTGACCTCGTCGACGTAGAGCACGCCCCGGTGGGCGGCGGCCAGCAGACCGGGCTCGAACGCGCGCACGCCCTCGGTGAGCGCCCGCTCCAGGTCGAGCGAGCCGGCCACCCGGTCCTCGCTCGCCCCGACGGGCAGCTCGACCAGCCGCGCGGGCCGTACGACGCCGGGCGCGCCCTCGGGGTGGGGGCCGTCCGGGCAGCCGGGGTCGGGCGCGGCGGGGTCGCAGGAGAACCGGCAGCCCGACGTGACGTGAACCCGCGGCAGCAGCGCCGCCAGCGACCGCACCACGGTCGACTTGGCGGTGCCCTTCTCGCCGCGGACGAGCACGCCGCCGATCGCCGGGGACACGGCGTTCAGCAGCAGCGCCCGCTTGAGGTCGCCGAGCCCGACGACCGCGCTGAACGGGTACGTCACGGTCACTTGCCCGCCTCCAGATCGCCTTCGAGCTCCAGGTACGTCTCGCGCAGCCCGTCGAGGGTCTCCGGCGACGGCCGTTCCCACAGGCCCCGGTCGGCCGCCTCAAGCAGCCGCTCGGCGATGCCGCGCAACGCCCACGGGTTGGATGTGCGCATGAACTCCCGGACCTCGGGATCGAAGACGTACGACGCGGCGAGCGACTCGTACATCCAGTCGTCCACCACCCCGGCCGTCGCGTCGAAGCCGAACAGGTAGTCCACCGTCGCCGCCATCTCGAACGCCCCCTTGTAGCCGTGCCGCCGCATCGCGGCGATCCACCGGGGGTTGACCACCCGTGAGCGGAACACGCGGCGCGTCTCCTCGCCGAGCGTGCGCGTGCGGACCGCGTCGGGGACGTGCGAGTCGCCCACGTACGCCGCCGGGGACGTGCCGGTCAGGTGGCGGACCATCGCCACCATCCCGCCGTGGTACTGGAAGTAGTCGTCGGAGTCGGCGATGTCGTGCTCACGGTTGTCCTGGTTCTTCGCCGCGACGTCGATCCGGCGGAACGCCGCCTCCATGTCGGCGCGGGCCTCCCGCCCGTCCAGGCCGCTGCCGTACGCGTAACCGCCCCAGACGGCGTACACCTCGGCGAGGTCGGCGTCGTCACGCCAGTTGCGCGCGTCGATGAGCGGCAGCAGCCCGGCGCCGTACGCCCCGGGCCTGGAGCCGAAGACGCGGCTGGTGGCCCGGCGGCCGTCGCCGTGGCGGGCCAGGTCGGCGGCCACGTGCGCCCGCAGCGGGTTGACCTCCTCGGGCTCGTCCAGCGCGGCCACGGCCCGGACGACCTCGTCGAGCAGGGCGACCACGTGGGGGAAGGCGTCGCGGAAGAAGCCGCTGATCCGCACCACGACGTCCACCCTCGGCCGGCCCAGCTCCTCCACCGGCACCACCTCGAAGCCGGTCACCCGGCGGGAGGCGTCGTCCCACGTCGGCCGGGCCCCGAGCAGCGCGAGGACCTCGGCGATGTCGTCGCCCTGGGTGCGCATCGCGCTGGTGCCCCAGACCGTCAGGCCCACGGTGCGCGGCCACTCGCCGGTGTCGGCGCGGTAGCGGTCGGCCAGCGACGCGGCCAGCGCCACGCCCGTCTCCCAGGCCAGCCGCGACGGGATCGCCTTGGGATCGACCGAGTAGAAGTTGCGGCCGGTCGGCAGCACGTTGACCAGCCCGCGCGTCGGCGACCCGGACGGCCCGGCGGGGACGTAGCCGCCGTCGAGGGCGTGCAGCACGTTGTCCACCTCGTCCGTCGTGCGGCCGAGCCGGGGCACCACCTCGGCGGCGGCGAAGCGCAGCACCCTCGCCACCTCCGGCAGCGGGGAGACGGCGTCCGCCGCGCCGGGGTCCCAGCCGTGGTCCTCCATCGCCTGGACCAGCCGCCGCGCCTCGGCCTCGAACCGGTCGACCTCGCCTCGTGCGCCCTCGCCGCCGGTGAGGCCCCCCGTGTCGCCCTCGGACAGGCCCAGCGCCTCCCGCAGGCCCGGCAGGGCGCCGGCGGAGCCGCCCCAGACCTGCCTGGCGCGCAGCACGGCGAGCACGAGGTTGACCCGGGCCTCCCCGGTGGGCGCCTGCCCGAGGATGTGCAGGCCGTCGCGGATCTGCGCGTCCTTGATCTCGCACAGGTAGCCGTCCACGTGCAGCAGGAACTCGTCGAACTCGTCGTCGCCCGGCCGGTCGTCCACGTGCAGGTCATGGTGGAGCTGGGCCGCCTGGATCAGCGTCCACAGCTGCGCCCGCACGGCCGGCAGCTTCGCCGGGTCGAGGGCCGCGACCGTGGCGTGCTCGTCGAGCAGCTGCTCCAGTTTGGCGAGGTCGCCGTACGACTCGGCCCTGGCCATCGGCGGGATGAGGTGGTCGACGACGGTCGCGTGCGCCCGCCGCTTGGCCTGGGTGCCCTCGCCGGGGTCGTTGACGATGAAGGGGTAGACCAGCGGCAGGTCCGCCAGCGCCGCGTCGGGGGCGCAGGACGCCGACAGGCCCAGCCCCTTGCCCGGCAGCCATTCCAGGGTGCCGTGCTTGCCGAGGTGCACCACCGCGTGCGCGCCGAACTCCCGCGCCAGCCACCAGTACGTCGCGAGGTAGTGGTGGCTCGGCGGCAGCGCCGGGTCGTGGTAGATCGCGACCGGGTTCTCCCCGAAGCCCCGGGGCGGCTGGATCGCCACCAGGACGTTGCCGAACCGCAGCGCCGCGAGCACGATGTCGGTCCCGTCGACGTAGAGCGACCCGGGCGGCGGCCCCCAGTGCGCGGTGACGGCCTCGCGCAGCGCGTCCGGCAGGGCCTCGAACCAGGACGTGTACGCACGGAGTGGCACCCGGGCGGGAGCCGCGCTGAGCTGCTCCTCGGTCAGCCATTCGACGTCGTGGCCGCCCGCGGCGATGAGGGTGTGGATGAGCTCGTCCCCGTCGCCGGGCGCGTCCCCCACGTCGTACCCCGCGTCGCGCAGGGCGCGCAGCAGCACGATCGCGGAGGCGGGGGTGTCGAGCCCGACGGCGTTCCCGACCCGCGCGTGCTTGGTGGGGTAGGACGACAGGACGAGGGCGAGCCGCTTGGCGGCGTTCGGCACCTGCCGCAGGCGGGCGTGGGCCACCGCGAGCCCGGCGACCCGGGCGGAGCGCTCGGGGTCGGCGACGTACACGGGCACGCCGTCCGGCCCGTCCTCCTTGAACGAGAACGGCACGGTGATCAGGCGGCCGTCGAACTCGGGCACCGCCACCTGCATCGCCGCGTCGAGGGGGGAGACCCCCGCGTCCGACTCCGCCCACGCCTTGCGGGAGGTCGTCAGGCACATCCCCTGCAGCACCGGCACGTCGAGGGCGGCCAGCGCGCCCGCGTCCCACGCGTCCTCGTCGCCGCCCGCCGTGGCGGCGCTCGCGACCGCGCCCCCGGCGGCGAGCACGGTGACGACCAGCGCGTCCACCGGCCGCAGCAGCTCGAACAGCGCGGCGTCGGCGCCGCGCAGCGACCCGCAGAACACGGGCAGCACGTCGGCGCCCGCGGCCTCGACCGCGTCGCACAGGCCGTCGACGAACGCCGTGTTGCCCGACAGCTCGTGGGCCCGGTAGTAGACGACCCCCACCAGGGGACGGCCGTCTCGGCGGGCCCGGCCCGGCCGCACGCCGAACTCGGGAGTGGGCCGCGGCGGGGCGAAGCCCTCCCCGGTCAGCAGCAGCGTGTCGGACAGGAAGCGGTGCAGCTCCAGCAGGTTGTCCGGGCCGCCGGCCGTCAGGTACGCGAGCGCCTCGGCCGCCACCCCGGACGGCACGGTGGACAGGGCCATCAGCGCGGCGTCGGGCGCGGGCTCGCCGCCGAGCACCACGGCCGGGCGCCCGGAGGCCACCACGGCGTCCAGCCCTTCGGGCCACGACTGCCTGCCGCCGAGCAGCCGGACCACGACCACGCCGACGCCCTCCAGCAGGCCGGGGAGCTCGCCGGGCGTGACGCGCGCCGGGTTGGCGACCCGCCACTCCGCTCCGCTGCCGCGTGCGGCGAGCAGCTCGGTGTCGGCGGCGGAAAGCAGCAGCATGGCGGGCTTCGGCGTGGTCGTCGGTGCCGTCAGGGGTGCCGTCATCGGGGATCCGCCTCCGGAGGGGTGTGGCCGAGCGTCAAAGCCGCGGTGGGAAGGCCGGCGGGCACGCCGCCCTCGATCAGCCGCCACACCGCGTCGGTGTCCAGGTGCTCCTCGACCAGGTCGCCCAGGGCGTCCAGCCTGGCCTCGCGGCGTTCGGCGAACGAACCGGCGCCCGGGAGCCAGCCGCGACCGGCCGCGGCCGCCGCCTCCGCCAGGAAGGCGCGGCGGAAGCCGTCGTGCTCGAAGATCCCGTGCCACGTCGTGCCCCAGACCGCGCCCACGCGGCACCCGTCCAGGAACGGCTCCCCGCCGTCGGCCGTGACCCGGCCGTGGTGGATCTGGTAGCCCGCGACCGGGTGGCCGCGCCACGCGCCCGTGGGCAGCGCCAGCACCTTGCCGGGGGAGAAGACCGTGCGCACGGGAAGCAGCCCGAGGCCGTCCACCCTGCCCGCCCGGCTCTCCACGTCGTCGTCGATCGCGCCGCCGAGCATCTGGTAGCCGCCGCAGACGCCGAGCACCGGACGCCCCTCGGCGGCACGGCGGCGCAGGGCCGCGTCGATGCCGCGCTCGCGCAGCCATCCCAGGTCGGAGACGGTCGCCCGGGTGCCGGGCACGACGACCAGGTCCGCGTCGTCCAGCTCGGCGGCGGTCGTGGCCAGGCGCACGCTCACCCCCGGCTCGGAGGCGAGGGCGTCGGCGTCGGTGACGTTGGACATCCGCGGCAGCCGCACGAGGGCGACGCGCAGGACGTCACGGCCGGCGGGCGGGGTCAGCAGGCCGGGACGGCTGTCGAGGTCGAGGGAGTCCTCCACGTCCAGCCACAGGCCGGACCGCCACGGCAGCACGCCGAGGCAGGGCCGGCCGGTCGCGCCGCGCAGCCAGTCCAGACCGGGCTGGAGGAGCGCCGGGTCGCCGCGGAACTTGTTGACGACGAAGCCCGCGATGTGCCGCTGGTCGGCGGCGTCGAGCACGGCCAGCGTGCCGGCGAAGTGCGCGAGCACGCCACCGCGGTCGATGTCGCCCACGACCAGGACCGGCAGGCCGGCGGCGCGGGCCAGGCCCATGTTGGCGATGTCGCGGTCACGCAGGTTGACCTCGGCCGGGCTGCCCGCGCCCTCGCAGACGACGACGTCGAACCGGCGGCGCAGGCCGTCCAGCGCCTCCAGCGCGACGTCGAGCAGGCGCAGCTTGTGGTCGCGGTAGGACATGGCGTCCACGTCGGCGTGTGCCCGGCCGAGCACCACGACGTGCGAGTGCCGCTCCCCGGCCGGTTTGAGCAGCACCGGGTTCATCGCCGCCTCGGGCTCGACCCGGGCCGCGGCCGCCTGCATCGCCTGGGCGCGCCCGATCTCGCCGCCGTCGGCGGTGACCATCGAGTTCAGCGCCATGTTCTGCGCCTTGAACGGCGCGACCCGGACGCCTCTGCGGGACAGCCACCGGCACAGCCCGGCGGTCAGGATGCTCTTGCCGGCGTCGGAGGTGGTGCCCGCGACGAGCAGCGCGCCGCCGCGGCGCGGCACGTCAGGGTATGGGGCGCGGGACCACGGGTGAGGTGCCTGCGCGCATGCCGGAAACGGCCATGGCGTGTCCTCCCTGGAGGTCCGCGCCCCCGGTCGAAGGTCCGACGGCCGGAGTATCCTGGCTCCCGGATCGACGCTCCCCTCAGCCTTCCCGCCCGTGAGGGCAGTGGCGTGAGTGAGGATCGCTCCCCGGTGACAGTGGCGGGACCGCGCCGGATTCACACCGGCTTCCTCCACGTCCGTCGCTTGCGGCGTAAACATACACCCCGCGCCCATCGTGGACGCAAGGACCGATCTGTCCGGATGCCTGCTTAGTAACTGACTTGTCCCAGTTTGGTGACCGACGCCTGCTTCGCCAGTCGGGCGGCGAGCAGCCTGGACGGCGCGGAGATCACCCTTGTGAACTGGGAAGATGCTATAGAGTCGACCAAATGGGGGGTTTCGGGATGGTTAACCGGTAGTCCAGTGGAAAGAGCTCGGCCTTCGCAGGGCCGGCTGCACGACCGGCAGTCTGACGCCTTGGAGCGCAGCCGCCTGGCCGAGCACGCCCTGCCCGCCCAGCGCCTGCTGTCCAGCGACGACCTAGGCTGGCGCACCGTCCTCGCGCGGACCTACGCCGACCCGCCCCGGGCCGAGGAGTTCAGCACGGCGCCTTCTCCGGACCTGCTCGTCGTCCTCGTGACGAGCGGCACCTATCTCATCGAGAGCCGCAAGGGCCGGTCCTGGCGCCGGGCGAGCTACCACCCCGGGTCGGCCGGGGTGACCGCTCCGGGCAACGTCAGCGTGCTGCGCTGGCAGGCCGTTTCGTCCCAGCCGCTGGAGTCGCTGCACCTGCACATCAGCGCCGAAGTGATCGAGGCCACGAGCCGGATCCTCCACGAGGACGGCCTGCGCCCGGACCGGCCGCTGCCCGACATGCTCGACCTCGAAGACCCCCTGGTCACGGCCGCGGGGCGTGCGATCGGCTGCGCGCTGCGGGAGGGGGCCTCCGCGCTTTACGCCGACTCGATCGCCCAGACGCTGGCGGTGCACCTGCTGCACCGCGCGGGCGGGCGGCCCGCCCCGGCCGGCCCGGCCCCCGGCTCCTCCGTGCTGAGCGTGCGAGCCCTGCGCCAGGTCACCTCGTACATGCGGGAACACCTCCACGAGGAGGTCAGCCTTGACGACCTCGCCGCGCAGGCGAACCTCAGCAAGTATCACCTGCTGCGCGTCTTCTCGAAGTCCACCGGCTTCACCCCGTACCGCTACCTGACCCGCCTGCGGCTGCGGCACGCCGCCGACCTGCTGCGCGACACCTCGCAGACGGTGCTGCAGATCGCGGTCGCCTGCGGTTACCGCAGCCCGGGGCAGTTCGCCGCGGCCTTCCGGCGCGAGTACGGCGCCTCTCCCAGCGAGTTCCGGCGCGGTCACCGGCGCTGAGGAACGCTTCGGAACGGGGTGCGCACGAAAGGGACGCAATTTCGGGGGACGACCGCGCAATCGCGGGAGAGAACATCGCCGGGTTAGCCGACAGTCTGTGACGGTGTTCCCGATGAGGGGGAACGCCTGACGACGGGGGTTGTGATGGGTGTGGAGCAGGAGAGCCGGGTCGCGATCGTGACCGGGGGATCGCGGGGGATCGGCCGGGAGACCGCGACGCGGCTGGCCCAGGAGGGCTACGCGGTCGTGGTGAACTACGCGGGCAACACAGCCGAGGCCGACTCGGCCGTCGAGGCGCTCCGCCGAAGCGGGGGACGGGCGATCGCGGTGCGGGCCGACGTGGCCGACGAGACCGCGGTGGCGAGCCTGTTCGACACGGCCGAGGCCGAGTTCGGCGGGATCGACGTGCTGGTGCACGCGGCGGGGATCATGCCGGTGTCGCCCCTGGTGGATCTCGACCTCTCGGTGCTCGACCAGGTGCTGAGGACCAACATCCGCGGGACGTTCGTGGTGGACCAGCAGGCCGCGCGGCGCCTTCGCCCGGGAGGCGCGATCATCAACTTCTCGAGCTCGATCACGCGCTTCGCGCGCCCCGGTTACATCGCGTACGGCGCGAGCAAGGGGGCGGTCGAGGCGATCACGCTGATTCTCGCCCGGGAACTGCGCGGCCGGGACGTCACGGTCAACGCGATCGCGCCGGGGCCGACGGAGACGGCGCTGTTCTTCGACGGCAAGAGCGAGGAGCTGGTCCAGCGCATCACGAACGAGTCTCCGCTGGAGCGGCTCGGGCAGCCCTCGGACATCGCCGGGATCGTCGCGTTCCTCGCCGGTCCGGGCCGGTGGATCAACGGCCAGGTCGTCTACGCCAACGGCGGAGCCGTCTGAACCCGTCGCCGACGCGTCCGGCAGGAGAGGAAACATGTCCGAAGTCATTTTGATCAGCGGCGCCTCCAGCGGGTTCGGCGCGCTGACCGCGCGAGCCCTCGCCGACGCCGGGCACACGGTGTTCGCGGGAATGCGGGATCTGGCGGGCCGCAACGCCGATCAGGCGCGGGGGGCGATCGGGTACGCCCAGGAGCACGCCGCCGACCTGCGGCCGGTGGAGCTCGACGTCACGTCGGACCAGTCGGTGGAGCGAGGCGTGAGGAGCGTGCTGGAGCAGGCGGGGCGGATCGACGTGCTGGTCCACAACGCGGGGCACATGGTGACCGGCCCGGCGGAGGCCTTCACCCCCGAGCAGCTGGCGTCCCTGTACGACACCAACGTGCTGGGCACGCAGCGGGTCAACCGCGCCGCCCTGCCCCACATGCGGCGCGCGCGGGACGGCCTGGTGGTGTGGGTGGGCAGCTCCAGCACCCGGGGAGGGACGCCGCCGTACCTCGCGCCGTACTTCGCCGCGAAGGCGGGGATGGACGCGCTGGCCGCCGGCTACGCCCTGGAGCTGGCGCGGTTCGGGATCGAGACCACCATCATCGTGCCCGGCTCGTTCACCCACGGCACCAACCACTACGCGCACGCCGGGAAGCCGGCCGATGACGGGATCGTGGCCGAATACGAGAAGCGGTACGGCGGCCTGCTGGAGGAGGTCGGCCGGAAGATGGCCGAGATCGAGCCGCCCGACGCCGACGTCTCGGAGGTGGCGCGGGCGATTGTCACCGTCGTGGGCACGCCCAAGGGCAGGCGGCCGTTCCGGGTCCACGTCGATCCCAACGACGACGGGGCGGCCGTCGTCAACGCCGTGGCCGACCGCGTCCGCGCGGAGTTCCTGCGCCGTGTCGGGCTGGAAGACCTCCTTCACCCCAGCACGGGCTGACCGTCACGGGGTCGCGAAGGCCGGCGCGCGCACGGACCGCAAGAGTGAGGCGAGCCCCGCGGGGGCTCGCGGCGAGGAGGGGACCATGACCGAGGAGATGCCGCAGGCGGTGCGGACGCTGCTCGACGCGGCGAACGGCAACGACACGACCGCCTTCCTGGACGGATTCACCGGCGACGGCGTCGTGGACGACTGGGGCCGCGAGTTCCGCGGCGCGGCCCGGATCCGCGCGTGGAGCGACGCCGAGTTCATCGGCAAGCAGGTGAGCCTGGCGGTCGAACGGGTCGAGCGCCGGGGCGAGGAGACCGTCGTCACGGCCCAGGTGGGCGGCAACGGGTTCAACGGCCCCAGCCACTTCGCGTTCCGCGTGGAGGGCGACCGGGTCTCCCGGATGACGATCCGGGCGTAGCCCGGACTGACGCGGATTTGCCGGCTCGTCACGTGAAGCCGGGCATGCCGGCGTGTCCGGGCGTGTCCGGCTCCGCGCGCGGCCCGTCGATCAGCCGGCTTCGGGCCAGTCCCAGCCGAGCTGGAGGAACAGCCCGAGCCGGTCGCTGACGGCCCGCATCTCGCTCACCTTGCCGTCCTTGAGCGTGAGGACGAACACGGCCTCCACCTGGAAGCTCCGGTGCGTCGGCTCGGGCATCCGCGGATGTGAGCCGGAGTTGGTGCCGGACATCGTCAGCCGCACGGCCACGCGGTCGCCGTCGGCGATCGTCTCCTCGACCGTCAGGCGCATCGGGTCGAACGCCGCGAGCTGCTGCTTCAGCGCATCGAACGCGGCCCCCGGCTCGTCCGGCTCCCCATAGATGATCTTGTTGTGGTCGATCACGTCGTCGGCCATGTACCGCCGCAGGTCGCCCAGCCGCCGGTCGTTGATCGCATCGAACAGGCCCCGCACCACATCGGTCGCCGTCACGGCAGTCCCCTCCCTGTTTTCTTACTGTGTAAGAAAAAGTATTCTTACGCCGTACGATCGTCAAGGGGGAGCGATGAGGAAGGCCCGAGTGTCCCGGGAGACGGTGCTCGCCGCGGCCCTGGCGCTGGTCGACAGGGAGGGCATAGCGGCGCTGTCGATGCGCAAGCTGGGCGCCGAGCTCGGCGTCGAGGCGATGACGCTCTACTACCACGTGCCGAACAAGGACGCGGTGCTCGACGGCCTCGTCAACGAGGTGGTGTCGCGGATCCGCGTCGAGCTCGAGGGACCCTGGCGGGAGTGGACGCGCGCGTTCGCGGTCTCGATCAGGCGTGAGCTCCTCGCACATCCTGCGTTGCTGCCGCTGGTCGCCACCCGGCCGGTGCTCACCCCGGGCGGCCTCGACGACGTCGAACGGATCGCCGCGGGGCTGCGCGGGGACGGGTTCTCACCGAGCGGGGCGCTCCACATGATCAACGTGGTCGCCACGTTCGTCATCGGGCACACGCTGGCCGAGGCCGGGAGCACGCCCGGACACGACGAGCCCGATGTGGCCGCCGCCATGGAAGGCCTGGACCCGGGGACCTATCCGGTGCTGGCCGAGGCGCTGCGCGCCGGTCTCGGCACGCCGGAGAACCATCAGGAGCGCTTCGACCTCGCGCTCGACTCCCTCCTCGACGGCCTGGCCGCCCGCCTCCGCTCACCTGAGTAGAGCCCGCGCCCGCGTGCGGTTCCCGTGGAGCCTGCCGGGGTCAGCTCCAGGGCAGCGAGCCGCGGGTGGCCCAGTACGCCTCCGGCGGCTCGGCGAGGCGGGACAGGGCCTCGTCGAGCCCGTCGTCCCACGCCGCCGTGGCGGCCGCCAGGTTCTCGTGGAGCTGACCGGCGGAGACCGCGCCGCTCAGGACCACCGTCGCCCACGGCCGCGCGAGCGCGGCGGCCAGCGCCAGGGCGTCCGGCGTCACTCCACGCTCCCGGGCGGCGGCCCGCAACGCGGCGGGCGCGGCCCGGCCGGTCAGCCTGCCGTTGGCCACACCCTCCTTGACGATCACGCCGAGCCCCGCCTCGTGCGCCCTCGCCAGCGCGTCGCCGGCCGAGCGCTCCAGCAGGTTCCACGTCGACTGGACGGTGTCGAACACCCCCGTCTTCACGGCGCGGTCCACCGTGGCGGCCTGTCCGGGCCCCGTCGTCGACAGGCCGACGGCGACCCCCTGGGCGCGCAGCCCGCCGAGCAGGCCGAGCACCTCCTCGTCGTCGAGGACGCCGCTCTCCACGGTGGCCGAGTGGATCTGGTACAGCGAAAGATGATCGCCGAGCAGCGCCCGCGTCTCGCCGAGCTGGCGGCGCAGGCGGCCGGCCGACAGGTCCTTCACCTCGTGCCGCCCGGCGTCAAGCCGCCAGCCGCCGACGTACTCGTATCCCCACTTGGAGCCGACCGTCACCGTGCCGGGGGCGATCCCCCTGGCGTCGAGCCAGCCGGCGAGGAACTCCTCCGCGCGCCCGTACGACCGCGCGGTGTCGAGGTAGCGCACCCCCGCCGCCCAGGCCGCGTCGAGCACATCCCAGGACCGCGCGCGCATCGCGTCCACGCCCCGGTCGCCGCCGAGGTCCTCGTCGCGGCCGAGGGTGATGTACGCCGGGCGGCCCACCGCGGCCAGGCCGAGCCCGATCGGGGTGACGGCGAGGCGGGTGCGGCCGAGCGGGCGCGGGACCAGTTCGTGCACGCCATCACCCTAGGTCGTCCGTGACCGCCCCCGGCGCTCAGGTGCCGAGCTTGGAGATCCGGTCCTTGAACAGCGTGGTGGCGATGGCCGCCTTGTGCGGCTGGCCCTTCAGGAAGGCCTCGGCGAACTTGATCGCCTGCTCGTGGCCGACCTTGCCGGGCATCGGCGGCTCGTCGGGGTTCACGTCCACGTCCACGAGGGCGGGCCCGTCGTGCGCCAGCGCCTGCCGTACGGCCTCGTCGACCTCGGCGGGATCGGTCACCTTGCGCCCGTACCCGCCGCAGGAGCGGGCCCAGGCCGAGAAGTCGGAGGCCGGCCCTCCGAACCGCACGCCGTGCTCGGGGAACCCGAGGACCATCTGCTCCCACAGGATCTGGCCGAGCGAGCCGTTGTTGTTCACCACGACGGTGATCGGCAGCCCGAGCCGGGCCGCCGTGAGGAACTCGGCCATCAGCATCGCGAAGCCGCCGTCGCCGATGAAGGAGATCACCTGCCGCTCGGGGAAGGCCAGTTGCGCCGCGATCGCGTACGGCAGGCCGGGCGCCATCGAGGCGAGGTTGCCCGACAGGTAGAACCGCCGGTCGCCCCGGATGGTCCAGTGCCGGGCCGCCCAGGTGGCGATCGTGCCGGAGTCGCAGGTGAGGATCGCGTCGTCGGAGGCGGCGCGGTCGACGCAGCCGATGAGGTACTGCGGGGCGATGGGGCTGCGCTCCGGGGACTCCAGCGCGTGCATGTCCTCCCGCCAGGCGCTCATGGCCTTCTGGTACTTCTCCAGGTGGCCGCGGTCGTCCTTGCGGTTCAGCAGGGGCAGCAGCGCGGCCAGGCCCTCCTTGGCGTCTCCGATCATCGGCACCTGCGTGGGCATGCGAAGGCCCGCGCGGGTGGGGTCGGCCTCGATCTGCACCACCTTGACCTTCCCCGGCTCGGGCAGGTGCTTGGTGTAGGGGAAGTTGGTGCCGACCATCAGCAGCGTGTCGCAGTCCTCGACCAGCTCCTCGCCGGGCCGGGTGCCGAGCAGGCCGATCCCGCCCACCGCGTACGGCGAGTCGTCGGGGATGACGGCCTTGCCGGGCAACGTCTTGATGACCGGCGCGCCGAGCGCGTCGGCGGCGGCGAGCACCTCGTCGCGGGCGTGGAGCGCGCCGGCGCCCGCGAGGATCGCCACCCTCTCGCCGTCGTTGAGCACCTTGGCGGCGGCCTCCAGGTCCGCCCGCCGCGGCGTCCCCGGCGGTGCCAGGTAGATCGGCGCGGTCGCCGGGGGCCGTGCCGGGGCGACGTGCGCGTAGGGATCGGCGTCGGCCGGGGCGACCTGCACGTCGTTGGGCAGGCACAGGTGCGCCACCCCGCGCCGGGCGTACGCCGTCCGGATCGCGATGTCCACCACGCCGGGGAGCTGGGCGGGGTTGTCCACCACGAGGTTGTACTCGGCGACGTCGGCGAACACCTTGTCGAGGTGGACCTCCTGCTGGTAGCCGGTGCCGAGCACGCTCGTCTCCTGCATGCCGGTGATCGCCAGCACGGGCTGGTGGTCGAGCTTCGCGTCGTACAGGCCGTTCAGCAGGTGGATGCCGCCGGGGCCCGAGGTGGCCAGGCAGACCCCGATGCGGCCGGTGGCCTTGGCGTGGGCGACCGCCATGAAGGCGGCGGCCTCCTCGTGGTGCACCAGCACGAAACGGACCCGGTCGGAGTGGCGGCGCAGCCCTTCCATGATCCCGTTGATGCCGTCACCGGGCAGCCCGAAGACCGTGTCGACACCCCAGTCGGCCAGCCGCCTGATCAGCGCTTCGGAGGCGATTTCACTCATAACAGCGGCGCTGCCCAGTCCCGGGCCGCTGACACCGGCGCACGGATGATTTTCCGCCGCCGATCACTCCTGGTCGTCCAGGAGCCCGGCGTCGTGGACCAGCAGCGCCACCTGGACGCGGTTGTTGAGCCCCAGCTTGGTCAGGATGCTCGACACGTGGGTCTTGACGGTGGGGACGCTGAAGTGGAGCACCGACGCGATCTCGGCGTTCGACCTGCCGTGCCCGACGGCGACGGCGACCTCGCGCTCGCGGTCGTTCAGCAGCGCCAGCCGGTCCGTCGCGCGGGCCCGGCGCAGGTCGTGGCCGGACTCGGCGACCCGGGCGATGAGGCGCCGGGTGACGGCCGGGGAGAGGACGGGGTGGCCCCGGGCCACCTGGCGGACCGCGGCCACGATCTCGTCCGGCGGCGTGTCCTTGAGGAGGAAGCCGGCCGCCCCGGCGCGCAGCGCGCGCAGCACGTGCTCGTCGGCGTCGAAGGTGGTCAGCACGATGACCTCCGGCCCGCCGTCGCGGGAGCGCAGGGCCTCGGTGGCGGCCAGCCCGTCCATCACCGGCATCCGGATGTCCATCAGCACCACGTCGGGGGAGTGCCGCCCGGCCAGGGGCAGCACCTGCGCGCCGTCGCCCGCCTCGGCGACCACCCGGATGTCCGGGGCGCCGCCCAGCATGATGGCCAGGCCGGCCCGTACGAGAGGGTCGTCGTCGGCGATGATGACGCCGATCGCGGGAGGATCGGATGCGGTCATGCCGGCCACGGTAGCCAGGCCGCCGTCCGCGCGGCCAGCCGCGGTCATGCCGGCCGCCCGTGGTCATGGCCGCCCGCTGTCATGCCGCCCGCTGTCATGCCGGCCGTGGTCATGCCGGCCGTGGTCATGCCGGCCACGGCAGCCAGGCGGCCAGCCGCCAGCCGCCCGCGGCTGCCGGGCCGTGCTCCAGGCGCCCGCCGACCAGGGCGACCCGCTCGCCGAGGCCGATGAGGCCCTGGCCGGACCCCGCGCCGGGGGGCGCCGCCGGATCGGGTGCGGCGTTGCACACCTCGACCGTCAGCCCCCGGCCCGGCATCCCTGTCAGGTGGACGCGCACCGGCGCTCCCGGGGCGTGCTTGCGGGCGTTGGTGAGAGCCTCCTGCACGATCCGGTAGGCCGTCCGCCCCTCTCCGTCGGGGACGGTGCCGGTGACCTCCTCGCACAGGTCCACCCGCATCCCCGCCCGGCCCGACTCGGCCGCCAGCTCCTTGATGTCGGCGATGGTGGGCTGCGGCAGTTCGCCGACCGGCGCGCGCAGGACGCCGATGACCTCACGCAGATCCTGCAGCGCCTGATGGGCGCTCTCCCGGATCACCTTCGCCGCGCGGGCGATGTCGTCGGGATGAGCGCCGGGATGGAACTCGAGGGCGCCGGCGTGCACGCTGAGCAGGGACAGCCGGTGACCCAGCACGTCGTGCATCTCGCGGGCGATCGCCTCCCTGGCGAGGTGCTGCGCCTGCTCGGCCCGCAGCCTCGCCTCGGTCTCCACGCGGGCCGCGCGGTCGCGCTGCGACGCGACGAGCCGGCGCCGGTGGTGGACGAACAGCCCCCAGCCGGCCGCGGCGCCCTGGATCGCCGCGCCGAACAGGAACAGGCCCAGCGGAGACATGCCCGCCTCGGGACGTATGACGACGTAGAGGGCCGCGCCCCCCAGGCTCAGCGCGAAGACGGGCATCGATGTGCGCGGCGGCCGGTGCACGGCGACGGTGAACAGCGCGGCCAGCATCGGACCGGCGACGATCTCGGAGAACGTCGACAGGGCGACCAGCACCACGGCCAGCTCGACCGGGAACCGGCGGCGCAGCCACAGCGCGGCGCAGCCCGCCGCGCCGGCGATCTGGTCGACGTCGAACAGCCACGCCGGATCCGGCAGGGACGCCGTCTGGAGGCGTTCCGCGGACATGTAGACGCCGAAGGCCGCCGCGAGCAGGAACATGACGGTGTCCACGACCCAGTCCCGCGAGCTTCGCCGGGACGCCGGTTGCATCGCGAAAGCGCCCATATCCCCCAGAGCGTACGTGCGGGAGCCGGGCCGGGGGAGCCGTGGACGGCGAACCGATACCGAAGTCGCGGCCGTCCCGACTTTGGTCGGCGCGAACGCCCGCAGCCGCGTACCCCGGTCCCGGCGACGCACCCCGATGGCCGATCCGCGCCCCCGGCCCGCGCGCCTAGCGTCGCCCTCATGCGCAACGCCATCCAGATGGCCGGGCTCTTCCTGCTGGCCGCGGGAGTCAGCGGGACCATCGACCGCCTGGCCGTCCAGCCCTTCTTCGGCATAATCCTGAACGTCTTCAACCGCCAGCTCATCCCGCGTGTGGGCTTCCTCACGGGCTACGAGCTCTACGCGAACCTGATCATCGCGGTCCTCGGAGGCGTCATGGTCGTCGCCGCGGAAAGGACCCGGCCGTGACGCCCGGCGGAGGGGCGCCGCGACCGCGTCGCCGGACCCGGTGGGCCCCCGCGGCCGCGCTGCTCGTCCTCGCTCCTCTGTGCGCGGAGTACATCACCGGATACGACACCAGCACGGGGGATCTCCTGGCCCTCACCGCCGGGCTGGTCGTCTTCGTTCCCCTGTACGGCGCTCCGGCCCTGCTGATCCGCGAGATCGCGCGGCGGCTCGGCGTACGGTGGCCGGGGATCCTCGCCCTCACGGCGGCGTTCGGCGTCCTCCAGGCCGGCGTCGTCGACCAGTCGCTGTTCAGCGCGTCGTACCGGGACATCGGCTACTGGGACGACATGCTGCTGCCGACGTACGTCGCGCCGCTGGGCCTCGGGGGATACACCTCCATGGTCTTCCTGGTGGGCCACGCCGTCTGGAGCTACGGCGTCCCGATCGCGCTGGTGGAGCCGTTGAGCCCCGCGCTGTCGCGGCGGCCGTGGCTACGGCGGCCGGGGCTCGTCGTGACCGCGGCGCTCTATCTCGCGGCGGCGGCGCTGGTGCTCTCCGACCATCTGCGGACGGAGAAGGACCATGCCAGTGGTGCGCAGGTCGCCGGCGCGCTCGTCGCCGCGGCGCTCCTGGTGGCCTTCGCCCTCACCGTGGGCCGCCGCCGTGCCGGACCACCCCGGGACGCCGCCGTCCCGTCGCCGTTCGTCGTCGGCGCGCTCAGCCTGGTCGCGGCCCTGGTCTTCAACCTGGTCCCCGAATCCTGGGCGGGAGTCGCGGCGGGGCTCGCCGTACTGGCGGTCGCCGCCTCGTGCGTCGCGCGCCTCGCCCTGTCCCGCCGCTGGGGTGGCGGCCACGTCGTCGCGCTCGCGACGGGCGCCCTGGTGGCACGCGCCGTCATCGGGTTCTTCGCGGTCCCGCTGGGCGACGTCGGCCCGGTCGCCAAGTACGCGCACAACACCGTGTTCCTGGTGGGCGCCGGGCTGCTCGGCATGCTGGCCGCGCGGCGCGCCCGCTCGGTTCCCCGGACGATGCCGGCGCCCCCCGATCTCGCTCAGGCCGACGGGGGGAAGGGAGGCGCGCCGGCGTGACGGCCGTTCGCGGTTCCGGCCGAAGAGCCGGACGATGCTCGGAGCCGCGGCTCAGGGCAGGATCTCCAGCCGCACGTCCAGGCCTTCGTACAGGTAGGGAACGGGGGTGACGATCCGCCAGTTCCGCTGGACGGCGTGCACGACGGCGTGCGCGGCGGCCAGGACCTCGGGGATCCGCGCGTCGGGCGCTCCGGGCTGGTGGCGGCGGAGGTTCGCCATGACGGCCTGCGCGTACGCGCCTCCGGCCACCGCGTCGGCGGGGGAGAGGGCGGCGGTCACCACGGTGGACAGGCGCTGGAAGCGCTCGAGCCGGGGCTGCAGCGGCCCCAGGGAGAGGACCTGCACGGCGAGCGCGGGTACGAGCAGGGTGACGCCGTGGGCGGAGCACTGGCGGACCAGCTCCCGGCCGTACACGCTCTTGCCCTCCATGAGGTGCACGGCGGCGTCGAGGTCGAGCGCGTGGCCGGACAGGAGACCGGCCGGTGGGACGGCGTCGGTCACGCCGCGTCCGCCTGGGTGTCGCTCAGCGACCGGGCGGCCCGGGCGCGGTCGTCGTCGCCGATGCCGTCCTGCCAGCCGGGACCCCATAAATCGTCCATGATGGCGAGGTCGCCCTGGACGCGGCGCCGCTCCCGCAAGGCCTCCGCGATGTACGCCGAGGCGTTGCCGGACGCCTGAGCCTCGTCGGCCAGCTCGTCCGGCAAAGAGATCGTAATCCTCTTGGTCACACTCGGCAGGCTATCGAGTCATACTCCGCCGGTCCATCGGTTCCCGGCAGACGCCTGGCGCACGTGTGCATGGCACTCGTGGGCCGGGGGCGCTGCTACTCGACGCTCGTGGATTCGGGCGCCGCGTCCGTCCGCACGTGCAGGTGCCCCTCGGTCGGGAAGGCGGGGGGCTGAGCGGGGAGTACTGAGTGGAGGAGGTACCGGCATTTCTCCGCCACCCGGCAGGAAGCGTGATTGTCCGAGGCGTGAAGCAGATTGAGGCGGGTCAGAGGCATCACGCGCTGTGAGCCGAGCGCCCACCGAGACACGGCTTCAAGGGCGCGGGGAGCGATTCCCCGGCCTCGGGCCTCAGCCGATGTCCAGTAACCCACCTCTGCCGAGGCGTCGGTGAGATCGACGCCGCCCTTGATCACGACGTGGCCGACCGGATGGCCTTCGCTGTCGTCGCCGCCGCACTCCAGTACGGCGAAGCTGAGCCGGACGCCGGCGGTCCATCCGTCATGCTGACCGTCGATCCATCGCCGGGCGTCTGCCTCACTGACCAGAGAGGTGGTCAGCCGGCGTCGCAGGAGCGGATCACGATGAGCCGTGGCAAGGGCCGCTGCGTCCTCCGTTCGCCACGGCCGCAGGCGCAGCGCGGGCGCGGACGAAGTCGCTTCCACCGATAGGACGACGGTCATGGCACTCCCTGATCGACATCTGCCTCCCCGGTCCAGTCAACAGGACGACATGCCAGGCCGCGAATTCCGCGTACGGCTAGGACGGCGGCAGGCCTTGGCCGTACTGGACCAGTGACCAGGCGAGGCAGGCGAACGCGGCGGCGGACGTGAGCGCCCGGATCACGTTCCAGCGGGTCCACCGCCCCGCGAAGCTCTCACGGACGCGCCGCGAATCCGCCCTGCTCTCCGCCTCATGTGCCGCGTCCGATGTCTTCAGGGCCCTGTCCAAGGCCTCGTTCAGCGGCACGTTGACGGTGAAGGTGACGGCGAGCGTCACGCCGTGGAGGACCAGCGCGGCGGCGGCCCACGGCAGCGCGCCGCCCGCGCCTCCGGCCAGGTGGAGCGCCGCGGCGACGCCGGTGAGCAGTGGCGCGCCGACGAATGTGGCGGCGAACCACCCGTTGAGGATCGCCGCGTTGACGCGCCGCATCGCGTCGATGAAAGCGTCGTCGCCGAGGCGGCCCAGGCCCGGCATGATCGAGCAGGAGAATGTGTAGAAGAGGCCGGCGACGAGCCCCGTCGTCACCGTGGCCGCCACGACCGCGGCGCCTCTCAGCAGTTCCAGCATCACGTTCCTCCCCGCGGCCGCTTTCCGTAGGGCGGCCTGGCTTCCATGCCGAGTGAACCGGATCGTGATGAGACGGGCCATGGCCCAGACGCGCGAAGCCATGTTCGAGCGTCTACGGCGCAGGTAGGGTGAGCCTGGTGGACGCCCTCGCGCGGCTCCTCGACGGGCCGAGGGCCCGAGGGGCCTTCCTGCTCAGGTCGGTCCTCACCCCGCCCTGGTCGCTGCGCATCCAGGATCGCGCGCCCCTCACGCTGGTCGCCCTGGTGAAGGGCGAGGCGTGGCTGGTTCCGGACGCCGCGCCTCCGGTGCGGCTCGGCCCTGGAGACGTCGCCGTCGTCCGCGGGCCGGCCCCGTACACGGTGGCGTCCGAGCCGCGGCTTCAGCCCAGGGTCGTGATCCACCCCGGTCAGCACTGCACGACGCCCGAGGGGGAGCCGCTGGCCGACTCGATGCGCCTGGGCGTGCGCACCTGGGGCGACGACCCCCACGGGCCCGTGGTCATGCTGACGGGCACCTACCAGATGCGCGGCGAGGTCAGCGGCCTCCTCCTCGGCGTGCTGCCCACGCTGCTCGTCCTGCCTGCCGGCGCGTGGGACTCGCCGCTCGTCCCGTTGCTCGCAGCCGAGATCGCCAAGGACGAGCCCGGCCAGGAGGCCGTGCTGGACCGGCTGCTCGACCTGCTGCTCATCGCGGTCCTGCGCGCCTGGCTGGCCCGCCCGGAGGCGGAGGCCCCGGCGTGGTACCGCGCGTACGGCGACCCCGTGGTGGGCACCGCCCTGCGCGCTCTGCACCACAACCCGGCACACCCCTGGACGGTCGCCGCGCTCGCCGCGCAGGCCGGCGTTTCACGCGCGGCCCTGGCCCGCCGCTTCACGGAGCTCGTCGGCGAGCCGCCCATGACGTACCTGACGGGCTGGCGGCTCGCCCTCGCGGCCGACCTGCTGCGCGAGACCGACGCCACGGTCGGCGCCGTCGCGCGGCAGGTGGGGTACGGCAGCGCCTTCGCGCTGAGCGCCGCCTTCAAGCGGGTCCACGGCGTGAGCCCGCGGCTGCATCGCGACGGGCACCGGCCCGCCCCGGCCCGCGGCGGGAAGCCTGAGCCCCTCATGCCGACACAACACGTGATTATGAACCAAATGGGAGAATAGTGCCCTCGTGTCGGGTACGGGCGCGATTGTCCATCCCAACACATCAGGAAGGCGGTACGGACATGGTCCGACCGACCGGCCTAGCGGGCCATCCCGACGTCGCGGAACTGCGGCAGACGTACGACCGGGCGGGGTCCACCGCTCCCGCCCAGATAATGGACGGGCTCACATTCCTGTCCGGCCTCTACCTAGCCATCTCGCCGTGGGTGGTGGGGTTCCACCGCTCCTCGACCCTGGCCGTCAACAACCTGGTCGTCGGCCTGGCCGTGGCGGCGCTCGCGCTGGGGTTCGCCTCGGCGTTCGGCCGGACCTACGGCGTGAGCTGGCTGATCCCGCTCTTCGGCGTGTGGACGATCATCGCGCCGTGGGTGGTCAGCGGCCGTCCTCACACGACGGGGGCGATCTGGAACAACGTGATCACCGGAATCCTGATCCTGCTGTTCGGGGTCGGCGCTCTCGCCACCGCTCTCGCCTTTCGGCGGCAGGAGCACGGTCAGCACGGTCAGCACGGCGAGCACGGCGAGCACGGAGGGCGCAAGCTCGGCAACTGGTGAACCCGGGGGAGAGGCCGGATGACAGGCGGGCGGCGCGCCGCCCGGCGGGTGCCCGTCCGGGCTGTCAGCCGAGGGCCGGGGCGCGCCGCCACCGGCCGGCTCACCTCCCCCCGCCCTGCTCGCACGCAGTCGTTTGTCCCCTGGACGCAGGGGTAGCCCGACGGCATGTCTGAGCAGCCCAACTCCACGCAACCACCGCAGACGCAGTCGTATCCGGGGGAGTCCGGGGACATGACGCCCGAGCCCCGGGACGAGATGCGCGACTACGAGGGCCGTGGCCTGCTGGCGGGCAAGCGGGCCCTCGTCACGGGCGGCGACTCCGGCATCGGCCGGGCCGTCGCCGTCGCCTTCGCCAAGGAGGGGGCGGACGTCGCGATCGCCTACCTCAGCGAGCACAAGGACGCCGAGCACACCAGGGACCTGGTCGAGCGGGAGGGCCGCCGCTGCGTGGTCATCCCCGGCGACCTCGCCGACGCCCGCCACTGCGAGGAGGTCGTCGAGCAGACCGTCCGCGAGCTCGGCGGCCTGGAGGTGCTCGTCAACAACGTGGCGACGCAGTCGCCCGTGCAGTCGCTGGAGGAGCTGTCCGACGAGCAGTGGGAGCGGACGTTCGCGGTCAACATCCACAGCTACTTCCGGGTGACCAAGGCCGCGCTGCGCCACATGCCCGAGGGCGGGTCGATCGTCAACACCTCGTCGATCAACGGCCTGCGCGGCAACAAGACGCTGATCGACTACTCGGCCACCAAGGGCGCCGTCAACGCGTTCACGTACTCGATGGCGCAGGTGCTGGTCGAGCGCAGGATCCGCATCAACGCGGTCGCGCCGGGACCGGTCTGGACGCCGCTCATCCCCGCGACGTTCCCGGAGGAGAAGGTCGAGAAGTTCGGGCAGCAGGTGCCGATGAAGCGGGCCGCCCATCCGGACGAGATCGCGCCGTCGTACGTCTTCTTCGCCGCCGACCGGCTGTCGTCGTACTACACGGGAGAGGTGCTCGCCCCGATCGGCGGCGAGACGCTGCCCGGGTGACGGCCGGGGACCGTGCTCCGCGACGACGAGACCCCGGGACCTGGCCGGCTCCCTGGGTCTCGTCTTCGAACGCCTTGAACGTCTTCAGTGGGAGGCCTTGAGGGGCGAGCCCGGGGCGGTCATCCGGCGGGCTTGCCGCCTTCGCTCAGCCGCCGGCTGCTGTCCTGCAGCTCGTCGATCAGCTTGGAGGCCTCGGCCTTGCTGAGGCCCTCCGGGACGTCGCGCCCGGCCTCCCTGGCGAGCGTGTGCAGGTAGGACTCCTGCGGCGCGGTCATCGGCTCGTCGCCGGTCGCCCAGTCCTCCGGGTCCTTCTCCACAGGTCCGCGATCCATATCTCGTCTCTCCTCCGTTGTCGAACTCCCGTTCGCCTACCCCGTGCGCCGGGGACGTAACAGGAGAGACGCGGCGCCGCGCCCGGGGTCACCGGCCGGTGCGCTCCCGGGTCCGCCACGGCTCGGCGGACCGCCCCGTGGGCGCCCCCTCGCCGGCCCGCTCGGAAGACGACCGTCCGCGCAGCAGCCGCGCCGCCAGCGCCGCCCCGCCCGCGCAGCCCGCGACGAGCGCGGCCGCCGCGGCCGGCGCCGCCCCGCTCCGCGGCCGGGCGATCACGCGCACGGTCGGCACGGCGGGTGCGGCGGCGGGGCGAGGGCCGAGCCACGCTCTGATCCACCCGGCCTCCATCGCGGCGTCGAGCAGGTAGGTGGGCCGGATCCGCCCGGTGGGCACGTGGGTGAGGTCGACGGCGAGCAGCGTCGCGGCGGTGGCCACGCCGATCCGGCGTGCGTGCTCGACGCCCTGCGGGCTTGAGGCGGCCCGCAGCTGACTCCAGCCGGCCCCCACGAGCAGGCCGGCGACGGTGCGCTCCAGCCACCAGTCGGTCTTGGGCCCGAAGATCTTCTCGAAGCTGCGCGGATGCACGAGCGGCCACAGCCCGCCCGCGATGTTGAAAAGCCCCTGCGCGCGGGCCAGGGCCGCGCCGCGCCTGTCCTGCCGGGTGTCCATAGGCCGTCGATGCCCGTCGTCCATCCGGGCAAACGTCTCATGACTCGGCGTTCCACCACGTGACCAGGGGATGTGCCCGATCCCCTTCCGTGCAGGGGGAATCCGCCCCCGCACCACCTCGCCGGGGCCGGTGGCTCAAGCCGAGTCGTCGCAGAAGGTGGTGAACCGGCTGCCGCGGGGCCGGCGTCGGTGCTGGAGACGACGACCGCCTGTGAACAGGTGGCGGTGGACCTGACCGCGTGGGTGGCGCGGATGGAGCCCGACCCGTACCTCTCCTGGGCGTCCGGGCCCATCTCGCGGACCGCGAGCACGCGCACGAGCCGGCGGTACCCGCACCCTCCGGGCCGAACGCCCGCTCAGCCGCCGCCGGTCTCCTCCGCCCGGGTGGAGACGTACGCCCCGCGCCCTTCGACCGTGTAGACGAGGCCCTCGTCGCCGAGGAGCCGGATGGCGCGGCGGACGTCGTCGGCGCCGACGCCGTACTCCCGTTCCAGCTCCTCCCCGGGGGGCAGCGGGCGGTCGGGCTCGATCCGGCCGCCGAGTATCTGGTCGCGTAGTGCCGCGGCGAGCCGCCGGTGCGCCGGCACCGGTCCCCCGCTGTCAGTCGTCGAAGCCACGACGGGAAAGTCCCCTCCGTGGCCGGTCTTACGCCTGGCGGATCGGGGCCGCCGACGCCGGGCCGGGCCTGGCGGTCACGGCTCCACGACGACCTTGAGACCGCGCCGGGACACGGCGGCGGCGAACGCCTCCCCGGCCCTGTCGAGGGGGTAGCGGTCCGTCACCAGCGACGCCACGTCCACAAGGCCGCGGGCGACGAGCTCGATCGCGCGCGGGTAGGTGGCGTTCATGCGGCGCACCAGTGCGAGCGTGAGTCCCTTGCGCCGGGCGAGCGACGCCGTGAACGTGGTGCGGTCGTCGTCCGGGATCCCCGCGAGGACGACCCGGCCGCCGGGCCGCGCCGCGGTGAGCGCGACGGCGACCGCCCCGTCGTCGCCCGCCACCTCGAACGCGACGTGCGCCCCCGCCCCGGTCAGCTCCCTCCAGGCGGCGGCGTCCGCCTCTTTGGGGTCGAGCGCGTGGTCGGCCCCGTAGCGGAGGGCGGCGTCCCGCCGATGGGGGAGGGGGTCGACGGCGACCACGACCGAGGCGCCGGCGAGCCGGGCCAGCCGCACGACCAGCAGGCCGATCGGGCCGCACCCGACGACGGCCACGGGCGTGCCCAGCCGCATGTGGCCGAGGTCGGCCGCGTGGAGCGCGACGCCGAGGGGCTCCAGCATCGCCCCGTCGGCGTCCGACAGCGTGCCGGGCAGCGGGTGCAGCAGGTCGTCGGGCCAGGCGATCCGCTCGCGCAGGGCGCCGTCGAGCGTGCCGTGGCCGGCGAAGCGCACGTCCGGGCAGAGGTTGCCCCAGCCGGTGGCGCAGGTCGCGCACCGGCCGCAGGGGATCGCCGGGTCCACGGCCACGCGCGTGCCGTCGCGCGGGCCGCCCTCGATGACGCCGGCGAACTCATGCCCCACCACCAGCGGAGCGGCCAGGACGGCGTCGCCGATCCCGCCCTCGGAGTACCAGTGCAGGTCGGAGCCGCACAGGCCCACCGCCGTGATCCGGACGACACTTTCCCCCGGCCCGGCGTGCGGCGCCGGCTCCCGGCCGAGCCGCAGGTCGCCGATCCCGTGCAGGCGGGCGACGCGCATCGACGGCTCTGTCGCGCTGCTCACTGGGCCTCCCTTTCCCTGATCGGATTCTCCCGGAACACCTCGCCGCGGAGCCGTACGGGCCCGGGGAGCCGCTCGTACGGCGTGACGAAGCCGGCGACCGTCCGCCGTCCCGCCCGCTGATCCTCACCCGGACCGTACGGCGACGATCGGGAGCAGGTCGTTCAGGCGGCCGGAGGCGAAGCCGGACAGGTCCAGGGAGCAGAAGGTGAAGCCCGTGCCGCGCACCGCGCGGTCGATCGGCTCGCGCAGCCGCGCGGCACGGGGGATGTCGTCGGCGGGCACCTCCACACGGGCGACCGTACCGCCCGCGTGGGCCCGCACCCGCAGCACGGGGAAGCCGAGCTCGCGCACCGCGGCCTCGGCCTCCTCGATCCGCAGCAGCAGCTCCGGGGTGACCGGGTCGCCGTACCCCACCCGGGAGGCGAGGCAGGGGGCGGCCGGTTTGGCGGCGGTGCGCAGCCCCAGCTCCGCGCTGATCCGGCGGACGTCGGCCTTGGTGAGCCCGGCGTCGACGAGCGGGGTGATGGCGCCGCGCTCGGCGGCGGCCCGCTGCCCCGGCCGGTGGTCGCCCAGGTCGTCGAGGTTGGTGCCGAGCGCGATCCGGGCGCCCATCGCCGCCGCCAGCGGGGCGAGCGCGTCGAACAGGGCGGACTTGCAGTGGTAGCAGCGGTCACGCCCGTTGGCGACGTACTCCGGCCGGTCGGCCTCGTCGGTGCACACCTCCAGGTGGGCGATCCCGTGCTCGCGGGCGAACGCGCGTGCGCCGGCCCGTTCGGACGCGGCCAGCGAGGGCGAGACCGCGGTGACCGCCAGGGCCCGCTCACCGAGCGCGCGGGTGGCCGCGACGGCGAGCAGCGCCGAGTCGGCGCCACCCGAGTAGGCGACCACGACGGCGCGCTCGGCGCGCAGCCGTTCGACGAGATCATGCATGATGTGTCAACTCCCGAAGTGCGTCCTCCACGCCGACGATATGCACTCCGGCGTGGAGCCCGGTCCGGGGGCCGCCGCCCGCGACATGCTCGCCCGGCGTCCGGCGCGGCACTCCCGGGTCCGCCGGCGGCTTGCCGCCGGGCCGGAGCTCCCCGTCGACCGGCATGTGCTCGATCTCGTCGACGACGCCCACGGCCTCAGTTCGCCTCGGCGGCCCCGGCGAGGCTCCCGGCGGGCGCGAGGGCCTGCCGCCAGTAGTCGCCGTCCGGGTAGCGGTACCGCTCGATGGAGGCGTCGTAGATCTCCGCGCTGTAGCCGGGCAGGGACGGGACGAGATAGCGCCCGCCGACCACCTTCACCGGGTCGGTGAAGTGCTCGTGGAGATGATCGACGTACTCGATGACCCGGCCGTCGAGGCTCCCGCTCACGCACACGTAGTCGATGATCGACAGGTGCTGTACGAACTCGCACAGGCCGACGCCCCCGGCGTGCGGGCACACCGGCACGCCGAACTTGGCCGCCATGAGCAGCACGGGCAGCACCTCGTTCAGGCTGGCCAGCCGGCACGAGTCGATCTGGCAGAAGTCGATCGCGCCCGCCTGCAGGAGCTGCTTGAACATGACCCGGTTGTGCGCGTGCTCCCCGGTGGCGACGCCCACCGGGGCGACCGCCCGGCGGATCTCCGCGTGCCCGAGGACGTCGTCGGGGCTGGTCGGCTCCTCGATCCACCGCGGGCCGAACGGCGCCAGGCGGCGGACCCAGTCGATCGCCTGCGGCACGTCCCAGACCTGGTTGGCGTCGATCATGAGGGTGCGGCCGGGGCCCAGCTCCTCGCGGGCGATCCCGAGCCGGCGGACGTCGTCGTCGACGTCGGCGCCGACCTTCAGTTTGACGTGCTCCCAGCCCTCGGCGACGGCCTCCCTGCAGAGCCTCCTCAACTTCTCGTCCGAGTAGCCGAGCCAGCCGGGGGAGGTGGTGTACGCCGGGTAGCCGCTGTCCAGCAGCTCCGCCACGCGGGCCTCCCGGGTGGGCAGCAGCCGCTCCAGCGTCTGCCTCGCCTCCTCCGGGGTGATGACGTCGGTCAGGTACCGGAAGTCGCAGGCGTCGACGAACTCGGCAGGCGTGAGGTCGCAGACGAAGCGCCACAGCGGCTTGCCCGCCCGGCGTGCCGCGAGGTCCCAGCACGCGTTGAGCACCGCGGCGGCCGCAAGGTGGACCACGCCCTTCTCCGGGCCGAGCCAGCGCATCTGGCTGTCGGCGGTAAGCTCCCGGTAGACCGGGCCCAGGTTCGACGCCACCTCGCCCACGTCGCGCCCCACCAGCGGCCGGGCGATCTGGCGGGCGGCCGCCACGACAAGGTCGGTTCCCCGGCCGATCGTGAAGGTCAGGCCGTAGCCCGTGACCTCGGAGGCGTCCGTGCGCAGGATCACATAGGCCGCGGAGTAGTCGCCGTCCGGGTTCATCGCGTCCGAGCCGTCGAGCGTGGCAGAGGTGGGAAACCGCAGGTCGACCACCTCTACGGCCGTGATGGTGGGCATGCCGGGACCCCCAGGGAAAATTAGTCCGATGAATACCTGCTGACGTTAAGTGTCCGGCTGACTCTCCGTCAACAGGAGTCGGCTGTAGGAGTCGGGTGTTCCGCTGCCAGACTGCAGGAGTGACCGTGGCCCTGCCAGGGCGCTGCGGCCAAATTGATCGGGTCTATAAGGCCCCGGAGAGGAGTTCGGAGAGATGCTGGTCGACCTCGCGTACGGGAGTGCCGGGCTGGCGGTCGAGCTGCCGGACGACCGCACGACCGTGATCACCCCGGTGGCCGGGCCGCCCGCCTCCGACGCGGTGTCGGCGTTGCGGGCCGCCCTGCGGGAGCCGGTCGCCGGCCCGCCGCTGCGCGAGCGCGTACGGCCCGGCCAGCGGGTGGCGATCTCCGCGTGCGACGGCACCCGGCCGCAGCCGCGGCATCTGATGATCCCCGCCATCCTCGAAGAGCTCGACGGCCTGGTCCCCCTCGACGACATCGTGGTGCTCGTCGCGACCGGCACCCACCGGGGCAACACCCCCGAGGAGCTGCGGGCCATGTTCGGCGACGGGGTCGTCGACGCCGTGCGGATCGTCAACCACGACGCCCGGGACGACTCCTCGCTGCGCTGGCTCGGCCACCACGGCGCCGGGGTCCCCGTGTGGCTGAACCGCGAGTGGGCCGACGCCGACGTCAAAATCACCACGGGCTTCGTCGAGCCCCACTTCTTCGCGGGGTTCTCCGGCGGCCCGAAGCTGGTCGCCCCCGGCCTGGCCGGCCTGGAGACCGTGCTCACGCTGCACGACGCCGCACGCATCGGCAGCCCCAAGGCGACGTGGGGCATCACCCACGGCAACCCCGTGCACGACGACGTGCGTGCGATCGCCGAGGCGACCGGCGTCACCTTCTCCCTGGACGTCGTGCTCGACCGCCACCAGCGGATCGTCGCGGCCTTCGGCGGCGACCTGCTCCCGATGCACGCGGCGGCGACCGCGGCCGCGCGGAAGGCGGCCATGCGGCCGGTGGACCACCCCTTCGACATCGTCATCACGACGAACGCCGGCTTCCCCCTGGACCAGAACCTCTACCAGTCGGTCAAGGGCATGAGCGCGGCCGCCCAGGTGGTCCGGCCCGGCGGCGTCATCATCTGCGCGGCGGAGTGCCGCGACGGCTTTCCCGACCACGGCTCCTACCGCGAGGTGCTCACCTCGGCGGCCTCGCCCGAGGCCCTGTTCGAGGAGATCTCCGGCCGCGCCCGCACCGTCCCGGACCAGTGGCAGGTCCAGATCCAGGCGAGGATCCAGTCGGCGGCCCGGGTGATCATGCACACGTCTCATCTGTCCGACGCCGACCTCGCCACGGCCCACCTGGAGCAGACCGGCGACATCGCCGCCACCGTCGGCGAGCTGCTCCCCGCCGGGGGGAGCGTCTGCGTGCTCCCGGAGGGGCCCATGACGATCCCGTACCTGGCCAAGGCCTAAAATGCCGCACATGTCCGACACGCCGACGCCTGGGACGCGGGCGGGGGGCGAGACGGCGGGCGTCCTCGACCTCGGGTTCGCCCGCGTCGACATCGCGCGGCAGGCGCGCCAGGGCCTCGCCGAGGTCGTGTACGGCCCGGGAAAGCGGCCGGAGGAGATCGCCGCCGTCGTGACCGGCCTGCTGGACGCCAACACCGGGCCCGTCCTGGTGACCCGCGTCGACGCCGAGGCCGCCGGGACGGTCCTCGCGGCGGCGCCGGGGGGCACGTACGATCCGGCCGCCCGGCTGCTGAGCTGGCGTCCGGCCGGTCCCGGCCCGATACGGGCGGCCGTCGTGACGGCCGGAACCTCCGACGGCCCGGTGGCGGCCGAGGCGGCCGGGGTCGCCGCCGCACTCGGCATGCGCGTCACCGAGATCAGGGACGTCGGCGTCGCCGGCATCCATCGCGTGCTCGCGGCGGCCCCCGACCTTCGCACGGCCGACGTGGTCATCGTGATCGCCGGCATGGAGGGGGCGCTGGCCAGCGTTGTCGGCGGCCTGGTGGAGGCGCCGGTCGTCGCGGTCCCGACCTCCGTCGGCTACGGCGCGGCCCTCGAAGGCGTCACCGCGCTGCTGGCGATGCTGACGTCGTGCGCGGCAGGCGTCACCGTCGTGAACATCGACTCCGGCTTCGGCGCCGCCATGGCCGCCCACCGCCTCGGCCGGGCGATCACCCGGGCCCGTGCGGGAGCCGTCGCACGCACTGAGCCGGAACCGGCCCCGGAACCGGGAGCGGGCTCCGGGGCCCGGCCGTGATCCTCTACCTGAACCCCGTGGGCGGGCTCGCCGGGGACATGCTGCTCGGCGCGCTGCTCGACGCGGGCGCGCCGCTGGACGCCGTGCGGTCGGCGATCGCCGCGACCGGCCTCACCGGCTGGCGGCTGGAGGCCGTCCGCGTCATGGCGGGGCCGCTGCGGGCCACCCGGGCACGGGTGGAGGTGGACGACGACGCCACCGAGCGCAGGGCCTCCGTCCTGCGGGCCATGGCGGCCCTGGCCCGGCCCGCCCCCGTCGCCGCCCTCGCGGACGCCGCTCTCGCGGCCATCGCGGAGGTCGAGGGGCGGCTGCACGGTGAGGACCCGGCGCAGGTCCACCTGCACGAGCTGGGCGGCCATGACACGCTGGTCGACGTGGTCGGCTGCGCCGCCGCCCTGCACGCGCTCGGTGTCACCGCCGTCCACTGCGCTCCGCTGCCGCTCGGCAGCGGCACCGTACGGACGCGGCACGGCCTGCTGCCGGTGCCCGCCCCGGCGACGCTGGCCCTGCTGGAGGGGGCGGCGGTGCGGGGGGACGGGCCGCCGGGGGAGGCCGTCACGCCGACGGGCGCCGCGCTGCTGCGCGCCGCCGGCACGCGGTACGACCCGCCGCCCGTGATGACGATCCGGGCGACCGGCTACGGCGCGGGCACCCGCACCCTGGCCGACCGGCCGAACGTGGTCGCGGCGATCCTGGGCGAGCCTCCGGGCCCCCAGGGGCGTCACGTGGTGCTGGAGACCAACCTCGACGACGTGACGGGGGAGGTGCTGGCCCACGTCGTCGCCCGCGCCCTGGACGCCGGGGCCGACGACGCCTGGGTCACCCCCGCCGTGATGAAGAAGGGCCGCCCCGCGCACGTCCTGCACGTTCTCACCGCCGCGGAGCGCGCCGGGGAGCTGGAGGCCCTCGTGCTGGCCGAGACCGGCAGCCTGGGCCTGCGCCGCCACGACGTCGAGAAGGTCGTCCTGCCTCGCTCCATCCGCACGATCGAGCTGCGCGGCCGTACCGTCCGGGTCAAGGACGGCCCGCACGGCTTCAAGCCCGAGCACGACGACCTCGCGCGGATCGCGGCCGAGACGGGCGCGCCGCTGCGCGCGCTCGCCGCCGAGGCCGCCCGCATCGCCGCGGAGCAGTCCACCGCACAGAGCACGGCCTGTACACCGGGACGCGACCGAGCGACGTGACGGTCTCCTGATCCGATGAACGCGAAGGCCGGGCCCCCTGGGAAAGGGGGCCCGGCCTCTGGCTTTCACCGATGCGGGTGCGCCGCCGCCATTTCAGCGGCTTCCAGGGCTTCCAGGGCTTCTACGGCTTCTACGGCTTCTACGGCCGGGCGTGCTCGGTGACGTGGCGGGCCTGGTCGCGGGCCTCCTCGCCGGTGGTCCTGGTCGCGTCGGCCGCGGTCTCCTTCACGTGCTGGACCGCCACCTTGGCGTCCTGACCGACCTGCTGCGCGGCCTCCTGCACGGCCTGCTTGACCGGCTCGGCCACGTCGCCGACGTGCTCCTTGAGCTGCACGCCCGCGCGCTGCTCGGCCGCAGTCTTCGGGATGAGCGTCGCGGCGAGCAGGCCGGCGCCGAAGGCGATGAGCCCGGCCGCGAGCGGGTTGCCCTGGGTGCCCTGCAGCGCCTGCTGGGGGGCCGCCTTCACGCTCTCCGCCGCCTGATGGGCGCCGTGCTTGACGGTGTCCGTCGCCTCCACGGCGGCGTGCTTGACGGTGTCCGTGGTGCCAGACGCGGCGTCCCGGAACGTTCCCACCGTGTCGCCCGCCTGGTCACGCACTGTGTGAGCGACCTCCGCCGAGGATCCCATCACCTTGTCGCGCATGGAACGCGCCGCCTCTCGCATCCTGTCGGTACGGCGCCGCACGATGCGGGCCGGGCTTGTTCTGTCCGCGAGCCGGTCGACGTCCGCGGCCAGCTCGGCCCGCGTCGCGTCGATCTCGGCCCTTATCTCTTCTGGGCGCGTGCCCATTGCACATCCTCCTTGAGCGTCTCGACGGTCTGCTGGGGGACGGGAGACACCTCCCGCATCCGCTCCTTGCCCTTGAAGAACAGCACCGCGGCGATGGCGCCCCACACCACTGCGACGATGAGCGCCGCCCAGCCCAGGTCCATCACGCTGCCCAGGCCGAACATCACGGCGAGTGTGACCAGCAGCGCGGTCATGTACCCGGCGAAGCCGGCGCCGCCGAGGAGCCCGGCCGCCTTGCCGGCCTTGGCCGCCTCCTGGCGGATCTCCGCCTTCGCGAGCTCGACCTCCTGGCGGAACAGCTTCGACAGGTCCTCGCCGATCTCCCCGACCAGCTTCCCCAGTGAGGGCTCTGGGTCCTGGCTGGGATATGTCACCGCAGGTCACCCCCTGTCCTGGGGGTGCCGGGCAGGTCGTCGTCACGACGGTCCACGGTGGCCTCGTCCTCATAACCGGCGGGGTAGCCGGTCGTGGTGCCGGAGACGTCACCGGCCGGGTATCCGGTGCTTCCGGGCGCGTAGGCGGTCCCGGTCGTGGTGCCCGTTGTGGTGCCGGTGGTGCCCGTCGTGGTGCCGTACGCGTCGGTGCCATACGTGGTGCCGGTGCCGTACGCCTCGTTGCCGTAGGTGTCGGTCCCGGTCGTGGTGCGGGTGCTCGTGCCGTACGTGCTCGTGCCGGTGGCGCCGTACGCCCTGGCGGCGTCGGTGCCGTAGCCGCCGTAGCCGGGGGCCGTGCCGGCGGTGGAGTCGTCGGCGCCGGAGACCGCCTTGGCGGCCCGCCCGACGAGGAAGCCCGCGGCGACCGCGCCGGCCAGGAAGAGGCCCGGGCGGCGGCGCGCGAAGGTCTGCACGTCGCGTACGACGCCGTTCAGCCCCTCGTTCTCCAGGTAGTCGGCGACCCGGTTGCCCCGCTCGGCGACCTGCTGCACGACGCCTCGTACGGGGGAGTCGGGCTTGACGTTGTCGCCGATGGTGGCGAGCTCGTCGGTCCACTGCCTGACGGTGTCGGCGGCCCGCTTGCTCTGCTGCTGGGCCTGCTCGGACGTGCGCCGGCGAAGCTGGTGGGTGAGCTGGCGGGTCTGGTCCCTGGCCTCCTGTGCCACGACGCGGACCTGGTCCTTCGCGGTCTCCGCCACCTCACCCGCGGCCGCCTTGGCCTGCTGCGCGGTGCCCTGCGGCTCGTCGCCCGTCCCTGAATATGTTCGGGTCTCGGGATGGAAGTCGCTCACTGATGCCTCCCTGGGTCGTGTACGTCCCTGGTCCGGCCGCTACCCCCGATGTCGAACCGAACTCCCGATCGACCCCAAAAAGTAAAATTTCCGCAAACCCTTGTCAGACGTCTTGTGAACGGTCATGCGGGCGGCTCCACCCCGGGCGGGGACTGCTGTTGCTCAGGGGTGTGCGGCCGGCCGGCACTCTGGGGGCCATGGGTCTCCGCGGGGGACCAGAACTGCAACTTGTACAGGGCGAACCGGACGATGTCCGCCGTGAAGTTCTCATGGCTGAGGAGCTTGCGGTGGACTCTGAACCGCCACTCGTGGTCTCGGCGGCCGAGGTCGAACTCCTCGTACTCCTCGGTGTCCCCGGAACAGCCACTGATCGCGCAGATCTTCCCGGAGGTCAGGTGGATGCTCCCGGAGTGGGCGTCATCCCAGTTCGAGGCGGGCGGCTCGCCGTCCCAGAGCTCGTATTCGACGAGAACGTCATCACAGTAGACGTCGGCGAGTGCGATGCCGCCGGGCTCGCTGGAGATCCATTCGTCCCCGAAGGTGCCTCCGTTGACGGTCCACGGTGCTTCGACGTCCGCGACCCCCTGAAAGTACGGCTCTATCTTCTGAGGTTGGAGAAGCCTCTTGATGATCTGCGCCATGCCGCTCCCTGGTACGCGTCCGGTCTGTGCGTGCCGATCATGCCGGGCAGGACCGACACTTCCGGAAGGTCCGACTGCCTCGCCGCCGCGCTGGGCGTCACGGCCCTGCTCGCGCGGGCTAGGGCGAGGGCACAGAGGTGAGGTCCGGAGTGAGGGCCATTGACGGATGTCGCCGCGGAAATCTAGTCTTCGTGCGCCGAAATATTCGGAGAAGACCAGAAAACTTTCGATGGAGCGGGACGACTCGTTCGTCCAGGAGGCGATCGTCCATGCAGGTCTACGCGAACCCGGTCCTGCCGGGGTTCTACCCGGATCCGTCCGTCTGCCGGGTGGGGGACGACTACTACCTCGTCACGTCCAGCTTCGAGTGGTTCCCCGGGGTGCCGATCTTCCACAGCCGCGACCTGGTGCACTGGCGGCAGCTCGGCCATGTGCTCGACCGGCCGGGTCAGCTCGACCTGACCGGGCTGGGGGCCTCCCGTGGCATCTTCGCCCCCACCCTCCGCCACCATGACGGCGTCTTCTACATGGTCACGACCGTCGTGGACGGCGGCGGCAACTTCATCGTCACGGCGCGGGACCCGGCCGGCCCGTGGAGCGACCCCGTCTGGGTGCCCGAGGCCCTGGGCATCGACCCCTCCCTGCTGTTCGACGAGGGGCGGGTCTGGCTCCACGGGACCCGTGAGAGGCGCGAGCAGGCCCACGACGGCGACACCGAGGTCTGGCTGCTCGAGCTCGACCCGCGGACCCTGCGGCCGGTCGGGGACGAGCGCATCATCTGGGACGGCAGTCTCAAGAAGGCGTTCTGGCCCGAAGGGCCGCACATCTACCGGATCGGGGATCGGTACTACCTGCTCAGCGCCGAGGGCGGCACCGACTGGCACCACAGCATCGTGATAGCCCGGTCGTCGTCGGTCACCGGTCCCTACGAGGGGTATCGGGGCAACCCGGTCCTCACTCACCGGCACTTCGGACGCGCGCACCCCATCACCGGGACGGGCCACGCCGACCTGATCCAGACGCAGCACGGGGAGTGGTGGGCGGTCCTGCTCGCCATGCGCCCCTATGGGGGCTACCACTACAACCTCGGCCGGGAGACCTTCCTCACCCGGGTCCGGTGGGAGGACGGGTGGCCGCTGTTCGACCAGGTGGCCGCGGAGGCGCCGGCGCCCGGCCTGCCCGCCCACCCCTGGCCCGCCGAGCCCGGCCGGGACGACTTCGACGCCACCGAGCTCGCGCTCTGCTGGAACCACCTGCGCACGCCCCACGAGACGTACTGGAGCCTGACGGAGCGCCCCGGCCACCTGCGGCTGCGGCCACGGCCGGAGACGTTCGCGGGAAACCCCAGCATGCTCGCCCGCCGTCAGCGGCACCAGAACTTCACGGCACGCCTGGCCATGGAGTTCCGCCCGGAGGGGGACGCGTGCGCGGGGCTGGCCGTGGTGCAGAACGACACCCACCACTACCTGCTCATGCTCACCGCCGACGGTCTCGTGCTCCGGGACGCGCATCGCGTGCTCGCCAAGGCCGACGTGCCGCCGGGCGTCGTCCACCTGGGCGTCCAGGCCCGTGGTCAGGACTACCGGATGAGTTACGCGACCGGCAACGGGGAGTGGCGGCCGATCGGCGACACGCTCGACGGGCGGATCCTCAGCTCCACCGTCGCGGGCGGCTTCACCGGCGCCTACGTCGGCATGTACGCGGGAGGCGACGGCGGCGCTCCGGCCGACTTCGACTGGTTCGACTACCAGGGCGAGGGCGAATAGACGACGGATGGACGACCAGTAGCGACGGGCGAGGGCTGGAACGGCGCGCAATCGCCTGGGCGGCCGGCTTCACGGGATCCCCGCATCATGGGCGTGGGCGCGGCCGGGGGGGGGCGCGCGCCGCCCCCGCCCCACCCCGGAGGAGAGACGGGGGGGAACAAGCAGTTGGTATACGCGGGGGGGAGCGGAGAGA
>NZ_JBEZDW010000016.1:0-159286 GCF_040802045.1 Microbispora sp. NPDC049125 | reverse complement strand
AAGCGGTTGATCGGCTACGCAGCATGTAGCCGGCCCACACACTTCTCTGCGTGACGAACTGCGTCACAACGCCAACGGACAACCCTGGACACAGGTGCACGGCGGCGGACGGTCACCGCAGGTGAAGAGCCTGCAAGACCAGGTCGAGAGTCTGTTGTCATTGCCTGATAAGTAAGCGGTCCACGAGGATTTGCGGCCGGGCACGGCGACGTGTGATCCTCGGCCCGTGAGCAGCTCAGATGACGAGGTTTGGCTGGCCTATCTCGAGCACACCCGCGACCTCGCGGAGCAGGTCCTTCGCGCGGACGACCCTTACGACGTCGGCCTGCAATTTATGGGCGACACGCTCGAGGTCATCGCCACCGGCGAGTACGAGTACGCGGTCAGCATGTACAACCTGTGGGGTGATCTCACCGACTGGGTGGAGCTCAAGCCAGCTGAAGAAGACCTCGCTACGGTCGAGATGGTTCGGGCTGCCCGCGAATGGCTGGCGCTGAACCCTCGGGACAGCGACGCTGTACGCAGGTACTTCGACGCTGTACGCAGGTACTTCGATCACTGGCTACACGACGTCTTCCACCACGATCAGTCGTAGCGTGATGCATCCGCTGGGGGCACTCTGGGGGCACATGGCTTCGAAAAGTGATGGCAAGCGATGACAACGAACGGAAGCGTTTTCCCAGGTCGTTTGCGGTTCAGGGCGAATCCGTGCAGGTAGAGAGCGAGTGCAATTTGTACCCGGCCTTCAGGCCGACTCGAAGACGGTGCGCGAGCGTGGGGAACCACACAGGGCACTTGCAGGTCCCTGCACGGTGATACAACGTTGAACCCGGGTTGCTAGGGACAGACAGGATAAGGGGCATGAATGCAGAGGTCGTTGCCGAGAACCTCAAAGTTGGCGATCTTGTTGAGCTGTCCACTCAGTTCGGTCCCCAGGTCGTCCGTTTGACCCTGGTCGAGCCGCGTGCGAACGGGCTAAAGTTCACTGGTCTTCGTAGCGACGGCGCTCTGTATTCCTTTGGAATGAAGTACGGGCAGAGAGTAATTGTCAAATCCTGTGGATTGCGGGTGATTCACAGAGCTCGAAACCATTGATCGAGGGCTGCGAAGTCGTCATCGGCGAGTCCCCGGTACGACTCCACGTGGTGGAGGAGAGCCTGGCCACTATGGTGCGTGGAAACCCACTCCCTGTCGGCGTCGGTGATCTCGTCGTCGACCCAGGCGAACGGGCGTCCGCCCGCCCAGTTCACCAGGGTCTGAGTCTTCCAGCAGAGCCCGAACCATTGGTCCTCGCGTTCATGCCCGTCGGATGGGTCCGGCCAGCTCACGACGGGCAGCCGCGGCAGCCCGATACGGGGTGCTATCTCGGCGTTCGCCTCGTCTTCCCAGGTTGTCGCCCAGACGAGTTCGCAGGGTAGCGCTGCCAGCCGACTCCCGACCTCACAGGTGAGCCGCGCCAAGCGCGAGTCCGCTGCAGTAGCCCCCGGTGCGCGTTGCGGGTCCTCGCCGAACGGGAGAAGCGGCCCGTCGACGTCGAGGAAGAGCAACGGGCGTTCGGCATGGCTGGTCATGCTGCGGTGGCCTCGTCACGCTCGACGAGTACGCCGCGTTCGAAGCGGGCTCCGGCACGCACCAGAGCGACGAGGTGGGGCGCGTTGACCGAGCGCCAGCGTTGTTGGGCGGACTCGATGAGCTTGAGTGTCATCGCCAGGGCCGCCGCGCGGGAACCGGAACCGCGAATGACCTTGGTGCGTAGTCGGACAGTGGAGAGTGTCGACTCAATCGGGTTCGTGGTGCGCAGGTGGATCCAGTGTTCGGCCGGGTAGTCGTAAAACGCCAGCAGCACGTCTGCGTCGTCGACGATCTTCTTGACGGCCTTGGGGAACTTCGCCCCGTGCTGCCGCTCGAATGTCCTGATGGCCTTGGTGGTCTGGTCTTTGTCCTCGGCGTTGTAGATGTCTGCGATCGCGGCCTTGGCCGCCGGCTGAGCCGACTTCGGCAGGCAGTCCAACACATTCGCAGTTTTGTGTACCCAGCAGCGCTGCTCCTTGGCCTCGGGGAACACCTCGCGCAGCGCCTTCCCAAAGCCCAAAGCCCCGTCGCCGACCGCCAGATGCGGGGCGCGCATTCCGCGCCGTGCGCAGTCGCGCAGCAGGTGCGCCCACGATTCCGACGGCTCCTGATAGCCCTCGTCCAGGGCTATCAGCTGTTTGCTGCCGTCGGCTCGGACGCCCACCAGGACCAGCACGCACGCCTTGGCCTGGTCCAGCCCGACCTTCAGATGTACGCCGTCGGCCCAGATGTAGACGAAGTCGGTTGCCGACAAGTCGCGCTTCTGGAACGCCTGATGATCGTCGGTCCACTGAGACGTCAGCCTCGACACCGTCGCCGACGACAGCCCATCCGACGACCCGAGGAACTGCTCCAGGGCCGGGACGAAGTCGCCGGTGGACAGGCCGTGCAGATAGAGCAGCGGAAGCACCTCGGAGATCTTCGGGGTCTTGCGGGCCCACGGTGGCAGGATCGCTGAAGAAAAGCGCTTACGCTCGCCGGTCTCGGCATCAACCCGCTTGTCGTTCACCCGCGGCGCCTAACCCTGCACAGGCCCAGCCGAGGTTGCTATCGTCCGCTCGGCGTGGAACCCGTTGCGCACCACCAGACGGCGGTCGCGAGCGCCGGCCAGCTCGGCCAAGTAGGAGTTGACCTCGGCCTCCAGCACAGCGGCCAGCATCCGCCGCGCTCCCTCCCGAACGATCTCATCGATCAACGATCCATTCGACGCCGCGCCGCCGGCATTGACCACGGTAAGCATGGGCGTGCCCTCCCAGCCGACGCGCCAACGTCGGCCTACTCAGTGACCTTCGAATCGATCACTCGGGAGGGTACGCCCCCGAGCCGATCCACAGGTTCTGAGCATTGCTCCGGGCAGACCGCGACTGTTCCAGAACCCTAGAGATCGGATACAGTGCCGGGCAGGCCGCGCCCCTCCATCAGAGGAGCGGCCTATACAGCAGCCGGATACAGCAACACCGCCTCACACGACCACACGCCACCGGCCCATAACTGCCTCTTCAACAGGCCGAGGAGCCCTCTACGTCGTGACTGGCTCCCGTTTGCAAGCAGGAAGTCAGGGGTTGGAATCCCCTAGGCTCCACTCACTCAAAAGCCCAGGCCAGGGACCGATTTCCCGCCTGGGCTTTGATCGTTAATCGGCCCTCGCGCTCTTCCGTGCCCGGATCCACTCTCGAGTTGTCCTCGCGCGAGGCTGTCGACCTGCTTGGCCACCTGGTGCCGCTGCTCGTCGCGGTGCTCATCCCGCTCTGAGGAATTTCTCAAAGGCTTCCCGCGCCAGCGCGGACACACTCTTCCCTTCTTGCTCGGCGCGGGCCTTCGCACGCTCGCGCAACTCCTCGGGAACTCTGAAGGAGACCCTTGGGGAATGGGTGCTCTCGCCTGTGAGCGATGGGCGCCCGGGGCGACCAGTAGGCACGGGTACACGGCCCTCATCGATCGCGCGATGAACGTCGTCGATGGCACCCTGCACGTACTCGTCAGTGATCAGATTGCCTTTGGCGTCATAGATCTCTTCAGACTCGCTGTCGATGTCGGAGTCGCCGTCCAGGACCAGTTCGATGTCTTCGGGTGGCCAGGCTGCCTCGTGCTCAGTCATGGCGTCCTTCTCCGTAGCGCGGTTGGCATCACGTGAATGATCGCTAGAGCTTTATCGGTGAGGATGCCGATCACCTCCAGCTCCACGCCCCGATCATCGGGGCCTGGAGCCAGACCCATCGGTCCTCCAACGTCGGGTCGGCGGCCGGCACGATCGCTGGCGGACCAGATCGGACGACATGTAAGGCGTGCGCCTGTCCGATGCGATGCTTGCGCGCCGACCGGTAGAAGCGCGACCTTTTCATGCCCATATTATGTCCGACACAACCTCCGCAGGTAGGGGGTTCCGGTCTACAGCGAGCCGACCATCGAGACGGCGGTTGCGTCCTGGGCGTCGGAGGTACGAAGAGGGACGGGGTGGACCAGGGGCGCCCGTGCCCGCCGGCAGGTCGCGAGCCTGAGCGCCGGGCCATTAGCGGGCCATTACGGGAGGTCAACAGGGGGTACTCACGATCACTCGCGGACTTCCCTTCCTCCAGGTCGCGGCCGTTTCTCCTGGTGAGCGGGCCGATTTGCAAGCAGGAAGTCAGGGGTTCGAACCCCCTAGGCTCCACCTCGAAAAACACCGCCTCTCTGATTGTCTCCGCCATCCAGCTCGATGAGCTGTTCCCGTACGCGGACCGTACGCGCGTTGAGATCGATGTCCGACCGCCGCAACGCGATGACCTCACCCCATCGCAGGCTGGCGAACGTGGTTAGGAGGATCAACGCGCGGAAGCGCCGGTCGGCCATCTTGTCGGCCAGCTCAAAGACCTGGGCGACGGTGAGAATGGGCCGCTCCGGCGTCTGCTCGTTGTCCGCGTCCCTGATCCGGCAGGGGTTCCGGCTGAGCAGCTTGTCCTCTTCGACGGCCGTCATCAGCACGGCCCGCAGCAGGCGGTACGCCTTGGCCGCGGTGGACACCGTGATAGAGGCGTAGACCGAGATGTCGATGCGGGGCCGCTGGCCGGGGTCGATCGACATCGACAGATGGGTGTAGGGGCCGTGCGCCATCACGCCACTCCGCGGCCGTTGGCCAGGCCGTGGAACCGGCGCTCGACCGATCGGGCGAACGAGGCCGCTTCGCGGGCGAGCTGCCGGGCGAAATCGACATCGGCCGGGCTGACCTGGTCGCTGTCCGAGGTGGTCAGCAGCCCGAGGTCGCGCTGAACTCCAGCGCCGGCACCGGCGTCCGGGCCGGGTACGGCAGGGATTTTGCCGAGGCTCCGCAACCGCTGTTCAGGCTGATTACGGCTATAGGCCGTACTGTCCGCCGTGCCATCAGGCCGCATCCTTCGCCTGAGCGGGGACGGGCTTGTCGGCTGCCGAGTGGGGAGCCCGCATCACCCGAGCCGAGATCGAGTAGGCCAGCCGCCCTGTCGCCTGATGGACGTACGGCTTGACCTCCAGCCAGTCGAACTCGGCCGGGGCCAGCGGCACGCCCGGCAGCGACGGCGGGACGACCGGCTGAACCTCGGCGAGGATCTTTACGGTCACCGTCTTCTGCGCGGCCTTGAGTGAGAGGGTCGGCGTCCATCACCGGGGCCTGCCAGACCGGCAGGCTGGTCGCCTTGTCCTTGGCCTGGGTGTCCCGCTTGGCGTCGAAGTCCTTCGCCGCGGTCACCTCGCCCACGACGAAGCAGCCGTACGGGAACAGGCGATCGAAGCTGATCGGAATGGGTCCTTGCAGTGCCATCGTTCACCACTTCCTTGTCCATCCCCCTAGACAGTGGCGGCCGGCGGTCCGCAAACGAGAACTGTCTAGGGGGTATACAGAAGCCGATTCTTGACTCGTGCCAGTCCCGGTTAAGACGATCGTCCGCGTGATAAGCAACGTATGGCTGCACAGCAAAAGCCCACTGGTACCGGGCTCGGTGGTCTTCCGGAGTGATCGCCGGTTCTATCTTTGCGCTTACGGCGTGAGCCACAGCCAGTTGTTGTTCCGCAGCGATCCCGAAGAGGACCGGTCCGGCACGACGATCGACGTGCTGTTCAAGCCGGTCGAGGTCCTGAAAATCAGGCAGAGCTATCGGGGGCTCACCATTCGGAACGCGACGGACGAGGAGGCCTACCGGATCAAGGCGAGCACACCCAGCATCCCCGTCGATGACGAGCGAGTCTTCCTTCTTGAGAGCCAGGGCGAGGCCGACTACGTGATCAGCTCGGCGATGGGCTGGCGGGAGGACGTTCTCTCGCGTACCAGACAGAGCCTTTTCGCGTCCGCCGATAGCGACATGCCAAGGTGGCCCACCCAACCGCTGGATGGATTCCAACCCGGGCTCAATGTCGCCTCGATCCAGGAACTCATGCAGGTGATGGAGACCGAGGAACAGCAGGTTCGGCGGCAACGGTATCGAACTGTCTATGTGCTCATGACTCGCGTCGATCGGCGAGGCGAGCCGGACATCGGCGGTGCTGGCGTCTTCATCACCGAAGCCGACGCCGAAGATGCCCGTGCCTTCATCGCTCCCAAAGTGGCCGACTGCTGGATCGAGCCCCTTCCCATTGCCATCTGAGCATGCGGAGCACCCTGCCACGAAGTCAAATCTGGCAATAGGCGGCACTGGCGTCGTCGTGCACCTTACTCCGTGGCCAGCGTTCGCCGTGGGGGTCGCATCGCTCGGCTTCGCGGACCTGATGGATCAGCTCGGTCGGTCAGTCCTGCGCAAGGACGTCGAGGCACTGCCGCCAGGGTGCGAGGCGATAGCGAGTGACAGCGTCGGCGGCCCCGTCGGTGAGCAACGCAGGGGTTCGAATCCCCTAGGCTCCACCTCGCAAAAGCCCAGGTCAGAGATCGTTTTTCGCCTGGGCTTTGATCGTTATTCGGCCTTCGCGCTCTTCCGTCCCGTTGTGTGCCCGATTCACTCTTGAGTTGTCCTCGCGCGAGGCTGTCAAGACGGCGGCGCGACGCGCCGTCGTCCAGACCGCAGGTCAGTTTCGGCTGGATTCGAGATAGCCGGTGAGATAGGTCAACGATGCGGCGATGTTCTCGCCGGTGTCGTGCGGCCGGCGCAGCTGGTCGACGAAGATGGCGATGTCGGCGAGCCGCCACCAGAGCGGATAGAGCGCGAGGCCGGCCGGGGAGACGGCCCGGCCGGTGGCCCGGGTGCAACGGGCGAGTACGCCATCGTCGCCAACCGGGTCCTCGCCGAGCATGCGGGCAAAGGCGGAGGTGAGCATCCACAGGTCCCGCTCCGGCGGAGCGATCTGTACGGTGTTCCAGTCGATGAGCCGCAGTCCAGCCGGGGTGCGCATGACGTTTCCGGGGTGCGGTTCGCCGTGCGTGACCACCCACACCGCCGCGGTGTCTCGTACCTGGTCGACCCGCCGATCGAAGTCGGCGAGCAATCGTTGGACGTGCCCGGCATGGGCGGACGGCAACTTACGGGCCGGCTTCGCGGCTCATCGATATCACACAGCTGGCAGGCAGCCAAATCTCTGATCATCCCCGTCGCCGTGCTGCCCACAGGGTTCTCCTAGGCTTCTGCGTGGCTTAGGGGGTTTCAGGTGTTTCTGGCGCGGTTGATCGTGGTCGTGGTGCTGGCCGCGCTGTCCAGCGTGTACGTCCTGGCCGGGGCGCCGGGCGCGGTGCTGGTCTTCGCGGTGCAGTGCCTGTACACGTTGTGGTCGCGGAAGTGGTGGCTGCCGGCGGCGCAGGCCGTGCTGGTCTATTGGGTGACGCTGGGGTCGGGGTCGTCCGTAGCGGTGCTCGGCTTTCTGGCCGGCTCGCTGTTGGTAACGAGGTTGTGGGCGTTGGCACCCGGGGTCGTGTTCAGCGCGGTGGTGATCGCGTACGCGCGGAACGGCGACGCGCTCACCACCCTCGACACGACGATCACCACGGCGGTGCTGACGTTGATCATCCCGGGGCTCATCCGGCTGGTCGAGCGGGTAAGCGAACTGCACGCCACCCGCCTGGCGCTGGCCGCCGCTGCCGTGGCCGAGGAGCGGCTGCGCATCACGGCCGAGCTCAGCGACGGTCTTGGTCGCGGCCTGGCCGCGATCGGCGCGGGCGCCCGCCGCTCGCTCGCCGTGCCGTCGCGGGCCGCGGAGGTGCTCGGCGAGGTGACGGCCACGGCCCGGCGGTCGCTGGCGGACGCGCGCTCGGCGGCGGCGAGTTACCGCGCGATGTCGCTCGAACCCGAGCTGACCACCGCCCGTGCGATGCTCGACGCCGCGGGGATCGCCGTGGAGGTGCGGGCCGGGCACACCGAACCGCTGGGGCCCGCGGGCGCACTGCTCGCCACGGTGCTGAGGGAGGCCGTCACGGACGTGGTACGCCGCGGCGCCGCCCGCTCCTGCAGGATCGAGACTGGCGAGTGCGGCGGCACGGTACACCTGAGCGTCGCCGACGACGGCCGCCGCACGGCCGAGCACGACGGACTGGCCGGTCTCGACGACCAGGTCAGGGCCGCGGGCGGCAGGCTGAAGCGCGGCCTGTCGGATCGCGGTCACTACACCGTCGAAGCCGCCCTGCACACCCCCCACCCTCCGCAGGAGGCCCGTCAGAAGACGGACATGTCGGTGCTTCTGCTGGCCGCCGTGCTGGTCGGGTTCAGCGCCAAGGCCCTGATTCAGATCCCGCCCACGCTGCTGCCGCCCGCGTCGGCGATGCTGGCCGTGATCGTGGTCATGCAGCTCAGATCCGTGCACGGCCGACACATGACGGCGCTGGCGGTGATGGCCGTGCTGGCCTACGCGCCGGTCCCGCTGTTCGGCCCGGTTTGGCTGGGCACGCAGGGTTTCCTGGCGGGCCCGGTGTTGCTGGCGTTCCGGCCGCTGGTGGCCTGGCCGCTGGTCGCCGCCGTCGTGGCGAGCACGAACGTCCTGGCCTCCCTGTACGCGCTGCCGGCCGGCCAGCAGGCGAACCTCACGCTCAGCACCCTGGTCACCGGCCTGGTCATCTACAGTCTGCTGCGCCTGGCCCAGCTCGCCAAGGAGCTCAAGGCGGCCAGGGAGGGCCTGGCCCGCTCGGCCGTCGTCGAGGAGCGGCTGCGCGCCGCCCGCGACCTGCACGACCTGCTCGGCCACAGCCTGGCGGCCATCCTGCTCAAATGCGAACTGGCCCGCCGCCTCCCCCCGGAACGCTCGCGGGACGAGCTGGCCGACATTCTGGACATGGCCGAACACGCCCAGCAGGACCTGCGCTCGGTCTCCGGCGAGCAGCACGAGCTGTCGCTGCGCGCCGAGGCGGAGTCGGCTCAGTCTGTCCTGCGGGCGGCCCGCGTCGAGGTCACCGCCGAACTGGCGCACCCGCCGCTGCCCGCCGAAGTGGAGACCGTGCTCAGCACCGTGCTCCGCGAGGCCGTCACGAACATCCTGCGCCACAGCACCGCCCGCCACTGCGAGATCTCGACGGCCGCTGACGATGACGTGGCACGCCTGCTCGTACGCAACGACGGCGCCCGTCCGGGGGAGGCCCGCCGGGGATCGTCGGGCCTGGGCAACCTGGCAACCCGTCTGGCCGCGCTCGACGGGCGCCTCACCACGGGTGTCGAGGACGGCTGGTTTCGGCTCGACGCCCGGGTGACCTACCGGCCCGAGCCGGCCCGGCTAGATCCAGCCCGACTCGGTGGCGATGCGGACGGCGTCGGTGCGGTTGCGCGCGTTTAGCTTGGCCACGATGCCCGTGAGGTTGTTGCGCACGGTCCCCGGCGTCAGGTGCAATCCGGCGGCGATGTCCTTCGCGTCGGCCCCCTCCGCCGCCCGCCGCAGCACGTCCGCCTCGCGGGGCGTGAGCGGGTTGTCGGCCAGGTCCCAGGCCGTCACCGCGAGGGCGGGATCGAGCACCCGCTCGCCCCGGACGACCGCGCGGATGGCCGCCGCCAGTTCCTCCGGCGGCGCGGTCTTCAGCATGAACCCGTCCACCTGCGCCGTCAGCGCCCGCTTGAGGTGCCCTGGCTTGCCGTGCGCGGTGAGCATGAGCGTCCGGCACGCCGGCACCCGGGCGCGGATCTCGGCGGCGGCCTCGAGCCCGTCCATGCCGCCCGGCATGTCGATGTCCAGCACCGCCACGTCGGGCAGGTCCACGGCCGCCGCGGCGACGGCCGCGGCGCCCGACTCGACGGTGACGACGACCTCCAGATCCGGCTCCAACCCGAGGAGGGCCGCCAGAGCTCCCCTGATCACCGCCTGGTCCTCGGCCAGAAGTACGCGAATCACGGAGACATGTGTACCAGTGTCCGGATCATGACGACGTCATGGGGCATCGGTGATGGCGTCTCTGGGCCGCGTAGCCGCGGATCAGCAGGCTTGGAGGCATGACAGACGTCGTGCGGTTGGAAGCCGTGAGCAAGGTGTACGGAAAGGGGCAGGGCGCGGTCGCCGCCCTGCGGGAGGTGTCGGTGGGGATCCCGCGCGGCTCCTTCACGGCGGTGATGGGCCCGTCCGGGTCGGGCAAGAGCACGTTCCTGCACTGCGCGGCGGGGCTGGACGTGCCGTCGTCGGGCTCGGTCCGCCTCGGCGACACCGAGTTGTCGCGTCTGGGCGAGACCCAGCTGACCGAGCTGCGCAGGCACCGGGTCGGCTTCGTGTTCCAGGCGTTCAACCTGGTCCCCGCCCTGAACGTGACGGAGAACGTCACCCTCCCCCTCCGCCTGGCCGGCGAGCGCGTGGACCGCGCCTGGCTCGGCGAGATCCTGGCCCGGGTGGGCCTGGAGGACCGCGCCGGGCACCGGCCCGCGGAGCTCTCCGGTGGCCAGCAGCAGCGCGTCGCCTTGGCCAGGGCGTTGGTCACCCGGCCGGAGGTGGTGTTCGGGGACGAGCCGACCGGCGCGCTCGACACGATGACCGCCCGCCAGGTGCTGCGGCTGCTGCGCGAGGTGGTGACGGCCATGGGACAGACCGTGGTGATGGTGACGCACGACCCGCTGGCAGCCTCGTACGCGGAGACCGTGCTCTTCCTGGCCGACGGCCAGATCGTGGACACGATGAGCGGCCCGACCCCCGAGAAGGTGGCCGAGCGGATGACCGGGCTGGGGGCGTGGAAGTGATGACGGGTTTCGCGTGGAAGATGCTGCGGCACCGCAAGGCGGCCTTCGCGGGGGCGTTCGTGGCGCTGCTGTGCGCCGCCGCCCTGGTGTGCGCCTGCCTGATGCTGCTGGAGACGGGCCTGCGCGGCACGGTCGCCCCGGAACGGTACGCGGGCGCGCCCGCGATCGTGGCCGCCGACCAGTACGTCCGCGAGACCGTCGACAAGGGCAAGGGAAAGACGAAGACGAAGGCCAAGCCGCTGTCGGAGCGGGCCTGGTTGCCCATCTCGGTCGTCACGGCGCTGCGCGGCACGCCCGGGGTGCAGCGGGTGATCACGGAGGTCACGTTTCCGTTCGGTGGGTTCACCGGGCACGGCTGGGAGTCGGCCGGGCTCACCCCGTTCACGATCGCGACGGGACGCGCGCCGCGCGCCGCGGGCGAGGTGGTGGTGGACGCCCGCGCCGGGCTGCACGTGGGCACGGAGCTGCGCGGGCACCGCGTCGTGGGCGTCACGGCGCAGGCCCTGCCCAGCCAGGACACCGTGTTCTTCAGCACCGCCGAGGCCCGCCGCCTGGCCGGGCATCCGGGCATGGTCAGCGCCACCGGGGTCTTCCCCGCGCTCTCCCGCGCGCCCCAGGGCGCCGTGCTGTACACCGGGGACGAGCGCGGACGGCTGGAGTTCCTGGACGCGGAGCAGGCGCGGGTATCGCTGATCAGCATGGGCGGCGCGCTGGCCGGCACCTCACTGCTGGTCGGGGTCCTCGTCGTGGTGGGCACGTTCGCCCTGTCCATCCAGCAGCGCCGGCGCGAGCTCGCGCTGCTGCGGGCCGTGGCGGCCACCCCCAAGCAGATACGCAAGCTCGTCGGCGGCGAGGCGCTGCTGGCCGGCTCGGTGGCCGGGGTGCTCGGCGCGGCGGCGGGCATCGGGCTCGGCTTCTGGCTGCACGGCACGTTCGTGTCGCTGGGCGCGGTCCCGGCGAACCTGCGCCTGGTGGTGAGCCCGTTTCCCGCGCTGGCCGCGCTGCTGGCCACCGTGTCGGCCGCCTGGGTCGCGGCCCGCATGTCGGCCCGCCGCCTCTCCCGTGTCCGGCCGGTGGAGGCGCTCGGTGAGGCCGCGCTGGACGACGGCCGGCTGCCCCTGGTGCGGCTGCTGGCCGGGCTGGCGCTGACCGCGGGCGCTGTGGTGCTCACCGTGGTCCTGTCGAACCTGAGCACGGAGGCGGCGGCCACGCCGGTGACCATGCTGACCGCGCTGGTCTGGACGATCGCCGCGACGCTGCTCGGCCCCCTGGCGGCCAGGGTGGTGCCGCTGCCGCTACGGGTGGCAGGGGTGACCGGCTTCCTCGCCGCAAGGCACCTGCGCGCCGCCCCGAAGGGTCTGGCCTCGGTGCTGTCGCCGCTCACTCTGATGGTGGCGATGACCTGCACGATCCTGTTCGTACAGACCACGATGGGCGACGCCGCGCAGGAGCAGGCGGAGGCGGGCACGCGCGCCGGCTACGTGCTGCCGGGCGCGCCCGCCGCGGCCGTCGCGAAGGTCCCCGGGGTGGAGGCCGTCACTCAGGTGGTGCGCACGACGGTCAGGGTCGGCCTGGACAAGTACACCGCCCAAGCCGTCACCTACGACCCCCGCACGCTCGACCTGGGAGTCGTCTCCGGTGCCGTCGAACTGGACGCGGCCGCCGTCAGCCAAACCGCCGCGACCCGGCTCGGCCTCACGGTCGGCGACCCGCTGCGGCTCACCCTCGGCGACGGCACCCGCACCACCCTGAAGATTTCGGCTGTGTACACCCGCGGCCTCGGCTTCGGCGACCTGACGCTGCCGCACGCGCTCGTCTCCGGCCACGTGGACGATCCCACGGGCACCCTCCTGGTGTCGGCCCCCACCCTGACCAGGGACGCGCTGGCCCGCGCGGTGCCCGGCGCGACGGTGTTGGACCGCGCGCAGGCTGCCGCGGTCGCGGTCGCGAATCCGCAGGTCACCTACGTGGCGCTGGGGCTGATCATCGCCTTCACCGGCATCGCCGTGGTCAACACCCTGGCCATGGCGACGTCCGGCCGGACGAAGGAGCTGGCCGTGCTCCGACTGGCGGGCACCACGCGGCGCCAGATCCTGCGCATGCTCCGCCTGGAGGCCCTGTGCGCGATTCTGACGGCCGCCGTCGCCGGAACCGCGATCGCCCTCGTGACCCTGTCGGCCTTCGCCACCGGCATGACCGGCTCCCCGGCCCCGTACCTCCATCTCGGGACGTACGTCCTGGTGCTTGCGGCCGCGGCCGCGCTGGCCCTGACCGCCACGGCCCTCCCCGCCCGCCTGGCCCTCAGGACCCGCCCGGCCGACGCCGTGACGTCCGCCTGAGGTCCGCGAAGTGCTCGTACAGCAGGTAGCAGTCGACCATCACCGACGCCGAAAGGCGGCGGCGGGCCTCGCGGCGGCACTCTCCGCAGTGCGCCACGTACTTAGGCGCCACTCAATCAGAAGTCCGATTGCGTGGTTCAGCGCATGAAGAGTCTGAAGATGGAAACCACCTTCGCGGCAGCACGGTCGGCGTCCCCGTCCGCGATCGCCTCGACGAGCTCGTGGTGGTAGCGGTGTGCCGCGTCCTCGTCCTCGCTCTTCTCGTCGCGCATGTGGGCAGCGAAGATGTCGAGCATGCTGGAGTACAGCTTGACGTAGAGAGGGTTGTGCGTCGCTGCCACGATCGCGCGGTGCAGGGCGAGGTCCGCGCTCGCTCGCAGGTCGAGATCATTGGTCGACCAGCTCGCTTCTCGACGGTCGCGCAGCTCGCGCAGCAGTTCGACGTCGGCATCCGAGCGGTTCAATGCGGCCAGTGACGCTGCAGCGCTGTCAAGGGCAAGGCGTAGTTCCAGGTAGTGGCGACGGGTGCCACCGGCGAGCTGACGTTCAAGAGTGCCTGTCAGCTCGGAGCTGGAGATGACGAAGGTGCCGCGGCCCTGCTCACGGCGCAGCAGACCTGCGTGCACCAGCGACTGCACCGCCTCGCGCACCGTGTTCCGACCGATCCCGAACTCCGACACCAGTGCGGCCTCGCTCGGTATCCGCTCACCGACCGGCCAGCGTCCAGAGGCCACCTCCTCGCGGAAGCGCTCGGCAGCCTGGTCGATGAGTCCCACTCGACGCATCGGCTGTCGCGTGTCAGAATCTTCGGAACTCATCCCATAATCCCATCATCTGCTGACCTTACACCGGAGTATAACGTGGCATCGCTCTCCTCATCGCTCGTTCCGTTACACCGTGGGCGTCTGACCTTGTGGGCCGGGCTCGCCATCGCCCTGACAGCGGTCAACCTGCGAACGGCCGTGACCGGGTTCACTCCGCTCCTGGAGATCATCGGATCCGATCTCGGCTTCGGGGTGACGCTGTCCGGCCTGCTCGGCACTGTGCCGACGGTGTCCTTCGGCATCTTCGGGTTTCTCGCGCCGGCGGTGACGAGGAAGTTCGGACTCGAGCGCACGGCCACTGTGGCGCTGGGCCTGACGGCTCTGTCGCTCCTGATGCGCGCCTTCTCTCCAACGCCCTTGTTGCTGGTGCTTTCGACCGTGCTGGCACTGGCCGGAATCGGAGCCGCGAACGTCGTGGTCGTTCCGTTGGTGAAGGCCTGGTTCCCCGATCGGCTGGCCCTGGCGACCTCGCTTTACCTGATCCTCATGCAGGCGGGCCAGTTCATCGCCCCGCTCCTCGCGGTCCCGGTGGCGGAAGCGGCGACGTGGCGGCTCTCGGTAGGTGTCTGGGCGGGACCAGCTGCTGTGGCTGGTGTGGTCTGGCTCGTCCTGGCAGTCAGGCTGCCCGCCGATCACCACGCGCCCGCGGCTGTGACGGCGACCGATGCGGCACCGAGGATCAGCCGATCATCAACCGTCTGGGGGCTGGTGATCCTCTTCGCGATGATTTCGCTGTCCAACTACGGGATCGTCACCTGGGTCCCGGCAGTGCTCACCGACGCAGGAGGCAGCGCGGCCCTGGGCGGCTCCATGGTCGCGCTCTACTCGGCATGGGGCATGCTCGCGGCCTTGGTGGTTCCACACCTGGCCACGCGCATGACGAACCCGTTCATCGTGGTCGTCGGGTGCGCGATCTTCCTGGTGGCGGGATACCTGGGCCTGCTCCTGTCCCCGCTCGACGGCACGCTGATGTGGGTGTGCGCGCTGGGAATCGGGGTGAGCACCTTCCCGCTCTGCATGACCCTCATCAACCGTCGAACCAGGAGCCCGCGGACAGCCTCTGCCGTGTCGGGCTTCGTTCAAGGCATCGGCTACGGGCTGGCGTGCTTCGGCCCGATCGGGTTGGGCCTTCTGCGCGAGGCGACCGGATCATGGTCGATCCCGCTCCTGGTGCTCGCTGCGACCGCCATCCCAGGGGTGATCGCCGGCTGGTTCGCTTGCCGTCCTCGCTTCGTGGAGGACTCTGCGCCACAGCAGACGAACCATTAAGGGCGGTCGACAGGGGGTACTCGCGGTCATACGCGGGCTGCCTCTCGCCCAGGTCGAGCCCGCTGTCTCTGGTGATCAGGCCGATTTGCAGCAGGAAGCCAGGGGTTCGCCCCCTGTCGGCGCCCGCAACTCAAGGGCCACTTCTCGTCTTCGAGGAATGGCCCCTTTGTCATGAATACAGCAGAGTGCGGCAACGCCGCCGACGTGGAGCGTCTTATCCATAGCAGCCCCCGGTTCAGCCTGGCCTATGCTAAGCACCTCCTTGAACGATGAACTGGAGGCACTCCTGCGTCCATCATCAACGATTCCCGCGCGCTGGGGGCTGCCCCTGTTGACCCTGGCGGCTCTCGCGGCTCCCGCATTGCGTACCGTCTGGTGGTACCTCCCAGCAGCGCCTACCCACACGGAAAGCTTTGTCTTGTTGTGTGGTCGCGCGCTTGCGGCCGATCCTTACGCCAAGGACTTTTCAATCGGTGGACCGCAGGGGAATTTCGGGTGGCTGTGGAGGATCCAGGAGTGGACTACTACCGCCGAGTCGAATGCCTGGCCCACCGCCGTAATGGCGCTTGGTCTGAGTGCGACCCTTGCCCTTCCTCGGGTGTGGGGCACGATCGCCGGCTGGGTGACGGTGGCAGTGTTTGTGGTGATCGCCGTGGTGTTCACGATCCCCTTCGCCGTGGAGATAGTGCCTGCCTGCGTAGAAACGCTCCGCTTCCGGGGGTGGGACATCGTCGAGTTCGGGCCGATCGTGTACTACGTGGTTGGTGTAGTGCTGGTCATGTTCTTGTTGCTGCTCAGGCGTTACGAGATGGACCGGTATGCCTCAACGCGAGGGAAGCTGGTGTAGTTCTCACCGCCAATTGGCCACCTGCGCCTTGCGATCGCCCAGTGGTGGTTGGTCGACTAGGACAAGCGCTTCAGGGAGTCGTCGTGTCCTTCGTGTCCCCACTGTGGGCGGCTGACCGGAACCACCATGAGCAGATGATCCAGACCTTTGAAGTCCTTCGGGTTGCAGGTGTAGAGCGGGAGTCGGTTGGCGATCGCTACGCAAGCGATCATCAAATCTGCGGTGCGGGGACGCGGTTTGCGGCCTGAGGCGACAGCGGTCCAGAGTTGGCCGTACTCGCGGCAACCAGCAGGCCGACCGACAACTCTGCTGTGGTTATAGCGCTGATCGTCACCTTCCGAGCCCGTACCGCGTGTAGAGGTCGCCGGGAGGGGTGAACTCCATGCCGTTCTCATCAAGCGCGTTGTAGATCGTCACTTGGCCGTTCGGGAAGCCGAATCCCAGGGACACGATGGTCCCCTCCACGTGATCCCTGCTCCTCCACATCAGCAGCTCCACAGCCGAGCAAGGCTGTCCAACCAGCACGGCGAGTTCATCCGGCACGTCGTCTCGCCACGCCATGTGGAAGTCCGGCCAGTCCAGTGCGCGCGCCGGATCGACGGTGTTCCAGGTGATGGAGACCTCGTCGAACTTCCAGTGGTTGATCTCAACCTGTTCGCCCTCGAAATCCAGGAGGACTGGGCAGTCGGGGAACCACTCGTCCTCGTCGAGATCCCACACCACCAGCGTGCGAGTCAACTTCCGGCCAACGAGGCGAGCAAGCCTCGGCCCGTGAACAGCCGTGATCCTTTTACGCCCGCTCAGCCAGTCCGGCCGGTAGCCGGGGATCCCGAAGTCGAACATCCAGTGATCCTGCCAGATGTCGCCGCTTACGACTTGCCGGGGCAATCGGCCTTCACGCCGGTCCTGGCCGACTCACCCGCATTCGGGCCACTCCTTCGGAGAGCGACCGCGGCCATGGCGGCGCGGATGGTCGCGGTCAGAGACTCGTCGGCGAGGCGCCGGATCTCTCCTTCGTTCCCGGTGATCTGCGGGAAGGCGGCTTCCGTCGTCACGGTGAGGGGCCCGGTGTGCTCCCGAAACATAAAACCGGTGGGCCGATTGTTTCAGACACGTAGCCGTACGAATATTGACGCTCAGGTTAACAGAGGCCTACTGTCCTGGAGCAACGATCGAAGTGACATCTCCGAAAGTTTCAATCCCAAGAGTGACGTCAGAAGGCTCTGCAGACAAGGCACCAGGTCGGCGTGGCGGTGCTGAACCTGTCCGGCGCTCGCGGTCCGGAGCCTGAAGTAGCACCGCACCGTCGGCGTCCTGCGTTCCGGGCGAGCACGAGGACCGAAACGTAAGAGGTGCCCGGCGGGCGCAGCGCTTCTTTTCGGTGCCGGGCCGCACATCACATCCCTGACCACAGCAAGCGAAAAGAGGTCGCCGTGAAGTTCCGCAACGTCTCAGCGGTCGTGCTCGTCGCTACCGCGGCCCTCACCACAGCAGCGTGCTCAGGCTCGTCGTCCGGGACCTCCTCCGGCGGGGACGGCAAGTCGTTCGAGTTCTGGTCGTTCACCGGGATCAACGCCAAGGGGTCCCTCGCGGAGTACACCACGAAGAGGCCGGACATCAAGGTGAAGCTGACGGAGGTGGGGAACGCGCAGGAGACGGCTCAGGCGCTCACCACCGCGCTCGCCGGCGGCAAGGTGCCTGACCTGGTGCTCATCCAGGGCGACGACCTGCCCAAGTTCGTCCAGCAGTCGCAGAACTTCGTCGACCTGCGCACGATGGGCGCCGACAAGATCAAGGGCGACTACCTCGACTGGGTGATCAGCCAGTCCACGACCAAGGACGGCGCGATCATCGGCATCCCGACCGACGTCGGCGGCATGGCCATCGCCTACCGGGCCGACCTGTTCAAGGACGCCGGGCTGCCGACGGACCGCGAGGAGGTGAGCAAGCTCTGGCCCACCTGGGACGCCTTCATCGAGACCGGCAAGAAGTACAAGGCGGCCACCGGCAAGGCGTTCGTCGACAACGCCGGCGGGAGCGTCTACTCGCAGGTGGTCAACCAGGGGCAGGAGAAGTACTACGACTCCGCGGGTAATCCGGTGTACGACCGGAGTCCTCAGGTCAAGGCCGCCTTCGACCAGGCGCTCAAGGCCGTGGCCGCCGGGATCACCGCGAAGCAGAGCACGTTCACCGACGGCTGGAGCGCCGCGATGAAGAAGGGGGACTTCGCCGTCATAGCCGCACCGGTCTGGATGCTCGGCGCCATCCGCGACAACGCCCCCGACACCACGGGCAAGTGGGACATCGCCACGATCCCCGGCGGCTCGGGCAACTGGGGCGGCAGCTTCCTCGCCATCCCCAAGGGCGCCAAGAACCCCAAGGCCGCCTGGGACTACATCGCCGCCACGCAGTCGCCGCAGGGCCAGCTTGATCACTTCGCCCAGGCCAGGTCGCTGCCCTCGACCCCGTCGGTCTACAAGGACCCGAAGCTCACCTCGGTCAAGGACCCGTTCTTCTCCGGCGCGCCCGTCGGCACCATCTACACCAACTCGCTGCTGGGTCTGAAGCCGTTCCTCATCGGGCCGGACAGCACCACGATCGGCACGGAGTTCACCAACGCCATCCAGAACGTCGAGCAGGGCAAGGGCGACCCCGCGAAGGCCTGGGACGCGGCTGTGACGAACATCAAGAACGCGATCGGCGGCTAGGGCGGTCCCCTGCCACGAGCGCCGCCGGCGCCCGGCGTCCCAGACGTCCGGCACCGGCGGCGGGAAAGTGATCACACCTGTGACGACGAGCATCAGCCTCACCAAGGAGGCCCCGCCTCCGCCGGCACCGGTGGTGACCAGGCGGGGCCGCCTCACCGAGTTCGTGGCCCCCTACGCCTACATCGCCCCGTTCTTCGTGCTCTTCGCGATTTTCGGCCTCATCCCGCTGCTGTTCACCTTCTACGTGGCGTTGTTCGACTGGAACCCGATCGGCGAGCACGTGTTCGTCGGCCTGGACAACTTCGCCCGGCTGTTCGAGGACGTGCGGTTCTGGAACGCGGCGCGCAACACCGTCAGCATCTGGGCGCTGTCGACCGTGCCGCAGCTGCTGGTGGCGCTTGTGCTGGCGCACCTGCTCAACCACGTGCGGCTGCGCTTCGCGGTGTTCTTCCGCATGTCGATGCTCGTGCCGTACATCACCTCGGTGGCCGCCACCGCGATCGTCTTCGCCCAGATGTTCGACCGTGACTACGGGCTGCTGAACTGGCTGCTCGGCCTGGTCGGCATCGGGCACATCGACTTCCTCCAGTCGGTGCCCGGCAGCCACACGCTGATCGCCGTGATGGTCACCTGGAGGTGGTTCGGCTACACGACGCTGCTCTACCTCGCGTCCCTGCAGGCCGTCCCCCGGACGATCTACGAGGCGGCCGCCGTCGACGGCGCCGGCGGTCTGCGGCAGTTCGTGCACATCTCCATCCCCGCGTTGCGGCCGGTCATCGTGTTCACCATCGTGACCTCGACCATCTACGGGCTGCAGATCTTCACCGAGCCCCTGCTCATCTCCCAGCGTGCGCCGAACACCTGCGGGCCGATCCGCCAGTGCCAGACGCTGACCCTCTTCCTGTTCGAGCAGGGCTTCATCCAGTTCAAGTTCGGTTACGCCGCGGCCGTCGGCGTGGCACTGTTCGTCATGGTCGTCGCGTTCGCCGGGCTCAACTACTTCCTGTCCACCCGGATCCGCCCGGAGAGGGCATAAGGGAGCGATCATGAGTAGGACGACACCGCGGTCCGGCGACCGCCTCCGGTGGTGGGTCTACGCTCTGCTGGCCCTTGCCGTGTTCGCCTGCGTGTTTCCCCTCTACTGGATGTTCGTCGTCGCCACCACCGACACCGCGGCGGCCACGGAGCTACCCCCCAGAGTCGTCCCGGGCGGCAACTTCTTCCACCTCGCGGGGCTGGTCTTCTCGACCGTGCCGTTCGTCCGGTCGATCGTCAACAGTCTGGTCGTGGCCGGGACGATCGGCGTGGGGCAAGCCGTCCTGTGCGCGCTGGCCGGTTTCGCGTTCGCCAAACTGCGCTTCCGGGGACGCGATGCGCTGTTCGTGCTCGTCGTCCTCACGATGACCGTGCCGACCCAGCTCGCCATCGTCCCGCAGTACATGATCATGTCGTCGCTGGGCTGGGTGGACACGTTGCAGGCGCTGATCGTCCCCGGCCTGGCCAACGCGTTCGGGATCTTCTGGATGCGCCAGCACATGGCCCATGCCATCAGCGACGAGCTCCTGCAGGCGGCCCGCATCGACGGGGCGACGATCTGGCAGATCTTCTGGCGCATCGCGTTCCCGCTGGTACGCCCGGCCGCGTTCGTGCTCGGTCTGCTCGGGTTCGTCTACGCCTGGAACGACTTCCTGTGGCCTTTCGTGGTGCTGAAGTCGCCGGAGATGTACACCGTCCAGATAGCGATCAAGGCACTGCAGAGCAACATGAACATCGACCTGGGGCTCGCCATGTCCGGCTCCTTCCTCGCCACCCTTCCGCTGATCGTCCTGTTCGTCTTCGTCGGGCGGCGCATGGTGGCCGGGATCATGGACGGCGCCTTCAAGGGCTGAGGCCGCCGCCGCTCACCGGGCCCCGGCGGCCGCCAACAGGGCCACACGACACTTCACACTGACGTCCGGCATCACACACCCGAGCAGGGCGATAGCTGTCTACGTCGTGACTGGCTCCCGTTCGCAACCAGTAAGTCGGGGTTCGAACCCCTGGGCTCCGCCTCCGCGAACGCGCCAAGGTCCTGGGCTCCCCGACAGACGCACCTTCCTTCGGAGCGGTCCGTGGCGGAATGTCGAAGTAGGTGACCCCGTTGTGTCGGCTGCACGTTGTGGTCTGAGAAACGGGATGCGGCATGCGCGGATTCATTACCGACCCAGGTGGCCGCGCCGGCCTGCGGCTGGCCGATGATCTGCCGGAGCCGTCGCCGGCACCTCATGAGGCCGTGGTCGAGGTGCGGGCGTACGCCGTGAACCATGACGAGCTCAATCTCATCGCCCGTCGTCCGGACGGATGGCGGCCGGGGCAGGACGTGGCGGGTTTCGTCGTCCGGGCCGCCGCCGACGGCAGCGGCCCGGCCGTGGGCACCAGGGTGGCCTGTTACCTGGACTGGGAGGGCTGGTCAGAGCGGATCCCGGTGCCCACCCATTGCATGGCCGCCTTCCACCTGGTCTTGGACGGCATCGGTGGCCCGCTGACCGCGCAGGCCGTACGGCGGATCGCCCCCGGTGGCCATCTCGCCTGGTACGGCAACATCGGCGGCTCGGCCGAGCTGCGCCTGGCCGACTTCTACGCCCAGGGCTGGAACGCGCACATCGTCGGCTTCATCAGCCCGGTGCCGGAGGAGACCAAGGGCGAGGACCTGGCTATCCTCGCCGCGCTTGTCGCCGACGGGCGGCTCATCCCCCGCATCGGCCTGACTCTCCCCTGGGAGAAGACCCCCGACGCGCTCGACGCCCTGGCCCGCCGCGAGGTACGCGGCAAGGCCGTACTGACCGTGGGAGACGGCCGGTAGGGCTCTTGTCTCGAATCAGTACCGGCTGAACAACCCGCACCGGCCCCGGGGCGGCATCAGCGCCGGTCGTGCAGATCGCCCTTGGATCGGGCGTGCCTGTGCCGAGGATGAGTCGCTGTTCCGAGGACGAGTACGGCTCAGACCGGTCGGCCCACCCATCGCTGATCGTCCACATGACGATCCTGTGGCCGGAGTACTCTACAGATGATCTAGCACGTAGCGGCGATGTCAGGGCGGGGCGGGCGATGAGCGCCGAAGACCGGATCGAACAGGCCAAGACGCTCTATGAACGGGCAGTGTTCAGCGGCGACGCCAGCGTGCTGACCAACGCCGAACGGGGCCTGGACGCGGTGGAGGCCGATGCCGCGTTGGCCCGTGGGCGGATCCTGCATGCGCGTTTTCTCACCGAGCGCGCCAACGCCGGCTCACCCGTCGAGGACCCGGCTGAACTGACGTTGTTCGAGCGCGCGATCGAGCTGTACCGGGCGCTGGGTGACGCGCGTGGCGAGGCCGAGGCGTTGTTCTGGATCGGCTGCCTCCATCAAGTCGTCCGGCGTGACAACGAGACCGCGGTTCCGGAGCTGGAGCAGTCCTGCCGGCTGGCGGTGCAGGTCGGCGACAAGCCGACCCAGGCCGAGGCCCTGCGGCACTTGGGCATCGCCGCATACATGGCCGGTCGGCTGGATGAAGCGCGCGAGCGGCTGGAGGAGTCGTCGCGGCTGAGCCGGGAGGTCGGGGCTCTGCCGGTCGTGGCCGCCAACATGGTCGGGCTGGCCTACGTCGCCGCCGCCCAGGACCGCCGGGCGGACGCGCTCGCGACACTCGGCGAGGCGCACGCCATCGCGGAGGCGCATGGTGCCCATGCCATCGTGCGGCAGATCGAGCAGGCGAGAACGGAGATCTAGGCACGCGATCACGCCAGGCGCCCAAGCTGCCGACGCCATGACCTTCAAGGGCTGAGGCCGCCGCCACTCACCGGGCCCCGGGGGCCGCGGAGTCCGGTCGGCCGGGCAGGAGCGAACGGAGTCGACAAGACCACCGTCATTGAACTCCTGCTCGGTCTGGTCCGGCCTGAAGCGGGGGATGTGCTACTGCTCGGGCGTCCCCACATCAAGGAACTGGGCGACAGCAAGCATCCGCTCGTAGTGCACGACAAGTCCTTCATATTCCATGGGTGAAATGCTAATGGCATACCCCTTGCCTAGGGGACGCAAGAAAGTCTTCCCATGAGACCGCACTTCCAGAGTCCCCGAACCAAACTTGTCCTGACGTAAGGGCCTCAGCCTCCTTCAGCGTGAATGCCGCTGCGCCGAAGGTTCCCTGCTTGCCGTCTCCGAGCCATGCTTCAGCTCGATACTTGACGTTCGGATCCAGCCTGACCTGCCCAGAGGAGATTCGCCACGTGGATCTTGGAGTGCTTATATCGAGAACCTCATAGTCGGAGACGCCGTCAACTTTGGGTTCGCCGAGTATGCCGCGATCCTCAAGCTGCTGTTTATTGAAGCCTCCGGCGGGGCGCTCCGGCTCCGGGGCGATCGCCAAAGCCTCGCTCATCGTGGCCGGCCGTAGGTGGCTGAGGTGGGGCCTGATCGCCCCGCCCGCCGTCGACCGTGACAAGCCGAGCGGGACCAAGGCCGCCGAGTCCGCTTCCCCTGAGGTGCTGGCTCTGCTGCTCGAACCTCACTGGCCGGCATCACATTCGTCGGGCCAGGGGCACCTTCCCGAATTTCCGTGAACTGGTCAACCGCTGCCGAGGTCGGTACCGTACGCCGGTGCTCACTATCCGTATGAACGAGGCGGCGGCATCTGCGCTTCAACCGCTCACACCCGCCGATCCGCCGTCCGCCGTTCCGGTTGTCAGTCAAGGTCTACGTGACAAGTTCGCTCAAGGATTCACGTACAACGAAGGCGCTCTGGTATTCGCTGAGCACGTGAGCCAACGGGCCGCGCCGGCTTCTCCGGCGGCAGCGATCGCCAAAATGGGCTGGCAGGATCTGACCGGCTATGAGTGCAACGTCAATGCTATTCATCTGGAAGACTATGCGCTGATTCATGTGGCGACCCTCGATGGCGGACAACCTCAGATCAGGTATGAGGATCAGATTGTGTTGCTGAGGCTCGGCCTGGTTGTGGCGGACGACGTGTCCGGCCTTGTCCAAGCTCTACCAGAGCCGGTTCCCGTCCGATGCATTGTCAACGCGAACGACACCGCCGCCACGTTTCGCTTTCATCAGATCCGCTCCGGTGAGGATTGGGCCGATCTTGAACTGGATCGGTACCAGGCAGACATGATGGTCGTCATTGACCGCCATCCCTGATCAAAGATCGGCTTTTGGAAGCGTGTCCGTTGAGGCGGTGATCAAAGACGCCAGCCGGGAGCCGGGTGCGTCCACGATGAGCTCTTCAGGCCGTGGGAGCCGGGCCGGCTCATCCTCGACGCTGTAGACCTCAAGACAGGAGAGATGGCCATCCGCGATGAACAGCAGGACGCCATCGCTTCGTCCGTCGACGTTGGCGGAGATGAGCAGGCCGCCGTGCTGGCCGGATCGCAGGCCCGCTGAAGGTCTGGCAGGTCCTGCGACGTCGAGCCGGTTCAGGCCAGGACGGTGACGGGGTCGCCGAGTCGTAGTTCGCCTCGGCCGCGGGGGACGAGGCGGATGCCGAACCAGGTCTTGCCGTCCCAGCGGCGGTGGCGGGCGAGGGTGCGCAGGGGTTCCTTGCCCTTCTGCAAGGTGACCGGGTCGTAGGTGGTGACGGCGCAGCGGTCGCAGCGTTCCGTGACGCGGAAGGCGAGCGAGCCGATGCGGATTTCGCGCCACTTGTCCTCCGCGTACGGCGGAGCGGCGTCGACGACGAGGTTGGGGCGGAAGCGGGCCATGTCCAGCGGTGCGGGCGGATCCTCCTGGCGTTCCAGAGCGCCTTCGATAATCCAGTCGTCCAACTGCCGCAGCGAGGAGCGGGAGGTGAGCAGGATGGGGGCGTCCCCGGCGAGACTGACGACGTCGCCGGGCAGGCCGCCGTGGGACGCCGGGACGGCGCAGCGGTTGGGGTCGTCGAGCCAGACCATGCGGGCGGGTTTGCCGAGCAGGCGGGTGAACCAGGCGTGCGCGCCGGGGTCCGCGAGCACAACGGTGTCCACTTCGGCGAAGCCGACGGGAACGCGCTCTCCGGTGGCCGGGGGGACCTTCAGCTGGGGTAGGTCCGGCGCGTCGAGCAGCAGCCCCCCTTCGTCGGTGACACTGGCGACGACGGACAGCATCCGGGGATTCTCCCCGGCCCAGTGCAATTCCCCGTGCTCGTCCACGACGGCCCAGCGGCGGTCCTCCGCCAGCCCCCAAGGCTCCACGACCGTCGAATCCACCGTCCGCCCTGAAACTGACTTAACCGGATATTTCCGGATCTCAGCTAGCTCCATCCCGACACGCTACGTTCGAGAGAGCGCTTTCACGAGTGGTCGGCGTCTACCCGGGTTCACCATCCGCAGACCGCCTGTCCAGACGTGGCCTGCTCGAATGGGGTGACCTCGGATCTTTTCGCGGTGACCTTGCCGCCGGGGGAGGCTCCGCGCAGGCGCCGTCCGAGCCGCGGCGTGAAATGTTCACGGAGCGGTCGTACGGCCGGGTGTCGTGGTCGCCGGCATGCGGCCCCGGAATCGATCACGGACAGGGCCGTCCTCCCCCGCACCAGGGGCGGCAAGCCGGTCGGCTGTTCGGACCGGAACGGTGTGGTGGGCCGTCGGCGGCTACGCCGATCCGCCGGGGATCGCGAGACCGGTCTCGTAGGCGGCGACCACCGCCTGTACCCGATCGCGCAGCCCGAGTTTGGTGAGCACGTTGCTGACGTGCGTTTTCACCGTGTGCTCGCTGAGCACCATGGCTTCGGCGATCTCCGCGTTGGACAGTCCCCGCGCGATCATCCGAAGCGTCTCCTGCTCGCGAACGGTGAGTACGGCGAGTCGCTCAGCAGGTGGAGTGACAGGACGGGTGACCGCTCTGGAGGTGAACTCGGCGATCAGCTTCTTTGTGACGGAGGGCGCGAGGAGTGACTCTCCGGCCGCGACCACCCGCACCGCGTGAACGAGGTCGTCGCGGCGGACGTCCTTGAGCAGGAATCCGCTCGCGCCCGCTCGCAGCGCGTCGTAAACGTAGTCGTCCAGGTCGAACGTGGTCAGCACGAGCACCCGGCAGCCGGTCTCGGCGCACACGATCCTGGCCGCCTCGATGCCGTTCATCGTGGGCATGCGGATGTCGAGGAGGAGCACGTCCGGCCGATGCTCACGGACCGCCGCGACGGCCTCGGCGCCGTCGTTCGCCTCGGCGACGACCTCGATGTCGGGCTGCGCGTCGAGGATCATGCTGAACCCGGCGCGCACCAGCTCCTGGTCGTCGGCCACCACGATTCTCACGGTCATGCAGGCACCGCCTGTGCCAGCGGCAGCCGTACGAGCACCTGGAAACCCGGCCCGTCCGGTCGAGGGCCCATGGCGGCGGAGCCGCCGAAGGCGGCGGCGCGCTCGCGGATGCCGATGAGACCGTTCCCGCCGCTGGGGAAGGACGGCCCGGAGCCGCGGCCGTCGTCGGTGATGATGATCATGAGTGTGTCATCCTGCCAGAGGAGCCGAATGTCGGCACGGGTGGCGCCCGCGTGCTTGACGATGTTGGTGAGGGCTTCCTGGGTCACCCGGTAGGCGGCGACCTCGATGTCGGGAAGGAGCGGCCTGCGGTCACCCGAGGTGGAGTACGTCACGTCGAGCCCGGCATCGGAGACCTGGTCGGCCAGCTCGGCCAGGTCGTCGATGGTCGGCTGCGGCGCGCGCGAACCCGTGTCCTCCTTGAGCGCGGTCAGCATGCGGCGGAGCTGGACCATGGCGTCGCGTCCCGCGGAGGCGATCGCGTCGAAGGCGGCCTCGGCGCGGGCCGGATCGCTTCTGACCACAACAGGGCCGGCCTCGGCCTGCACCACCATGAGGCTGACCGCGTGGGCGAGGATGTCGTGCATGTCGCGGGCGATCCGGGCTCGCTCGCGCTCGGCGGCCCGTTCGATCTCGGCCTGGCGGTCGTACTCCAGCCGGGAGGCTCGCTCCTCCAAGGCGGTGGCGTACGCACGGGAGGCGGCGGAGGCGCGGCCGATCGCGTACGCGGCGACGAACAGCACAACGCCGCGCAGCGCGGTCTCCGAGGAGCCGACCAGGATCAGACCCCCGCCGACCGAGAAGACGAGCATGATCACGCGGGGCAGGCGCGAGGAGTAGGCGGCGACCGTGTAGAGAGTGATGAGCCCGCCGTACCAGATCGGTTGTGAGGGGACCTCGTCCACGAGATCGTAGAGGGAGGTCGCGCCGAGAGTGCATATCAGCGCGGCCACTGGAGCCCGCCGTCGCCACGCCATCGGCACGGCGGCGGCGACCACGACTGTGTATCCCCACCAGTGCCATGGCACGGTGTCCGGGTTCTCGTGGGAGAGGAACGGCCACAGCTGCACGCCCATCACCAGTACGGCGAGCGCCGCATCCAGCCATGGAGGCGGTAGGGATCTCAACCAGGCGCGAGCTTGGACAAAGTGTGGCAAGGCGGACACAGCGTCCAATCTTGCCCCCTCTTCCCGGCCTTCCGGCACGGCGAAACCGGGGAACGCGAAACGACGGACCAGGCGGCCCGCCGCTCGGCGTCCTGTCACGCGACGGCGGGGAGGGGCTCGGCGGTACGGGAGACCTGACCGGAGAGAGGGATGAAGGAGACGAGCAGGAAGACGGCCCCGACCGGGATGAAGTCCTTGTCGATGAGTGGGAGGAGGAGGTCGACCAGGACCAGGAGGGGCGTCCAGACCTTGACGCGGCGGATGACGGCGAGCTGGACGACGAGCGCGAGCTGGCCGATGTAGAAGAGGAACGGACCGCCGTCGTAGACGGCGGCGGAGACACCGGGGACGGCCTGGATCTGGTCGAAGAGGACGCCCATACCGGCATGGTCGGCGGACAGGAAGCCGACCACCATGTCGATGACGAACTGCGTGGAAAGCGCCACGATGCCGACGATCCCGATCGTGGCGCTCACCGTGGAGAGGGCGTTTCGTCCCGCCATCCGGCGCATCTGCAGGAAGGTGGAGACGAACAGGGCCAGGGCCGCGACGAAGGCGAGATGACCGGTGGTCCAGGCGAGACCGGGGCCGCGGCTGCCGTCGAGTCCGTCGAGGATCCGGATCACCCCATAGGCCATGACGAGCAAGGGGGCTGCGACGAATGCGATGCGGGGGTTCATGCGGGAGACTCCTCAGTGGTTCGCTTACACCTCAATCCTGGATTTCTCCGGCCTGGAAGTAATCGCCGGGGAGAGCGATCTCGGCGCTCCCTCTCACGAGGGAGTGCGTCTCCCTCGTATCGGCGATATCCCGGCGCACCAGAGGCAGATATCAGGCGCAGTCCGGGGGCGCTCGCCTGGTCCCGGCCGCCGGCGGCTCGGGCCGCCCGTATGATTCTCCGCTCCTGCTCATGAGCTTGCCGACTTCGACGCGTCCACCGCCGGCCCGCTATCGCTGACATGTCCACGCCGGCTGAATCAGCGCTACAAGCTGCAAGCGCTAGATTCGGGAGATGGCGGGTAACGAGGGTGCCCGGTTGGGCGCCGAGGCCGCGCGTCGGCTGGCTCAGCTGGGCTGCTGTGAAATCGAGGACGGACTTTCCGAGGCGGAGTTCGCTCGCGTCGAGCACGAGTACGGATTCGAGTTCGCCGACGACCACCGGGCTTTCCTGGCAGCAGGGTTACCCGTGCGTGAGCCTTGGGAAGAGGGCCAGGCGTGGAAGAACCCGTGGCCCGACTGGCGCAACGGTGACCCTGAGAAACTACGAGAACATGTGGAATGGCCGATCGGTTATATTCTGTGGGACGTCGAGCATGGCCACTGGCCATCGAGCTGGGGAAATCGGCCGAGTGATCCTCTCGAAGCCATCGAGACAGCCCGGCTACGGCTGGCGGATGTCCCCAGAATGGTTCCGGTCTACGCGCATCGATTTCTGCCGGCCGGCCGTGGAACCTTCGGGCATCCGGTCCTGTCCATGCGGGGCACGGACACCATTTACTACGGGACCGACCTGGTCGACTACATCGACCGGGAGTTTCGGGACCCGTATCCTGAGCACGCCGAGACGTGGCAGCCGCAGGCCACGGTCGCGTTTTGGCGGGACTACCTGTAGAGGATGCATCCAAGCTTGTATCGCGGGAAGCCGACAGCTTCCGCGCAACTCCCCGGTCAGACTATCTCTGTGACAGTGAGACAGCGCATACGGCTTCCCTGGCTTCTCGCGTTCGCGTCCTCCGGCTGGATCGCCCTCATCGGCCTCGAAGTCCTGTGGATTCCGTTGTCGCAGATGAGCCTGTCGCTCAGCTGGTTCCTGATCGCGGTCGCCTGGGTGTGGGCGATTTTCTGGTCAACGAAGACTGCGTTCGCGTACCTGGCGGTCAGGGCGTACGGGCGATGCGGCTTGGCGACGGTGATCATGCTGGTCATATGGGCCGGTATCCGGGTAACGGACTGGAACGCCCTCTACGTGGACGGGGTGTTCTGGTTGCATCGCGACACCTTCACCGAGTTGGCCGGTGCCTATGAGAGCGGCCGGCCGTTCACGGTGCCCTCCTGGATGAAGTACGTGTCGGTGAACGGCCAGGTTGAGCGCCAACGCAACGCCCTCTACTTGCCCGTGTCTCTTGATCGGTGGCGGGGCGAGACCGGCGCGGGAATCGCTTTCCTGCCGTACGGCCGAGAGAGCGTGATTGCAACCGCAGCGGGCGATGTCGGCCGTCCGGTTCGCAACCTCGACAACGGCTGGTGGTGGGTGGAATAGGCCAGGCAATGCGACAGTAGGCCATCCTGTGACCGGCCATCCGCCCCCCGTCCAGCCGGCTACGGCAGTGACCTCTACGCGGGAGCCCTGTCACGGGCACGGTGATCGAGCGCACGCTTGGGAAGCGTTTCGCGGCCGCGTATTGCGGTGGCAAGAATGGCCTAGCCGAAGCGGTCGACAACGATCATCCGTAGGGTTCCCTTGGTGATCAGCACCATTTCCCCGGCTCCGAGGCCGCGCAGCGCGATGACCCTGGAAGCCGATGAGGACCGATCGAGGACGTGCCCGTCGGAGCTCAGGCGCAAGAGCACGCCGTCTCGGCTGACCATCACGAAGCCCTTGTCGTCTCGGCCGACACCTTCGGCGAGCGGCTGCCCGACATCCACCTTCCACAACGCCGATCCGTACTCAGGATCGACGGCGACATAACCGGCGCCCCGCTCCTGCGAAAAGAGCACACCACCGGCGAACTCGGCAGCCGAGGCCGTGAGATCGGCATCATGCTGAAAGAGCCGATCCACCAGAGTCGAGGTGAGCTGAATTCCGACAAGGGACCGTTGTCCGCACAGCGCCAGGCATCGGTCATGGTCGATCAGGGTGAACGCGGGGCGGTCATCGGTGTCCGCCATCGGTTGCGGTAGGCGCCACCAGCCAAGCTCCCCGCCGTCTCGGGGATCGATCAGCCACGCTTTCGTGCCGTTCCCCAGCAGTACGCCGCCGCCCCATGGCAGAGGAAGCACCGTGTTCGTGCGGTGCTGTGTCAGCCACAGAAGCCGTCCGTCGTACAGGTCGAACCCCGCCATGGGCGTGTAGCCACGCCAGCCGCCCACGATGACCGTGTCCGCGGTCGCCACGACATGTCCCGAGTACCTTGGCAGGCCAGCCTGCCACACCGGCGAGCCCGTCGTGAGGTTGACGCAGGACAGTTGATCGCTGTTCTGCGCGAGGCAGAGACATCGGTCGCCGGCGATGACGACGGCTCGCGGCCGAGTTCCTGTCGGGATGTCCCAGCGGGTCGAGCCGTCATGGCGATTCAGGCAGACAAGCCGAGTCTGGCGTTCATGGACGACGATGCAGTCTTCCGCGACTGCCATCGCGGACGTGGAGGTCCTTTGGTGGAGTTGCCGCTCCCACAGCGTCATCCCGATCACGCGACCAGTGCACCAGGCGGTCGCCGGTCACATCAACCGCAGGTGGAGCGGCACTCGGAGGATCCCTCCGGCACGTGAGCGCGGCCTGCGCCGATCGGCCATGGCGCCCGGCCGCCGGCCGGGCGCCGATACCGCTCACATCAGGACGGCGGGCTCACCGTACGGCCGAGGTGCCGGGCGAAGAACCGGACCGCGCTGTCGGCCTCGAACCTCGGCGTCTCCTTGTGCTTGCCCGCGTTGGCGTGCAGCGTCTTCTCCCTGGAGGCGAAGGCGTCGAACAACGCCAGACCGGACTGGCGCGGGATGTGCTCGTCGTCCCACTGGAGCACGAACTCGATCGGGATGGTGATCCGCTTCGCCGTCTCGGCCAGGAGATCGGGCCAGTGGAGGCCGAAGACCGCAGCCGTGATCCTGGGTTCGATCGCCGTCAGTGGTACGCCGATCGCGGTGCCCATGTTCAGGCCGAGATAGCCGACCGGTCCTTGGACGCCGATCTCCGGCAGCTCCTGGAGGGCGTCCAGGGTCGCCTGCCATTCCGGCACGGCGAGCTCCGCCAGGTGGGCGTTGTAGCGGACGACGATCGGGCCTTCCGGCTCGCCCGCCGCCCTCGCCCGGTACAGTGCGGCGATCTCCCGCTCGTCGTGCGCCGTACGGGGCCGGTCCCCGTGCCCGGGCGCGTCGATGACGGCGACGTGGAAACCGCAGCCGGTCACGAGGAGCTGCGCACGGCCGCTCATCGCCGGCGCCTTCTTGTGGGTGCCGCCACCGTGACCCATGAGCACCAAGGGCGCGCGCTCGCCGCCGGACTCGGGCGACCAGAGCACACCGGGGACCTCACCCACAGTGAAGTCGCGTTCGACCACACCGTTCGAGGAGGTCTCCGCAGTGAAGTGGAGAGAATGCACAGGTTGTTGCCTTTCGGGAGTGCCTTGTTGTCGCGGCGCTCCCGGCGGCACCTACGTCAACCGCCCGACCATGAAGAAGAGAGGGAGCACCCACTTCGATACAGCGTTCATGGGTCTCACCTCCTCGGGTGGTGTCACGGCCGCCTGCAAGTTACCAGCCCGAGCATCCTCCGGCCCAGCCGTTTTCGAGCGGGGGTGTCAGCTGATCGGTTCGAGGAACTCCAGACGGTTGCCGTGGGGATCCTCACTGTAGAAACGACGCATCCCCGGGAAATCGTCGTCGAAGGCGACGGGATACCCCGCTTCGCCGAGGCGCCGGGCCCACTGGTCGATATCGCGGACCAGGAGACCTGGGTGCGCTTTGCGTGCCGGACGGAAGTCGGCTTCGACGCCGAGATGCAACTCGATGCCGTCGTGGCCGCGGAACCAGCATCCGCCGCGGGAGGCGAGAACGGGAGGCTTGGGGATCTCCGTCAGCCCCAGCACGCCTTCGTAGAAGGCTCGCAGGACGGCTTCGCTTCCCGGGGGACAAGCCAGCTGCACATGATGAAGCATGACGGCTCCCTCCATGCATCTTGACATCAAGATACTTCATCATGCCGTGAGATGCATGCTGCCGCGACCTTCGGATCGCACAGGGGGTGCTGGTTCGTCCTCCGATGGGAGACGCACATCGTGACCCCGGTCGAACGAACGCCGCATGCCCGAGGGCTGGCTTCGTCAGCGAGTGAGTGCTTTCGTCGGTCGAGGGCGCCGCAGCAGCCATTGCCAGAAACCGCGGCGGGGCGGCCTGGGCGGGCGCACCCTGATGGTGCCCGCGCGCACCTTCCCCGTCACATGGACGCGTAGCCGGACCGGCGTGCCAGGGGCGACATGCGTGCGATTTTGCACGCTGCCGCTGTTCACCGCCACATCGTCGACGTCGACGAAGACGTCCGGCGGAACCACCAGCGTCACCGACCCGCTGCGCACCGATGCCTCGATCTCCAAGGTGGGCGATGTGATGACGGCACTGGTGAAGTCGAGAACGACGGAGCCACTCCTGCACTCGATCTCCATGCGCCGCGGCACCGCCCAAGGGCCGTCGCGCTTCGTGCTCCCGCTGCCGACCTCGATCCGCGACGTCTCCTTCGGGGGAGCGGCCGCGACACCGGTCGCCAACGCCGGTCCGGCCGCCGGCAGATCCGTGATCAGCGCCTCGAGTTCCCCGTACGTACGCGCAGTCAGCGCCACCTCAAGCCGTTCGTCCAGCTCTTCCGCGCTCAGCCGGCCGTCTCCGGCGGCGACTCGAAGCCACTCCACGACCTGGTCTCGATCTTCGTGAGACGCGCGCAACTCGCCCCGGCCGGGGACCAATTCGCCAGACATGTCTTCACTGTAAATGGTGCGGCCGCCCACGTATGTGGGCTTGAGTGGCCGAATCATGTCCCCGGCGTCCGGCAACCCGTGGCCTTCAGAGCCGCGGATTGCCGGTCTTGAGCGGCGGCTCAGCCGTGAGCGTGGACAGCGGCGATCAGCCAGGTGAAAGCGGGCATGGCCGAAGGAAACGGTTCACGGTCGTTGAGCACGGCTATCAGCTGCCAGTAGCGCTCCACCTGGGCGTCGGCGACGATCTCGAGCCACTGAATCAGTTGGCTGCGTTCGTCGCTCGGCATATCGGGCTTGATGATGTGGTTCAGAACCGACCGGCCTTCGACCGAGTCCGGCGCGATTGACTCGTCTATCGCCCGGCCGGCGTGCTCCAGGGTCAGCGACCGGAGCTCATAGCCGTAGCGGGACGCCACCGACGCGGCTCCGGGCGATGCGATCTGCCGGAGCCGGTGCCGGAAGTCCTCGCCGGCCACCAGGTCGGCCAGCTCGATCCAGGCCTCGACCTGGCGTGACGTCGGATCGTCCGGCAGCTCGCCGGGTAACTCCCGCATCCACTTCACGACCACCTCGGCGTCGCCGTCCAGCGTGATCCCAGAGAACGTGTTCTCGATGAACTCGTCGATGACCTGCTGCCGTTGCGTCGCGGACAGTTGAACGAGTTTGTGCGTCATCATCGTCTCCTCGGTTGTACCGCCGCGCTTGGCGATCGCACCAAGTACGGCGCGGCGGAGCTTCAGCGCCTTGATCTCCGCGTCCAGCGCTCGGGCGTGGACCTCGGCCACCTCGGCCACCGTGGCTCGTCGCGCCAGGATCGTCTGAATGGCCTCCAATCCGATGCCGAGCTCGCGCAGCGTCCGGACCAGGTCGAATCGAGCCAGGGCGTCGATGTCGTACAGGCGGTACCCGCCGGCCGAGCGGTCAGTGGGTGCTATCAGGCCGCTGTCGGACCAGAACCGGATGGTGTGTACGGAAAGACCGGTACGCCGAGCGATCTGGCCTACGGTGTAAAGCTCCGTTCGGTCACTCACGAGGACGAGCCTGCACCTTCGAGTCACTCGAGACTCAAGGCGGAAGGGCGTTTCAGCGTCCGCCACGCCCCGGAAGGCGCGCCCCGGAAGGCGCGCCCCAGAAGGCGCGCCCCAGAAGGCAGGTGGCAGAAGGCGCGTGGCGGAGGGCATCGGCCGCGCCGCACCACGGACCTGTCGCGGCACGACATCTCGGGCCGTACAGCCCTCAGTTGGCGTCGGGGATGGGCGTGCACGGCTGCACGGGGGTGTTCGCCCGGGCCAGCCAGCTTCCGAGCTGCCACGGCCTTTGTGTGCTCGGGTTGTCGCGGAACTCCATTACGAGCGTCTCACCCGGCTTGATGTACTCCGGGGAGATGCGGACCGTCCGTATGGAGGTCACCTTGGTGGCCTTGGACGAACGTGATCCCTCCACGAGCGCACGTAGCTCGTCCGGCCCTGCGGCGGCCGGCCCGCCGTACATCGCATCCGCGCCGGCGAACCGGGGGCCGGCGCACCGCGTGCCCGCGGCCAGGAACGTCACATCCGCCTTGACGCCGGCCGCACGCAGCTTGGCCTCAAGCCCGTCGGGGTCGCGCAGTTCGTTGAGGGTCACCGTGAGCGTGCCGTCCGCGCTCTCGGCCACCGCGTAGGCGGGGGTGCCGTTTCCGGCGATCAACGGTGTGACGGCGGCGACCGCCGCGACACCGGCCGCGACCAGCAGCCGGGGAGCGGTGACGAAGCGCCGCCGGGGGCGCATCCCGTCGAGAAGCCGCTGCCGCGCTCCGGCGAGTTCGGCCGGGGTGGCGGCTGGAATGGTCTCCCACATGCTCTTCAGTGCGTCCATGGTCATTCTCCTCGCTCTTCCTGGTTCAGGGCTTGACGGATCTGCGTACGGGCTCGGTTGAGCCGCGAGGCGACGGTGCCCGGCGGGATGGCGAGCGCGTCGGCGACCTCCTGGTAGCTCAGCTCGGCCCAGGCGACGAGCAGCAGCACGTCGCGATCGGCTCGGGTGAGGCCCAGCAGGGCGCGTGCCAGCGGCCGGTTGACGGCCAGGGTGTTGACTCCGTCCTCCACCTGGAGACCCGGTATCTCCGCCGGATGCACGCCGCTGCGGATGTACGCGCGGTAGAGGTTCGTCTCGGTGCGCCGCCGCTTGCCGATCAGGTTGGAGGCGATGCCGTACAGCCACGGTCGGGCGTCGGAGCGGCCCCGGTCGTAATCGCTCCGGTGCTGGAACGCGGCAAGAAAGGTGTCGGCCACGACGTCCTCCGCTTCGCTGGGTCCCAGCCGCCTGGTCACGTAGCGATGCAGGAGTGGCGCGTGCCGGTCGAACAGGACGGCGAAGATCTCAGGCTCGTCCAGCGATCTCTCAATGAGAGTCGCGTCGTCGGCCTCGACGACTTCGCGGGGGATTGTCATGCATGTCGGCCCTTCGTGGCGTATGCGGTCACCTGTACTTACCGCGCCGGACCGAAATCCTTCACGGACGGCGGGAGGGGTGGCAGGTGCCCGCGCCGGGCCGCCGGCTCCACCGGTGATCACCGGCGCCGGTGTGCGGTTCCGGTGCTCAGTGCGGTTGGACGCGGCATTTCATCTGCCCGAAACCTAAAGGTGGGACCGCGCGGGGTACAGTCCCGCCATCCTCTACGACATTGACCCATTCATCGGTACCTCGGTGACCGACCTGCCGCGAGGGCATGGTCTGGCCGCCACTTGGTGGTGGCCGAAACCGCAGGTGGGCAACACGCACCCGGGTGCGACGTCGCCGCTGGGCATGGTGTCGGCCTGTGCCTACTCCGGCGCGTACCCGACGGGGTACGGGCGGTACACCAAGAACACCGAGGGTGTGCCCGAGGAGATGTTCGCGCGGTCGCAGGCGTCCGGGTTCACCCATTTCCAGCAGTCCGGAACCGGCGCCATCCGCAAGTACTACAACTACGTTCGGGTCACCCCGATGGTGCAGCCGCTGGACGCGCTGGGTGAGGCGTGGGCGTTGCACGACGAGGTGGCGGAGGCGGGCTACTACGCGGCCACCCTGGACACCGGGGTGCGCTGTGAACTCACCGTGGGGCCCAAGGTCGCCGTGCACCGGTACACGTTCCCGCAGCACAGCAGCGCCCGTGTGGTGGTCGACCTGTCCTGCGGCGGCCTGGCCGTCGAGCTCGGCCGTACCGTGCCGTTGCGGGCACAGGTGGAGAGCATGAGCCACGGCCGGGCCCAGGGCACGGTGGTGATGGAGGGCGTCCCGCTGTCGGTGTACCTGGAGGTCGACAGTCCGGGCTGGCGGCAGATGCTCTGGTACGACCGGCGGCTCATCGACGGCGGCACCCGCCTGGACTTCGACAGCATCCGGCACACCACGCTGCGGCCTTTCGGCATGCTGTTCATGGGTCAGGCCGCTCCGGGGGAGACCATCGAGGTGCGGCTCGGGTTCTCGCTGCGCGGGTGCGACCAGGCGCGGCAGAACCTGGAGCGCGAGTGCGGGCACTCGCGGCCGGCGTTCGACTCGGTACGCTCCCGGACCGTGGCCTCCTGGGGCGACCACGTCGACCGTGTGCAGGTCGAGGGGGGCACACCGGCCCGCCGGACCGTGTTCGCGACGGCGCTCTACCACTCGCTGATCAAGCCATGCGTCACCGACGACGAAAGCCCGTTCTGGCCCACCCCCGGGCCGTACGCGTTCGACGTGTGCACCATGTGGGACATCTACAAGACTCAGATCCCGCTGCTCGCGGCCATCGTCCCGGACCGGGCCGCGGACCTGCTGGAGTCGTTGATCCGGGTCTGCGAGGAAGAGGGCAACTTCCCCATCGGATACCGGATGGCCCGCGGCGCGGACCGGTTCTTCCGCCAGGCCAGCGCGCTCGTCCACACCGCGCTGGCGGACGCCCACGCTCTCGGCCGGGCGGGCCTGGACTGGAACTGGGCGCTCGTGCACATGGTCGACGACCTGCGCCGCATGTACGGCGAGGACTTCGCAGAGCACGGCGTCGTGCACCCGATCAGCCACACCCTCGACCTCGCCTACGCCCATCACTGCACGGCGCAGGTCGCCCGGGCGCTGAACGACCGGCGCCTGGCCGACGATCTCGAAAATCGCGGCCGCCAGTGGGTCAACGCCTTCGACCCGGCCACGGGACTGCTGCGCGACTCGGAGTTCTACGAGGGCGGCAAGTGGAACTACTCGTTCCGCCTGCTGCACGACATGGCCGCCAGGATCGCCCTGACCGGCGGCGACGAGGCCTTCGTCGGCAAGCTGGACAGGTTCTTCGGCTTCGGGGCCGCACCGGTGACGCAGCCCGGCCGGAGCCCGCAGGCGACGGAGATGGCGGCCGGGTACGCCCTGAGCCGGTTCGAGGGGTTGAACAACGAGCCCGACATGGAGGCGCCGTGGGCGTACCACTACGCGGGCCGGCCCGACCGTACGGCTCAGGTGGTTCACGCCGCGCTGACCTGGCAGTTCGGCACCGGACCTGGCGGGCTGCCCGGCAACGACGACTCCGGCGGCCTGAGCTCGTGGTACGTCTGGGCGTCGCTGGGGCTGTTCCCGGTGGCCGGCCAGAGCCTGTTCCTCGTCAACGCGCCCGCGTTCGCGCGGGCCGTGCTCCGGGCGGGCGGCAACGAGTTCGTCATCGAGACCAGCGGGCACCGCGAGACGCCGATCGGCGTCGACGGCATCGAGCGCGACCCGCCGGCGCAGTACGTCCAGTCGGCGACCCTCAACGGCAAACCCCTGCAGGCGACGCACCTGAGCGCGGCCGACGTGCACCGCGGCGGCCTGTTGCACCTGCGACTGGGGCCGGAGCCGTCAGCGTGGGGGCGGGGGATCCGCCCGCCGTCCCTTTCCGATCCCGCGACACCGGAGGAAGCACGATGACCCACCCCCGACGCCGTCTCGTCATCGTGGTCAGGGCCGACCCGGTGATCTGCGGCCACTCCGGCGAAGCCCGCAACCTCGCCGAGGTGGCGCTGACCCGCGGGTTCGACGACGTACGGCTGCTGACCTGGCCGATTCCCGTGCTCCAGGCGGCCGGGCTGCCGCTCAAGCCGCTCGACCGGTTACTGCCGTACAGCCCCGGGATCACCGTGGAGCGGCCGGAGGCGATCGGGGACTACCGGGTGCCGGACGGGCGCCACCAGGCCGGCCTGACCGGCCGCCTCGTCGAGCTGCTCGCCGAACCGGTGCCCACGACCATCCTGTCGATGTACCTGGTTCCGCACACCACGGTGGCCATCGACGCGGTCACAGCCGCCCGCGCGGCCGGGTTCGCGCCGGACGTCCGCACCGTCGCGAAGGCGGTCGGCTCCGACGTGACCAACGTGATCCGGTCGTGCCTGCGGGAGGGCCGGTTCGGCGCGGCGACCGTGCTGTTCACCACGTTCCTGGCCAACGACGAGGTCGTCGCGGTCTCCGAGTACACCCGGGACGAGATCATCGCCTCGGCCGAGCAGGTGGACGCTCACTGCGGCACCACGTTCGCCGAGCAGTGCCGGCGTCGCGTGACCATCAGCTACCCGCCGATCGACTCCTCCGCCTTCCTCGACCTGGATCCGGCGCATGTGGACTTCGCGCTCGCGCGGCGCGGCCTGGAGCGCGACGGGTACATCCTGTTCCTGTCCCGGGTCGCCCGGGCCAAGGGGATCTACGACCTGCTGATCGCGTTCGGTCAGATGCGGTGCCGGCCACGCATGAAACTGGTCGTCGCCGGCACCGGGCCTGCGCTGGAGCACGTGCAGGCGATGGCCAAGGAAGACGACCGGGTGGTCTTCCTCACCGACGTCGACGACAACGAGAAGTCGCTGCTCATGCGCGGCTGCGCGGCGTACGCGCTGCCCACCAAGCCTGAGCCCGACTTCATCGAGACGTTCGGCATCGCCCTGGCCGAGAAGATGCTGGCCGGCGGCGGGCCGATCATCACCACCACGACGGGCGGGACCGGCGAGGCGGTCGGCGACACCGCCGTCATCGTCGAGCCCGGGGACATCGCCGGTCTGGCGGCGGCCGTGGACCGGGTGGTCCTGGAGATGTCCGCCGCCGAACGGCAGGAGATGGAGCTTCGCGCCCGCGCCCGCGCGATGTCCTTCGACCGGGGCGCGGTGTTCGACGGCCTTTTCCCGCAGCCCGCTCCCGCCGTCGGCGTCCACTGACCTTTTGGAGCCGGCGCGTCCGTCCTTTCCGTCAATAGGCCCTCGTTTCCAGGCGAAGCAAGCGACATGTCGCCGACGGCGAATCGCCGGGCGGAGTGATTCCCCCCGGCGATCACGGCGATCCTCCGGTCAGGTATCGCTCATCGAATGGTGACGCGGTCTCCCGCCGGCGCCGCCACCGGCGAGTTCTTCGCGATGTAGGTCGCCAGCGCTCCTCGGTCGTCGGGCCCGCCGTGGTAGAAGCTGGTGCTTCCCTCCCATCTCGGGAAGCCTTCCCAACCGCCCGCAAGCGTGTAGTTGGCCGCGATCTTGATCTCTTGGGTGTCGGTCACCGGGACGCCGTTCAGCGTGATCTCGGTCACCACCCCTCCCTCCACGGTGTAGCGGAGCGAAGCTGAGGGGGTGAGCACCCAGCCCGACGGGTTCTGGTAGGCCAGCAGCGTCTTGAGCTGCGCGCCGGTCATCGCGTACACGTCCACGGCGATCCCCGACGGCCGGGTGGCCCACAGGTCCTCGTAGGTGACCGGGCCCGCGTCCAGGTCCGAGGAGAACCCGTACCTGCTGACCAGGGCGACCTCCGCGCCGGAGATCGCTTGGACCGCGTCCAGGTAGGCGTCGGCGGTCAGCTCGGCCAGCGGGCCGCCGGCGGTGGTCAGCTCGACGTTCTCGGTGGTCTCGCCGAACGTCGCCCCCTCCGGCGGCGAACCGCACTTGAAGTAGTAGAGGGCGTTGGACGTGAGACCGTCCGGCTGCCTGACCTCGATCCGCACCGAGGTCTCGGCCGTCTCCCCGTCCCCGTCCTCGTCCCAGTCCCAGTCCCAGTCCCAGTTGAGCGTCTCCAGCACGGTGGTGTACACCGCGCCGTGGCCGGCCGGCACCTTGATGGTCTTCCAAATCTCGGTGCCGACGACGCGATACCGGACGAGCTGCGGGCCGGCGGGAAGCCCCTGGAAGGAGCCATGCACCTTGAAGGTCACCGGGCACTTCGAGGCGGTGGTCCGCTCGAAGAAGATGGTGAGCTTCTGAACGGGGTTCTGAACGGGATCGTCCTGCCCGGACGACGCCTCCGGCGAAGCGGAAGCCGTAGCGGAGATGGCTGACTCAGGGGCGGCATGCGCCGCCGGGACGAAGGTGCCGGACGCGAGGGCGACAAAGGCCGCCAGCCCCACGATTCGACGCCCGGTCCTGCTTAATAGGTCCACAGAATTCCTCTCCTGAGAACGGCGACAATAGACGACGGATTAGCCCGTCCTCTTCGAGGAATACCTTAAATGGAACGACCGACAATTCCGCGCGATCGCCCATGCGCCGCCTTCATGAGCACGCCGTGCCGGCGCGTAAATGCGTGTACAGAGGCCGTGTATAAAGGCCAGGTGTATATCGCGTGTATATGGCCGTGTATGAAGGCCACGTAATAAGGGGCCGCGTGTACCGGACGTGGAGCAGTCCGAGCCGCAAATCACCGTGCGGCGGCGTCTTCGATCATGTCGAGGGACATCCGCCAGAGGCGTGCGGCGGCTTCGGGGTCGACGGCGTATGCCGCGAAGCCGCGCCGGAGCCCGGGCGTGTGCGGGGACGCCTCCTGGCAGTCCTCGAAGTACCTTCCGGTCACGCCTTCGACGAGGGGGGAGGCGGCCAGGAGGGCCGAGGTGGCCGCGCCTTGGGGGATGTCCTTGACCGACACGCCGTCGCTGGATTCGGGCTCGAACGACGCGGGCGGGGCCGACATGTGCCGGGACAGGCGCGTGCCCCAGATGCGGCCGGGATTGAGAGCGTTGACGGCGATGCCGTCGCCGGCCCAGCGCTTGGCGGCCTCGACGGCGAACAGGATGTTCGCGGTCTTGGACTGGCTGTAGGCCTTCCACTCGTCGTAGGGGTTCTTCTCGAAGTGGACGTCGTCCCAGATGATGTCCCCGTTGACGTGGCCCACAGAGCTGACGACGACGACCCGGGCGTGCTGTGCGGCCGCGAGGGCGTCGTACAGCCCGAGGGTGAGGGCGAAGTGGCCGAGGTGGTTGGTGGCGAACTGCATCTCCCATCCCTCGGGGGTACGCCGCTCGGGCGTGGCCATGATGCCGGCGTTGTCGACCAGGATGTCGAGCGGACCTCGCCACGAGGTGGCGAAGGCGTCGATCGAGCCACGGTCCGACAGGTCAAGGTGGGCGACGCGTACGTGCGCGTCGCCGGTGGACTCCTCGATGCCGGCGGCCACCTTCTCGCCCCCGGCGATGTCGCGCACCGCGAGGGTGACGTCGGCGCCGGCCTTGGCGAGCGCCCTGGCGGTCTCCGCGCCGATTCCGGACGACGCTCCGGTCACGATGGCCTTCTTGCCGGTCAGGTCGACGCCCGCGACCACTTCCCCGGCGGTGGTGGCCGGTCCGAAGGGGGTTGTGACGCGTTCTGTGCTCATGGTGATGTTCCTTACGCATAAGATAAACGGAGCAGGGTCCGATTAGCGTCGACTGTAAGCGGACCCGGGTCCGTTTGCAACGTGAGAGTCTCCCGCAGGAAGCGATCCATGGACACGAAGGAATCCAGACAGCCCCGAGCCGACGCCCGGGCCAACCGTGAGCGGCTCCTCGAGATCGCGACGCGCGCGTTCGCCCGCGAAGGCCCTGGCACCTCGCTGAAGGGCATCGCGAAGGAGGCCGGCGTGGGCATCGGCACCCTGTACCGGCATTTCCCCACCCGCGAGGCCCTCATCGAGGCCGCGCACGCGAGCGAGCTCGCGCGGGTCTGCGATTCGGCGGACGAACTGCTCGCGGCGATGCCGGCGGATGAGGCGCTGCGCGCCTGGTTGGGACGCTGGACGGACTACCTGGCCGCCAAGCACGGCCTCGCGCAGGCCTTGCGCGCCACGGCGGCGACCGGCACGGACGCCGTGGCCTTCCCGGGTGCCAGGGCTCTCGCGCTCGACGCCGTCGGCCGTCTCATCGACGCCGGGGTGCGGGACAGCGTCCTGCGGCCGGATATCGATCCGCTCGACGTCCTGGTGGCCGCGAACGGTGCCGCCATGGCGGCGCTCGACCCCGATCAGGTCGAGCGCCTGCTCGGCTATCTCATGGACGCCTTCCGCGCCCGCAAGTAGGCGGCGCCGAGGTGACGCTCGTAGCTCACGCGGCGGACATGCCGCCGTCGATGGTGAAGACGACGCCGCTGGTGTATGCGGACCGGTCGGAGGCGATGAAGGCGATGAGGTCGGCGACCTCCCGTGGAGCGGCGGCACGGCCCCGCGGGAAGGCCGCCGTCAGCTCTGTGTAGGCGCTCTCGGCTCCGGATCGGCTGCGTGCGGAGGCGTCCAGGAGGGTGAGAATGCGCTCGGTCGCCACCGGGCCGGGGTTGACTCCGACGACGCGGATGCCGTCGCCGAGACTGCGGCCGCCCAGCGCCCGCGTGAACGCCATCAGGGCGGCGTTGCCGGAGCTTCCTGCGATGTAGTCGAAGTCGGCTCTCTCGCCGGCCATGCCGATGTTGTTGATGATCACGCCATGTCCGCGAGTCTTCATCCGTGCGTAGATCAGCCGGGTGAGGTCGACGTACCCGAAGACCTTGAGGTCCCAGCCGTGCCGCCAGGCTCTGCCGTCGACCGCGTCGAGCGAACCGCCCGGGATGTCACCGGCGTTGTTGACCAGGATGTCGAGATCCGGGACGTCGGCGGCGAGGCGTGCCAGATCCTCTGACCGCCGGAGGTCGACCGGGTGCACATGCGCGCCGACGCCGTAGGTGACGCGCAGCCTGCGTGCGAGGTCCTCGAGTGCGGGCGCGCCGCGGGCGGCCAGGTGCACCTCACAGCCCTCCTCCGCGAGGACCTCGGCGGTCGCCGCCCCGATGCCTTTCGACGCCCCGGTTACGAGTGCGCTCTTCCCGCGCAGGTTCAGATCCACGGTTTCCCCCTTTTCGTGCAGGTCACGTCGGTCTCCACCATTGTCGGAACTGTCAGTTTCGTCAAATGGTAGGGTCGGATCATGTCACCCGACCCGCCTCACGTGCCGGCCGCATCCCGTCCCCATACGGGCCGCCGGCGCAACCCCGCCGTACGGCAGGCCGTGCTGGACCGCGCGGCGGACCTGCTCGCCCGGTCGGAGGGCATCGCCGTGTCGATCGACGCGATCGCCCAGGCGGCAGGCGTCAGCAAGCACACGATCTACCGCTGGTGGCCCTCCAAGGGGGCGGTGCTGCTGGAGGCGGTGGTCGAACGCGCCCAGGAGGAGGTGACCATCCCCGACACCGGCGCGCTGGCCACGGATCTGGAGACGTTCCTGGCCGACACCTTCCGCGCCGTCGAGCGTGAGGGCGCGCTGCTCCGCGGCCTCATGGCCGAGGCGCTGCGGGAGACCACGGCCGCCCAGGGAATGCGTGAGTTCGTCGCCGCCCGCAGGAACGAGCTCCGCGCTCTGCTCATGCGAGGTCAGGAGCGTGGCGAGCTGCCGGCGGAGACCGACCTGGAACTGACGATGGACCAGATCTACGGGCTCATGTGGTACCGGCTCCTGATCGCCCAGTCACCCCTCACCGCAGGCGTGGCGGCCGAGCTGACCCGTGCGATCACCAGGCCGGCGTAACGGCTCGGCTGTCTCATGGACGCCTTCCGGGCCGGAGAGTGGGCGGCGCCGGCTCGGATCAGGGCCGGACGGAGTCGCGCCGGCCGCTGCTGCGGGCGGTCAGCGCGTCGAAGGCGCGGGACGGCATGAGTTTGCTGAGCAGCACCACCGGCTTGGCGAGATAGCCGACGGCGTACCGCGTCTTCGGCCTGGCCGATTCGACGGCTCTGGTGATGGTCCTGGCCACGACGGCGGGATCGGACGCCTTGCTGGTCTCGCCGAACGCCTTCTCGGACTGGATGATCATCGCCTCGGCGAGGTCCTGGTACGCCCCGTCGCCGGAGAACTCGCGCAGTTGCCGGGCGGTCTCCCGCTGGAACTCGGTCTTGACGAGGCCGGGCTGGACGACCACGACGCGGATGCCGAATCGCCCGACCTCCCGGCGGAGCGTGTCGGAGTACGCCTCAAGGGCGTGTTTCGAGGCGTGATACCAGCAGCCGAGCGGGAGCGCGATCACGCCGGCGATCGAGGAGACGTTGATGATCGTGCCCGACCCGTGTTCCCGCATGTGCGGCAGGACGAGCTGGGTCAGCCGGGCCACGCCGAAGAGGTTGATCTCGAACAGGTCGCGTGCCCGTTCGATCGGCACATCCTCGGCGGCGCCGTAGAGGCCGGCCCCGGCGTTGTTGACCAGGACGTCGATCCTGCCTTGTTCGGCGAGAACGGTGCTCACGACGCGTTGAAGGTCGGCCTCCTCGGTGACGTCCACCGGCGAGATGTGGCCGCCGGCCGCGCGGATGGCGCTCATCTTCTCCACACGTCGCGCGGCGCCGTACACGGTGTGACCGGCGTGGAGGAGGCCGAGCGCCGTGGCATGGCCGATGCCGGACGAGGCGCCTGTGACAAGACAGACCTTGGCCACCATTTGTGTTCGCCTCAATTCTGGATCAGGTGACGGGGAGCCGGCCGGGGTCACCGGTGCGCCGGTAGCCGTAGATCCACTCACGGTAGGGCGGGATCACGTCCTCGATGACGTCCAGCACTTCCGCGGCCGCCGCGGCCAGAGCCTGCGGATCCGGCCGGTCCGACGGCTCGAAGGCAGCGTGGACGACATGCGCGAGCGCGTCGGCCCTCGCCCGCACGTCGAGCTCGGCGGCCGCCGGATCCAGGGTGTCGAGGAGCAGGAAGCCGCCATGTGTCGCGCTCAACGCGTACAGAACATCGGGCACGTCGTCGCGCAACAGGCCGTGGCGGGTCAGGACGTCGAAGAACCTGGCGGTGGCGAGCAACTCGTGGCCGCGTATGGAGCTGTCGGCCGGCCTGGCCCGCAGCCGTTCCGCATCCCCGGTGAACATCGCCCGCAGCACGGGCCTGTCGTGAATGATCAGGAATGACGCGGCCAGCAGGCGATGTGGCAGCACCACGGCCGGGTCCCGGCGAAGCTCATCCGCGAGCCGCTCGACGTAGATGATGGCCTCGCGCAGGAGCAGAGCCTCGAAGAGCTCCTGCTTGGTGCGCCAGTGCAGGTAGACCGTGCCCTTGCCGATGCCGATCGGCTGGGCGATGTCCTCGATCGTGACCTTTCGGTAGCCGAGGCGCACGAGCAGCTCGGCTGCGGCGTCGAGGATCCGATCCGCCCGGTTGAGGTCCTGCCTAGGTCGTCCCAGCACCGTACGTCCTTTGGAATTTTTGACCGGATATGAAACTTGGTCAACAAGTCAACACCGTAACTCCGCCCCGGGGGCATCCGCAACCCCGGTCCGGTGCGGAGTGCGGAACCGGTTGGCGCACAAGACAGCCCATATATTGGCTCTTTCGCCTCTTGTGTCATGTTTGGGGAGCTATGTCGGTTTCGAGTGCTGCTGGCGGGCCGTCCGCCCCTGTCACGGTGCTGCTCGTCGAGGACGACGAGGTGATCCGTACGACGGTCGGGATGGTGCTGGAGCGCTACGGCTACCGCGTGAGCACAGCGGGCGACGGCCTCACCGGGCTCGAACTGCTCAGGGAGCAGCGGCATGACGTGCTCCTGCTCGACGTGATGCTCCCGGGCCTCGACGGCATCGGACTGTGCCGGAAGGTCAGGGAATGGAGCCTGGTCCCGATCCTGATGATGTCGGCGCGTGGTGACGCGCTGGACGTGGTGGCGGGTCTGGAGGCGGGCGCCGACGACTATGTCGTCAAGCCGGTCGACACCTCGGTGCTCGTGGCCAGGATCCGTTCCCTGCTGCGCCGCGCCACGTTCTCCCCCGGCCCCGAGCAGGCTCCCGAACCTCCGTCCGACGTGGTCTTCGGTGACCTGGCCATCGACACCGACGGCCTGGAGGTGTTCCTGGCCGGCGAGCCGGTCGCGCTGGCCCCCACCGAGTTGCGGTTGCTGCTGGAGTTCGCGGCCAATCCGGGGATCGTCCTCGACCGCCAGACGCTGCTGCGCAACGTCTGGGACTACGGGTGGGACGGCGACAGCCGGGTGGTCGACCTGTGCGTCCAGCGGCTCCGTAAGAAGATCGGTGTGGACCGGATCGAGACGGTCCGCGGCTTCGGCTACAAGTTGCGGCGCTGAGGTGGGACACGCCGTCGCCCAGGCGTCACGCGCACTGCTGAACTGGCGGTCGCTGCGCTGGAAGATCGCCGCGCTGGTGGCCGTGGCGTCCTGCTCGGTCGCGCTGGCCGTCGGGGTGCTGGTTCATCGGAGCACCTTCGAGCGTGCCATGAGTCTGGGCCATGACCGGGCTTTCGTCGCGATGTCACCCGTGGTGAACGACTACCGGCGTACGGGTGTCATGCCGGCCGACGGGCTGGATCCCGATGAGATCCCGCCCGCACTCGTCACGCGGGCCAGGAGCACGGGTGAGTTCAGCACCTGGTTCGACGACCGCCGGCCGGACATCACCTGGATGTGGGGGGCACAGCAGGCCGGCGACCAGGTGCTGGCCGTGAAGATCGACATGACGTCCGAGATGCGCGGCCTGAAGGCGCTCGACCGGCACGTCGTGATGGCGTCGCTGGCCGCGCTCGCCGTGGTGGTGCCCTTGGCGGCGCTGGGCGCCGAGCTGCCCAACCGGAGGCTGAGGCGGGTGGCCCGGACCGCGAGGCGTATCGCGGATGGAGACGTGGACGCCCGGATCGGGGCGGGCGGCCGTGGCGGAGACGAGATCGCCGAGATCTCGGCCGCCGTCGACTCGATGGCGGACAGCCTGCGGGAGCGGCTGCTGAGCGAGCAGCGCTTCACCGCCGATGTCGCCCACGAACTGCGAACTCCCCTGATGGGCCTGGTCGTCTCCACCGAGTTGCTGCCGGAGAGCGAGGTCACCGACCTGGTCAGGGGCCGGGTGCGGGTCCTGCGGACGCTCGTGGAGGACCTGCTGGAGATCTCCCGCCTCGACGCGGGCGCGGAGCGGGCCGATCGCATCCCGGTGCCGCTGGGCCGGGTCGTCGAGGAGTCCCTGGGCCGTACGGGACTCCAGGCCCGGCTGACGGTGACCAGTGACCCGGTCGCCGACACCGATCCGCGCCGTCTCGACCGGATCATCGCCAATCTGGTCACCAACGCCTACCGGCACGGACGGCCCCCGGTCGACGTCACCGTGCGCGGCACGACGATCGTCGTACGGGACCACGGCCCCGGATTTCCCGGCGACTTGCTGACAGACGGACCGCAGCGCTTCCGCACCGGTGCGGCCGAGCGCGGCCGAGGCCACGGTCTGGGCCTGACCATCGCCCTCGGCCAGGCCGGGGTGATCGGCGCCGGGCTCGACTTCGCCAACGCGTCCGACGGCGGCGCCGTCGCCACGCTCCGCCTGCCGGACGGCGCCCGCTCCGAGGGCTGACCCCTCCCGGAAGGCGGGCAAGGGCTGACACGTAGCCGATACACACCTAAGCGGCTACGGATACGCCGCGGCGGCAGCGGGGACACCCGCGCCGCGCATGGTGGCGGGCATGTACGACGACACACGAACCACGCTCCTGCGCCCGCCCTCTGCCCGCGTGCGCCGGCGCACGCCCAAGCGAACGGTCATCACCGTGTTGGCGATCGCCGCCGTAGCCGGCCTCGGCGCGGCGGCGGTCGACTTCGGCCCCCGATGGGCGCACACCGCCGCTACCGAGCCGGGGCCCGGCTCTTCCGTTGACAGCGCGGGGCACACCGTGGGCGTCGAGGATGGATTCGTCCCGGACGGCGGGCATGTCTCTCCCCACGACACCCAGCTCCCCGCGATCGCCAACCTGGACCCGAAGCTGCTGCACGCCGTACAGAAGGCGGCGGACGCCGCGGCCCGCGACGGCGTCGAGATGTTCCTGACGACGGGCTGGCGGAGCGAGGCGTACCAGCGGCAGCTCCTCGGCGAAGCGGTCGTCAAGTACGGCGAGCGGGAGGCCCGCCGCCGCGTCAGCGCTCCCGCACAGTCACACCATGTCACCGGCGACGCGGTGGACATCGGCCCGACGGACGCCGACGACTGGCTCAGCCGGCACGGCACGGACTACGGGTTGTGTCAGATCTATTCGAACGAGATGTGGCACTTCGAGCTCGCCACGACACCGGGAGGCACCTGTCCCGGGATGCTCCCCGACGCGAGCAACGGATAGCGCGGTCTTGCTTTCCGGTGGCCCGTGGGCCGGCGCTGTCAGTCGCGTGCCGTACGGTCGTCGCGTGCCGGCACTCCCACCCGCAGTGCCGCCCGGCTCGATGGCGGCGCTGACGCAGCCCGAGATCCATGCGAACGGCCTGGTGCTCCGGCCCTGGCGGCCGTCGGATCTCCGGGCGGTCGTCGCGGCCTACGCCGATCCCGCCATCCGGCGCTGGCACTGCCGGACGATGACCGACGACGAGGCCCGCGACTGGATAGGCGCCTGGCCGGACCGGTGGCGGGGCGAGACCGGCGCCGGATGGGCCGTGCTCGACGCGGGAGAGGCCCAGGAGGTCGCCGGGCAGATCAGCCTGCGCCGGGTGGTCCTCGCCGACGGCCTGGCCGAGGTGTCGTACTGGGTGCTGCCGGGCGCGCGCGGTCGTCGCGTCGCCCCGCGGGCGCTGGCCGCCGTGACGGCGTGGTGCTTCTCGACGCTCCGGCTGCACCGCGTCGAGCTGTGCCACTCCACGGAGAACGCCGCGTCCTGCCGGGTCGCGCAGCATGCCGGCTTCGCCGCGGAGGGCACGAAACGGGGAGAGGGCCTCCATGCCGACGGCTGGCACGACATGCACCTCCACGCCCGTCTCGACAGCGACTCCTGACCTGGTACGAGTCGTGGCGCACCATCGTGGCCAGTGACCGGAGCGGCCTCCCGGGGCAGCCGGGCGTGTTTTCCCCGGCCGGCCTTGGATAGCGTCGGGGCATGCGGCTTCATGTGGGATGCGCGATGTGGACTCACGCGCCTTGGCAGGGGCGCTTCCTGCCCCATCCGCTCCCTCCGGGCGAACGCCTGCGTTCCTACGCCACCTGGTGCAACGCCGTGGAGGGCAACACGACGTTCTACGCGACACCGTCGCGGAGCACGGTGGAGTCATGGGCGCGGCAGACCGGCCCCGACTTCCGCCTCGTGGCGAAGCTGCCCAAGTCGATCACGCATGAGCGCCGCCTCACCGGCGCCGACGACGAGGTCCGATCGTTCCTGGAGGCGATCGAGCCGCTCGGGTCGCGAGCCCACGCTCTCTGGGTCCAGCTTCCGGGCTCGTTCGGCCCCGCCGACCTCGGCACGCTCGCGGGCTTCCTTCGCCGGCTTCCCGGCTCGTACAGGTACGCCGTGGAGGTCCGCCACCGCGCGTTCTTCGACGACGCGCGGTCCGTACGGCTCCTCGAAGAGGTGCTCACCGCGGCCGATGCCGAGTGGATCCCGTTCGACACGACCGTGCTCTTCCAGAGCCCTCCGACCAGTGACGCCGAGCGGGACGCGTGGGCGAAGAAGCCGCGCGTGCCGCGCCGGTCGGCCGCTCTCACGGACCGCCCGATCATCCGCTACCTGGGCCGGGACGCCACGGAGCACACGATCGAGGGCTGGCAGCAGTGGATCGGCACGGTCACCGACTGGCTGCGCGAGGGCCGCTCGCCGACCGTCTTCATCCACACCCCCGACAATGCCGACGCACTGCCGCTGGCCCGCCGTTTCCACGACGACGTACGTGCCCGGCTGCCGCAGGTCGAGCCGCTGCCCGAGCCCATGCCCGCCGAGCCGCTGACGCTCTTCTGAACGCCCTCTTGCCGGGCGGCCTTCAGTTCCCGGTGGTGAGCACCATGCGGAACCGGGCGGCCCCGCTGCTCGCCTTTCCGAAAGCGGCGGCGGCTTCCTCCAGCGGCATCTCCTCGATCCACGGCCGGATGCCGGTCTGCGCGGCGAATCGCATCGTGTCCTGGGTGTCCACCGCGGTGCCCGAGGCGTGGCCGTAGACACGCCTGCCTCCCTGAACCAGCTGGAGTGCCGTCACGTCCAGCCTGTCCATGGAGATGCCCACGATCACGAGCTCGCCGCGCCTGCTCAACCCGTCGATCGCCGCCGACATGGTTTCGGCCGCGTTCACCGTGGCGAGGACGACCTTGGCTCCGCCGAGCGCCTGAAGCTCCTGCGCCACGTCGGATCCGGTGCTGTCGATGTAGTGGCCGGCTCCGAGCCGCCGGGCCAGGTCGGCCTTCTCCGCGCCGCGCGCGATCGCGACGGTGTCGAACCCCATCTTCGCCGCGAACTGCACCCCGAGGTGGCCGAGGCCGCCGACTCCGAGGATGGCGACGGTGTCACCCGGTCGCGCGGCGCTCCGGCGGAGCGCGTTGAACGTGGTCACGCCGGCGCAGGCCAGCGGCCCTGCCTCGGCCGCCGTGAGCTCGCCTGGAACGGCGGCCAGCGCCATCGAGGGGACGATGACGGAGTCGGAGTAGCCGCCGGGATAGGCGACGCCGGGAATCTGCAGCTCGGGGCAGTGGACGCCGTCGCCGGTACGGCAGGCGTCGCAGTGCCCGCAGCTTCCGCCGTACCAGCCGATCGCGACCCGGTCGCCGACGGCCCATCCGGTCACGCCAGGCCCGAGGGAGTCGACGCGGCCGGCGATCTCGTGGCCGAGGGTGAGCGGGAAGCGCGTGCCCGGGATGTGTCCCGAGGCGATCAGCGTGTCGGAGTGGCCGCAGACCCCGCATGCCTCGACGATCACGCGGACCTGATCGATGCCCGGTTCCGGGACGGGCTCCTCGACGAGGCCGAAGTCGAGTCCGGGCTCGCTGAGCCGCATCCGCCGGTGAGTGGTCGTGGACATGGAACCTCCATGGTCGTCAAGGTGGTGCGGGAGGTCACGCTGGGAGATCCCCGGAGGGCGACGTGGAGTACAGGGAGATGTCCGATTTCCTGCGCAAGCGGCGTGAGGCGCTGCAGCCGGAGGACACCGCCACCCCTGGAAGCGAAAGCCACGAGAAGCTCCAGCTGCTGTCGGTCATCGGAACGCAGCGCCTGGTCGCCCAGGAGGATCGGCACACCACCCGGGCGGACGGCCGACAGCGCGACCGGCGACGCCGCTCGGGTTACGCGGAGGCGGTTGTGAGCTCGGTCAGGCCGAAGCCGAGCTGGGTGTACAGCTCCAGCTGGTCGAAGTACTCCCGGTGCGTCTTGATCTTGCCGTTCTCGACGTAGGAGAGGCATGTGGCGCGCAGAGTGATGGGCCGGCCGGTTCCCTCCAGCTCGCGCCCGTCGGGGAGAAGGAAGGGGCCCGTGTGGGTGCCGGTGACCGTCCATTCCGTGACGGTCGGATTGTCGCACTCGACCTCGTACCACGCCGTCAGGTGATAGTCCGGGAAGCCCTTGAAGAAGTGCTCGTAGAGCCAGGCGATCTGCTCATGCCCTTCGGCTACGCCGGCCGGCGCGACGTAGACGGCGTCCGGGCTGTAGAACTCGAGCACGCGGCGTACGTCATGATCGTTGATCGCTTCGCAAAGCTCGTGTTTGAGGTCCCAGAAGACAGACATGACGATGGTCCTTCGTTGATGCCGGGCGCGCGCCGATACCGACCGGCCTCACGATCGACCGGCATGGCGATGCCCCGGCTCTCGGTTGTGGCTCGAATGCGGCCGAGCGATGACCCGCACATCAACGCTATTGATGGGCCGGTAATACCTCAACGAGGACGGCGTGCGCCGTACGTCATGGAAAGTGCCGCGGTCTCCCGGCCTGCTCATTTCGCGGAAAACAACGCGAAAAGCCTCCGCTCCGTACGGGTCGCGACGCGCGGACGGTCAGCGTTTGACGGCTCGCAGGACGACGAACCTCGGGTCGCTCGCGGCGACCTCGCAGTTGCCGAAGAGCCGGCGCAGCTTGGCGTGGTAGCCGAGGTGCCGGTTGCCGACCACCCACAGCTCGCCGCCGCGGCGCAACGCGGCACGAGACCCGTTGAACATGCGCCAGGCCGTCGCGTCGGTCGTCGCGCGGTGCGTGTGGAACGGCGGGTTGTTCAGCACCAGGTCCGCCGTCCCCGCCGGCACGTCCGACATCCCGTCGGCCGCGAGGAAGCGCGCCCGACGGCCCGCGTCCGCGTTCGCCCGGAATGTGGCCTCCGCCGACGCCAGCGCCTGGTACGACTCGTCGATGAACGTGACCTCGGCGTCGCTGTTCGCCAGCGCCGCGGCGAGCCCGATCACCCCGTTGCCGCAGCCCAGGTCCACGACGTGTTCGCGGTCACGGCGCGGCGGCAGGTGCCGGAGGAACAGGCGGGTGCCGGCGTCGAGGCGGTCGGCGCAGAAGATTCCCGCGTGGTTGGTGACCGTGAGGCCCGAGACGGCTCCGGCGTCCGCGGGCAGCGCGTAGCTTCGCGGCCACGGGTTGGCGCGGCGGGGGAGCCCGGGCTCCGGTGAGCAGAAGATGAGCCGGGCCTTCTTCACCGCCAGCGACGTCCTGGTCGGCCCGAGGATCGATTCGAAGAGCCTCAGCGTCGAGGTGTGGATCTCGGTGACCATCCCCGTGCCGACGACCAGGGTGCCCGCGTGCACGTGAGGCGCCAGGCGGTGCAGCTGGTCCTCCAGGAGCGCGAGGCTCTTGGGCACCCGGATCAGCAGCACGTCGATCCGGTCGGGCGGCGTGTCCCTGGTCGTACGGAGCCGCACCGTGTCCTCCGCGACCCCGTTGCGCTTCAGGTTCGCCCGGGTCGCCTCCTGGCAGAGGAACGAGTCGGTGATCTGCACGGGACGGCGATCGGCGAGCGCGGTCACCAGAGCCCCCCACCGGTCCCCGAGCACGACGACGGTCCCCGAAGGCCGCTCCCCGTTCTCTTCGAGGGCCTCTTCGAGGTGCCGCAGCAGGTATTCGTCCGCGGCGTCCCAGGCCCTCAGGAGGTCACGGGGATCCTCGGGGAAGCGGGTGAGGTCGAACCCGCCTGCCGATGTCTGTAAACGGTTCATCGCGCCTCAGGCTACTGAGTCCTGGACGCCGGCCTCCGCACGAAGGGTGACGGTGACGGCCAGGCCGCCGGCGGCCCGCGGTCTGATGTCGAGCGTGCCGTGGTGCACTGCGACGATGCGCGCCACGAGCGCGAGCCCCAGCCCGTAGCCGCGTTCACGGCCGGCGCGGCTCACCCTCCCGTCGCCGCGTAGGAACGGCTCGGTCAGCTGAGCCGCGGCTTCGGCGGTGTAAGGGACGCCGGTGTTCTCCACACGCAGCGTCACGGCCGGGCCGCCGCGCTCGGTGGTGACCCAGACGGCTCCGGCGTCGTGGTTGTGACGGACGGCGTTCTGCACCAGGTTGCCGGCGAGCCGGCCGAGCAACGTGGCGTCGCCCATGGTCACGGCCGGATCGAGCCGGGCCTCGATGACGAGGTCCCTGTGTCTCGCCTCGCCGGACAGCTCGGCCACCGCCGCCCGGGTGACGGCGGCGAGATCGACGGGCTCGGACACGGCGCTGATCGCGTTGGCGTCGGCGAGGCGGAGGAGTGCCTCGGTGAGGCCGATGGCGCGGGCGTTGACGGCCTGCAGCCGGTCGAGCAGGACGGGATAGTCCTGGCCTGGCGGGTCCCGCCGGGCGACGTCGAGCATGGTCGCCGTTATCGCGAGCGGAGTGCGCAGCTCGTGCGAGGCGTTGGCGGCGAACCTCTCCTGGGTGGCGAACGCGTCGTGCAGCCGGTCGAGCATGGCGTCGAACGCGTCGGCGAGCCGGCGGAACTCGTCGTGGCGGCCCTGGAGGCGTACGCGGTGGTCGAGCCGGCCGGTCGCGGCGATCCGGGCGGCCTCGTCGATGCGCCGCAGGGGCCTCAGCACCCACCCGGCCAGGATCCAGCCGCCGGTCATCCCGGCTACGGCGAGAAAGGCCAGGATGAAGCCGGACATCTTCACCAGCGTGCCCAGGATCTCCCCGCGCGACGCGACCGCTCCCCCGGTCTCGGAGGGGTTGGCGGCGGTCAGCGGATAGTCCGGGACGTACCGCAGCACCAGGTACACCCCGGCGAGGACCGCGACACCGGCCACGACGAGGAAGCCGGCGTAGCTCAGCGCCAGCCGCAGGCGCGCGCTGCTCATCGTCCCCGGCCGGGCCCGGTCAGGCGTCATGCCCGTCCTCCGCCGCGGTCTTCGGGTGGACGAGGCGGTATCCCGCCTTGGGGACGGTGACGATCAGATCGGGCTCGCCGAGCGCCCTGCGCAGGGTGGACATGGTGACCCGCGGCGCGCTGGTGAAGGGATCGGCGCGCTCGTCCCAGGCCTTCTCCAGCAGCGTCTCGGCGCTCACGACGCCACCCCCGGCCCGCATGAGCAGCTCCAGGACGGCGAACTGCTTGCTGGTCAGCCGCAGGTACCGTCCCGCGCGGTAGACCTCGTGCCGGAACGGATCGAGCCTCAGGTCGGCGAACTCCAGCACCGGCGCCGAGCCCGCCGGGGGACGGCGGGCCAGGGCGCGCAGGCGGACGACGAGCTCCTCGAACGCGAACGGCTTGGTGAGGTAGTCGTCGGCGCCGAGCTCGAACCCGGCCACCTTCTCGGTCAACCGGGCCGCCGCCGTCAGCATCAGGACCCGTACGCCGGGATGCTCACGGGCGACGATGGAGCAGACCTCGTCGCCATGCGTGCCGGGGATGTCGCGATCGAGCACGACGACGTCGTAGTCGTTGACGCTCACCAGCTCCACCGCCTGGTCGCCGTCGAGCGCTATGTCGGCGGCCATCGACTCATGGCGCAGACCCGCCTGCAGCGCCTCGGCCAGGAACACCTCGTCTTCGACGATCAGCACCCGCACGTTCTCCTCCTGTCCTTTTTGTCACCATAGGCGGCTTTTGTACTCATTGTTCAACCGGCGAGGGCGACCGTCGGCGGCGTCCGGGCCGCCCGAATCGCCGGATACAGGCCCGCGATCCCGCCGATCAGCAAGGTGGCGCCGACGCCGGCGGCCACGACCAGCGGCGGTATCACCGGGATCCAGCCGTTGGCCAGCGCGATCACCACGGTGACGGCGCCGCCGAGCGCGGCGCCCGCGAGCCCGCCGAGGACGGACAGCAGCAGCGCCTCCGCCAGGAACTGGTGGCGGATGTGCCGTCTGGTCGCGCCGAGGGCCCGCCGCAGGCCGATCTCACGGCGGCGTTCGAGTACGGAGATCACCATCGTGTTGGCCACGCCGATCCCGCCGACGAGCAGCGCGATGGACCCCAGCGCGAGCAGTAGCCCCGTGAAGGCCTGGTCGACGGCCTTCTTCGCCGCGAGCGCGTCGGAGGGACGCGAGACCGAGACGGCGGCCGGATCGTCCGGCCGGATCGACGAGGCGATCAGGGATCCGACGGTGTCGACGGCCGAGTCGCTGGACCGTTCGTAGAGCGTCGTGGGGTGTCCGTCGAAGCCGAGCGCGCTCCTGGCGACCGGCATGCCGATCAGGGCGGCGCGGTCGAGCTCGGGCGCGAGTGGGACCGGGCCCAGGATGCCGACGACGGCGAAGTTCCGGTCGCCGAGCCGTACCTGGCTTCCGGGGGTCACGACGCCCAGCTGGCGGGCGGCGGTGTCGCCGAGGACGACCGTGGGGAAGGTCGCGGTGGCCTGGTTGAGCCAGCTGCCGCTCCGCACCCGGGCGCCCACCACGTCCGGCAGGTCGAGCCTGGCGGCCAGCACGCTGATGCCGCCGGTCAGCCCGGGATCGATGTGACGGTTCCGGTAGACGTGGGCCTCCTCGATGAGCCCCGTGGTGCTGGCCGACTCGACGCCCGCGATCCGCTTGACCTGCTCGGCCGAGCTCTCCGGAAGCGGGGTGACCGGGCCGGCCGACTGGGAGGCCTCGGCTGTGAGCAGATTGGTGCCCAGCGCGTCGAGCTGCGAGTTCAGACGTTGCCGGCTCGACGCCGAGGTCCCGAGCACGGCGATCATCGCGGCGATGCCGATCGCGATCCCCAGGGCGGACAGCACGGCGCGGGCCGGCCGCGCACGCAGCCCGGCCGTGCCCAGGTGGACGACGTCGCTCGCGCGCAGCCGTGACCGGCCGTGCCTCACCGAGGTCATGCGACCACCGCCGCGTCGTGCCGTACGTCGGAGACGACCTCGCCGTCCCTGACCGAGATCTGCCTGGGCAGGCGGGCGGCGAGCTCGCTGTCGTGCGTGATGACGACGATCGTGGTCCCGGCGGCGTTGAGATCCTGGAGCAGGGAGAACACGCCCTCACCCGAATGGGAGTCGAGATTTCCGGTCGGCTCGTCCGCCAGCAGCAACGCGGGCTCGGCCACCACCGCGCGGGCGATCGCGACGCGTTGACGCTCGCCGCCCGACATCTGGCCCGGCTTGTGGGTCATGCGGTGGCCCAGCCCCACGCGTTCCAGCGCCGCGCGCGCCCGCTCGCGGCGGGCACGTCGCGGCTCTCCGGTGTAGAGGAGGCCGTCGGCGACGTTGTCGACCGCGCTCACGCCCTCGGAGAGGTGGAACTGCTGGAACACGAAGCCGATCCGGTGGGCGCGCAACGCCGACAACTGGTCGTCGCTCATCGCCTGGACGTCATGGCCGTCGATGTACGCCCGTCCGGAGGTGGGCCGGTCGAGAGTGCCGACGACGTTGAGCATGGTGGACTTCCCCGATCCGCTGGGGCCGACGATGGCGACGAACTCACCGGCCGTGACGGTGAAGGAGACCCCGGCCAGCGCGTGCACGGGTGGATCGCCGTAACTGCGGGTGACGTCCTTGAGGGTGACGATCTCGTTCATGAGTCCGCGACCACGACTTCCAGCCCTTCGGCGACGCCGGCTCCGGAGATCTGCACCCGGCCGGCCGCGAACAGGCCCGTCGTGACCGGTAGGCGCCTGACACCGCCTCTGCCGTCGGGGACCTCGACGGCGAAGGTGTCCTCGCTCATCGCGACGAGCGCCTCGACCGGCACCGACAGCGCGTCGCGGCTCTGGGCGCCCCTGAAGGTCACGGTGACCGACGCCCGCTCGAAGCGGCCCGCCGGCTTCTGGTCGGAGATCGTGACGGTCGTGGGTATCACGATCGTCTTGCCGGTGCCCCGGGTCCTCTCCACGGGCGCGCCGGCGGCCGTCACCTTTCCCTTCACCGTCTTGCCGTCGGGCAGCGTGATCGTGACGGGCTGTCCCTTACGCGCGAGGCCCTGGTCGGAGACCTTGACGTCGACCTTCACGGTCTTCGCCAGGGCCGACGTCGCGAGGACCGCCGTTCCCGCGCCGACCCGCGCGCCGACCGCGACCTTGTGCCCGGCCACGCGCACCGGGCCGGGGGCGAAGGCGACCGCCCCCAGATCCAGCGAGGTGGCGTCCTTCTGGCCCAGCGACGCCTGCCATTTCCTGACGGCCACCGACGTGAGGTACGTGAACGTCCGGTCCACGGTCCCGCCGAAGTATCCGAGCCTGCGCAGGTTCGACTCGAGCTGCTCCACATCGCGGCCCGGCGTCATCCCGGCCTTGAACGCCCGCCAGGCGGGGAGCGTGCCGTACAGCAGGGACACCGGCCGATCATTCACCGAGTAAAGCCGCCCGCCACGCCCCACCTTGGCGCCGATCTTCGCCAGTCGCGTCACGACACCCGGCAGGCTCGCGGAGACGGTCTTGAGGCCGCCGAACTCCAACGTGCCGGGCATGACCGTCTCCACCGCCAGGCCACCCTTCGTCACCGTCGCCGTGGCCAGGGGCCTGCGGACGACGTCGTCCCGTGATTCCTCCCTGGTGGTGGCCCACGTGATGGCCGTCCCGATGACGAGCACGGCGACGGCGCCGGCGACGATCACACCCTTGCGTGTGGAGCGGGACTTCTCCGAGGCCCCCGCGCCCGGAGCCGTTCCTCGCGTCACTGCGTTCTCCAGCTTCTCGGCCTTCTCCAGCTTCTCGGCCTTCTCCAGCTTCTCGGCCTTCTCCGGCTTCTCCGGCTTCGGGGGGTGCACGGGCTCGCCGAGCTGCGCGCGTCTCACTTGGACATGCACTTGCCGACCGCCTCGTCGCTGAGCTTCTGGTTGCCGATCTGCAGGCCGTCGCCCCGGGCCGGGTCGGGCACCTCGTAACCCAGGCTCCGCAGGCACTTCGCCGCCTTCAACGCGGCCTGGAACTTCTCATCGGAGCCGCCGGCGTCGTCCACGGGCGGCGGGCCGATCGTGTCGCCGCAGGCGGACAGCGCCTTCTTGAACGCGTCGTCCTGCACGACATTCGGGTCGGCGCCCTTCACGGGGTCGGGATCGGCGACGTCGATCCCCTTCGACCGCAGGCATTTCGCCTGCTTGAGCTGCCACTCGTACCACGCGTTGCCCTTGGCGTCCGTGGTGGTCGACGAGCTCCCGGAGCCCTCGCTCTTCGAGCCGGCCGAGACTTCCGAGCCGCCGCAGGCCGCCAGCGTGCACGACAGCAGCACGCCCGCGAGCAGCGCCAGCGGCGTCGAACGGTGTCGCCGGATGTCATTCATGGTGTCCTCTCCGCGCGAACCGGACGGAACGCGCTATGGGACCCATTTCACCCATCGGGGTGTTGCAGGGATGTCTGGCGTCCGGCACACAAAAACGCAACAAGGACCTCGTGGCGGGCTCTCACCATCCGGGCCGCCCGCCGGCGTCGCCGTGAAGTCGTGAAACCTTCGAACGGTGCGATGGGCGCGGCGTGAGGCCATGTGCTCGCTCGCCTAGGCTGCGAGTGTGATCGAGTTGGGCTCGCGAGAGCGTAACCAGCCGCCGCCTCCCCACATCGTGTGGGAGAGCCTGGCCGACCCACGGCGGCCGGGTGGACGGCAATGGCTCGACCTGCGCCCCGGCGAGGTCGAGCCCCGCGTCCTTCGGGCGGTCGAGCCGGAGCTCGTGGTCTGGTCGTCCCTGTGGCCCGACAGGCCCGGCGACGAGATCCGGTTCGACATCCGGCCGGCTCCGAACGGCTGCGCGCTCCGCTGGACGCTGCTGACGCCGGGAGAGGCTCCGGGGCAGGACGTGATCGGGCATCTCCGCCACCGGCTCAACTTCCTCATCAACGGCCGGCTTCGCTACTCCTTCGGGCAGTAGCGGACGTCCGCGCGACGAGGCCGTGCGGGCGCCCTTCTCGACACCCGGGAGCCGGCCTCGTTCCACGCGCCTGCCGCGATCACTCCGCCCGGGGAGTGCGCTCGCGGACCTCCTGCACGAGCCAGCCGTTGCCGTCCGGGTCGCTGAAGGGCATGAACGTGGCGTAGCTGCGGCGCTCGGGATCGGGGCCGGGCGTCTGGCCGCCAGGCTCGAAATGGAACAGCTCGCCGACCTCCATCCCGCGCTTCACCAGCTCGGCGCGGGCGGCGTCGATGTCGGCGACGACCAGGTGCAGGCCCTGGAGCGAGCCCGCGCTGCCGGCGTTCCGCATGAGGGCGATCGAGCAGGCCGAGCCGGGCGGGGTCAGCTGCACGACGCGGAAGTCCTCGCCGGCGCTGTGGTCGACGTCCACGGTGAAACCGGCCTGCTCGGTGTAGAAGGCCTTCGCGCGGTCGACGTCCGAGACGGGGACCACGATGAGTTCGAGCGTCCATTCCATGATGTGCCTCCTGGCTGTCCGAAGATCGGCGTTTGCGGACAGTAGAACGTGCTCGTCCGCCCGAACTCATCGGTCACAGGAAAAGATCTTCCTCAGGCCGTGGCCGTCCCGGTCTCCGCTCCCGGGCCGGGCAGCACGTCGACGTCGGAGGCCCGCATCGGCCGGTCGCACACGGAGCAGTGCAGCTCGACGTGGCTGATCTCACCGCAGGCATGGTGACGGTAGAGCACCGGCGGACCGGCCTCGCCCGCCGTCCAGCGGTCGCCCCAGCGCACCATCACCAGCAGGAGGTCGCACAGCTCCAGGCCCTTGACCGTGAGCGTGTACTCGTGGCGTGGGGGCCGGCTGGAATACTCCCGCCGCTCCAGCACGCCGCTTTCTACGAGCCATTTGAGCCGCTCGGCGAGCACCTTGCGTGAGATGCCCAGACTCTGCTGGAGCTGCTCGAAACGAGTGATGCCGACGTAGATGTTCCGCAGGATCAGCGGGGACCAGGGCTCGCCGACGACGTCGAGCGTGCGGGCGATCGAGCAGACCATCTCACCGAACCGTGTTCGCTGCATGCCACCATTCTAAGCCCGCTAGTTCCCTCAGGGAACGGAGGTCTGCTACGGTCGTGGAAGTCCGTTCCCTGAGAAAACGTTCGAGGATGGAGCACTTCCATGAACCGTCCCCAGGTCGTCTCGGCGGCCGAATGGCAGGCGGCGCGTGACGCGCTGCTGGTGAAGGAGAAGGAGCACACGCGCGCACTGGACGCGCTGGCCGCCGAACGGCGCAGGATGCCGATGGTCCGGCTGGGCGACGGCTACCGCTTCACCGCTCCGGACGGCACGGCGGCCGAGCTGGGCGATCTCTTCCAGGGCCGCCGCCAGCTCGTCGTCTACCACTTCATGCTGGAGCCGGGCCAGGACTGGCTCTGCGTCGGCTGCGCGTCGTTCACCGACAACATCCCCGGCCAGGCGCATCTCAACGCACGGGACACCACCCTGATCCTGATGTCCCGCGCACCGCAGGAGGAGATCGAGCCGGTCCGGCGGCGGATGGGCTGGACCGTGCCGTGGTACTCCGCCGGCGACGGCGGCTTCTACGACGACCTCGGCCTGGGCGGCGGCTTCGGGCTCAGCGTCCTGCTGCGCGACGGCGACGAGTTCTTCCGCACCTACTTCACCACCGCCCGCGGGGTGGATCGGCTCCGCCTCGACTTCAACCTGCTGGACCTGACTCCGTACGGCAGGCAGGAGGAGTGGGAGGACTCGCCGGAGGGCTGGCCTCAGGACCCGACGATGAGCTGGCTGAAAGTCCGCGACGAGTACCGGCCACAGGGTCTCTGACGGCCGCACGACGGCCGCCCGAGGGCCCCGCGCCGGCCGCGGCCACCGGGATGCGGCTGCCGCGGCCGGCTGACTGCTGGGAAACGGCCTAGAAGCCCGCGGTGATGCGGGTGAAGTCCCAGTTGTTCTGTGCCACGCCGCTGCACGTCTCCTGCACGCCGCCGCCGGGGCACGGACGGTCGCGGTTGACCGACCAGAACGCCAGGCGGGTCAGGCCCTTGGAGCTCGCCCAGTCGCGGATCTGCGTCCAGGTCCCCGTCGAGGTCACCTCCTGCTGGTCCGACAGGCCGTTCATGCCGGAGATGCCCATGTGCGCGTACGCCTGGGCGTCGCTCCAGCCCCACGCGCTCTTCAGCGCGTTCTTCAGGCCCTCGGCCGCGTTGACGGTGCTCTGGTACATGTTCGCGCCGCCGCCGAAGTCGAACGGCATGATCGTGTAGTTGTCCACGGGCACGTTCAGCGCCCGCGACTGGTTGATCAGCCGCAGGCCGTCACCGGTCGGCCCGGTGGTGCCGGTGCCGAAGGTGAGGACCACCTTGACGTTCGGGTTGTTCTGCTTGACGATCTTCAGGCCGCCGAGGATGCGGTCCTGCACGGTGTAGTTGGAGAACTCGTCGGTGTTCTCGATGTCGAAGTCCACAACGGCCGGGCCGACCGCGTTGACGACCTGCTGCACGGCGCCGGCGAAGGCGGACGGCGACGAGCAGTTGGGGCCGAGCTTGTTGCCCGACCAGCCGCCGAAGGAGATCTGGACGCTGCCGCCCGCTCCCTTGACGGCCGAGATCGTCTGCGCGTCCACCCCGCCCGAGAGCGGCCGTACGCCGTCCCACATGGGGTTGCACCCGCCGCCGGAGAGGATGAACGCCATGGTGAAGGACCTCACTCCGGTGGCGCTCATCACGGAGGTGGCGCTGGGCGGGCTGCCCCAGCCCATGTAGAGGTACGGCGCGCCGGGCATCCTGCTGCCGGCCGGCGGTGGCGTGGTGCCGCCGCTCGGCACGACCCATTTCTGGTTGGACCCGCCGGTGCAGTCCCAGATCTGCAGCGGAGTGCCGTCGGCCGAGCTGGGGCCGGTCGCGTCCAGGCACTTGCCGAGGGCCCGCAGCGTGCCGTCGGAGCCGCTGGTCCAGGTCTGCGCCGCCGTGCCGTTGCAGTCGTAGATCTGCACCTTGGTGCCGTTGGCGCTGTTCGCGGCGGCGACGTCGAGGCACTTGCCGAGCGCGCGGACGGTGCCGTCGGCGCCGGTCGTCCACTGCTGGGCGCTGGTGCCGTTGCACGTGTAGAGCTGCACCTTGGTGCCGTTGGCGCTGTTCGCCGCGGCGACGTCGACGCACTTGCCGCCGTAACCGGTGATCTGGCCGGTCGCGGCGTAGGCCGGGGACAGGCCGGTCGCGACGAGGGCCAGGGCGGCCAGGAGAGCGCCCACGAGAAGGCGTAGAGAGGCGCGATGGGAGTGTTCCGGTTTCATGGGGGGTGTCTCTTTCTGAGAGAGGCCGGAATTTCAACCAAGTGCCGAATTAAGAGGGTGGAGGACCTCCTCGGGTCCACCTTCGAGCAGGCCGGAGGGGGTGATCCGGAACTGACAGGAAGGTTTCTTGTTTATTAACTAGCTGGATTTAACGCTTTGAACCAGGTCGAGTCAAGAGTCGTGCCGGCTCATCCCCGGCCGAGGCGCTCCGCCACCGCGTCGTACCGCCGGAACCTCGGCACGGCGAAGCCCGCCACCAGCACGAGGACCGCGCACACGAGCCCGCCCCCCGCCCAGGCCGGGACGAGCCCGAAGGCGCTCGCCGTGGCGCCGGCCCGCAGGTCACCGAGGCGGGGGCCGCCCGCCACCACGACCATGAACGCCCCCTGCATGCGCCCGCGCATCTCGTCCGGGGCGTACGTCTGCAGGATCGTCTGCCGCCAGACGGCGGAGCAGAGGTCGGCCGCCCCGCCGACGGCCAGCAGCGCCACGACCATCCACAGGCTGGGGGCGAAAGCCGCCGCGGCCACCGCGGCACCCCAGATCGCGATCGTGATCGTCAGCGCCACTCCCTGGCGGGCGACCCGTCCGATCCATCCGGACATGACGCCCGCCGCGACCGACCCGATCGCGATGCTCGCCGACAGCCATCCGAAGGCGACGGCGGACCCGCCGAACCGCTCGGCCGTCATCTCCGGGAAGAGCGCCCTCGGCATGGCGAGCGCCATCGCGATGATGTCCACCACGAACGACATCATCACGATCGGCTGGGTCGCGATGTACCGGAGCCCGTCGGCCACCGACCGCAGACCTGGCCGGGCGATCTCCCCGAGCGGCGCGAGCCGCGGCAGCCGTATCGCCGCGTAGAACGCCGTGCTGAACAGCACGCCGTCGATGAGGTACGCCACGGCGTAACCGCCGTTGGCGAGCACGATGCCGGCCAGCAGCGGGCCGAGGACGGTGCCGATGCTGCTCACCAGGAAGTTGAGCGTGTTGGCCGCCGGGACGCGTTCGACGGGCACGAGGCGGGGGATGATCGCGCCCCGCGTCGCCGAGCTGATCGCGAAGCCGACCGCCTGCACGGCGACCGCTCCGAGGATGACGTAGACGTTCCCCCGGCCCGACCAGGCGTGCAGCAGCAGGGCGAGTGTGGCCACCCACGCGATCACCGAGCCGGTGAGCAGCAGACGGCGGCGGTCGACCGCGTCGGCGACCGCGCCGCCCCACAGGCCGAAGATCACCAGGGGGACGAGGTTCACCGGGCCGAGCATGCCCACCCACAGCGACGACCGGGTGATGGCGAACATCTGGCCGCTGACGGCCACGGAGGTGAGCTGGACGCCGATGAACGACACACCCTGGCCGATCAGGAGCCGCCGGTACGCCGGAATTCCCAGTGGACGGGTGTCGAGCGCCAGCCGCCTCAGACCTGACTGGACCCCCGACATTCGTGACCTTCCCCCCGGTATCCCCGTAATGCCCGCCGTACTTTACCCAGGTCACCATGGTGACGAGCCGGCGGGCTCACCCCGGGCCGGCGGCTGGGCTGAGCGTCAGCAGGAATGATCAGGCGTCGGCGAGGGACGTCGCGGCGGCCGACGGCTCGGGGGCCCGCAGCCGGCGCACTCCCGGCGACAGCAGCGCGGCGAGGGACACGGTCACGACGATCGCCGCGCAGCAGATCAGCGCGGGCCGCGGGCCGAACGCGATTGCGGCGGGCCCGGCGAGCAGCAGGCCGATGGGGCCGAACATCAGCGATCCGAGCGCGTCGTAGGAGCTCACCCGCGACAGCGACTCCGGCGGGATCTCCCGCTGCATGGTGGTCTGCCACAGCACTCCGAAGATGTCGAAGCAGACTCCCGTCACGACCGCGCCGCCCACCACCGTCCACAGCGGCGCCCCGATTCCCAGCAGCAGGTACGGCAGGGCCGAGGGCACCGTGAGGAGCGTCGCGACCAGAATGGGCCGGCGGGGACGCAGCCGGAGGGTGACGGCCACACCGATGATCATGCCCACGGCCTCGCCGGCGAGGACGGCGGACCAGGCGGGCGCCCCGCCCAGGTGCTCCTTGGCGACGAGCGGCCCCAGCACGCCGTGGGCGGCCTGCATGGCCAATATCAGCACGGAGAACTGCGCGACCACGACCCACAGCCATTGGCGGGAGATGAACTCGCGCCACCCGGCGCGCAGGTCGGCGAGCATGGAATGGGTCCCGGCGGCGGCCCGCTCGGCCGGGGTGAGGCGCAGCGACGCGATCAGGGCGGAGGCCACGGCGAACATCGCGCCGCTCATCGCCAGCGCCCATCCGCCGCCGAGGAGGACCACCGCGGCGCCACTGAGGATGAAGCCGGCGAAACGGGCGACGTTGGCTCCGAGGCCCAGCAGGGCGTTCGCGGTCTGCAGCCGGTCGGCCGGCACCACGTCGGGGATGATCCCCGTCAGCGCGGGGAACAGGACGGCGGATGCGACACCGCCGGCGGCGGACGCCGCCAGCAGGGCGGGGAGCGGCGTCCAGCCGGTGAGCAGCATCACGGCCAGGCAGGCGTAGGCCGCGGCGTTGAGGCCTTCGCCCGCCATCATCACTCGCTGTCTCGGGAGCCTGTCCGCGATCACGCCGCCGACCAGTATGAATGCCACCATCGGCAGCGCCTCGGCGGTGAGGACCGCCGAGAGCGTGGTCGCCGTCGCCCCGGGCAGGGCGAGCACACCGAAGGCGAGCGCGACAGGGGCGAAGGAGGCGCCGAGCATCGAGATCGTGCGGGCCGACACGAGCAGCGTGAAGCGCCGGTCCCGCAGCATGCCCAGGTCGGCGCGGAGGCTGGACACTGCTGGCTCCTCGCTGCCGGGCCGGAAGGACGTCCTATCGTGTCCTCCGCCGGATCCCGGTGTCATCCCGTTTAATCCGCCCCGGCTCGGTCGCGGGCGCACGCGTACCGTCACCACAGCGGTCGAGGCCGGTGGCCGAACGCCTTCTGTCCGGGGCCTGGAGGCCTATTCTGGGCGTCGCGGGTACTCTCGTCGGAAGACAAGGATCTTTTGGTACGAAGACATCGCGGAAGGTGGGCCGGCGGTCTCATGGGTGGAGGTGAAGGCGTTTGCATCTCATGCCCATGAACGGACCTTCGGCGGACACCTCCAAGCATCCACATGAGGCGGCGGCCTCGTGGATGCAGGCGCTGCTGGATTCCGTGCCGGTCCAGGCGGTCTGGGCGACACCCGTCTCCGACGAGACGGGCGGCATCGCCGACTTCGAGGTCCTGGCCGCCAGCCCGCAGGCTCGGGATGTCCACGGCCGCAGCGGCAAGGAGCTGATCGGCGTCCGGACGCGGGAGGCCTATCCCGGCGTGCTCGACACCCCCCTTTGGCAGAGCCAGCTGCGCGTCATGAAGTCGGGGAAGCCCGAGGAGGTCGTCCGCTACCAGCATCCGGATGCGGGGGACGGCATGCGTCACCAGACGCTCTACACCGTCCGGCTGGCCCGCTTCAACGGCGGCCTGCTCACATCGTGGAGCAAGAGCGACGAGGAGGAGCGGCTGTCGAGCCGCCTGCTCCACACCGAGCGTCTGGGCAATCTCGGGTGGGGCCGCTGGAGCCTGGTGACCGGTGAGACCGAGTGGTCGCCGCAGCTCTACAGCATCCACCGCCGGGATCCCGCCGACGGGCCGCTCACGCTGGAGGAGTACCGCGACATAGCCCACCCCGACGACGTCCCCGTCGTCGAGCGTGCGCTCGAGGTGCTCACCGTCGGCGACGCGCCGCACGAGTTCGAGGTGCGCGTCGACCTCGACGGGGAGCTTCGCCACATCAGGGCCACCGTCGAGGTGAGCCGTGACGCCACGGGGAAGCCCGTCGAGGTCCACGGCGTGATCCAGGACATCACCGACTGGCGCCGGACCGCCGAGGAGCTCGCCGAGGTCAGCCAGCGGCTGGAGGAGGAGTCGCAGCTGACCGCGCGGCTGCAGCACATCATCATGCCGGTCGAGAACGAGTCGTTCTCGGTGCCGGGGCTGCGGATCGCCGTACGCTACATCCCCGCGGAGACGGCTCCCCTGGGCGGCGACTGGTACCAGGCGATCCCCCTGGACCAGGAGGAGGTGCTGCTCGCCGTGGGCGACGTCGCCGGGCACGGTCTGGCGGCCGCCTCCGCGATGGCCAAGCTGCGCCACGCCATCACCGGCCTGGCGTTCGCCGACCACGACCCGGCGCAGACGCTGGTCGCGCTGAACCGGCTGCTGCGGCGGATGCGCCCCGACGTGCTGGCCACCGCCGTCGTCGCCCGCTACCGGCCGGCGGATCGCATGCTCACCTGGACCCACGCGGGCCATCCCCCGATCCTGCTGGTCAGAGGGGACACGGTGCACCGGCTGCTGCACCCCGGCGTGCTGCTCGGCGTCTTCGAGGACGTGAGCTACAGCACGGCGCAGTTGCGGCTGGAGCCGGAGGACCTGCTGCTCATGTTCACCGACGGGCTCATCGAGCGACCGGGCCGCGACCTGTTCGACGGCCTCGAGGTCCTCAGCGTGGCCGTCGCCGACGCCGTACGGAACGCCCGGGGCGACCGGCTCGCCGCGGTCACGCGGGTCCTCACGCCCAGCAACACCAGTGACGACACCTGCATCCTGGTCGCCCGGGTCATGCCCACCACCATGGAAGTCTCCTGATGTCCGATCTTCACATCTCGACCGGTCCCACCGAGTTCACCGCCGCCGGCAACGGGAACATCGGAGTGCTCACCGTACGGGGCACGCTCGACTACACGACGCACGAGGTCGCGTCGGAGTTCTTCGATAAGGCGTTCGGCCAGTTCGGTGCGTCGCTCGTGGTGGACCTGCGCGATCTCGACTTCCTCGACTCCCGGGCGACCGGCCTGCTGATCAACTCCTGGAAGCGTGCGACGGACGAGGGCGGGTGGCTGGCGCTCGTGGCCGTCGAGCAGGGTGCGGCCCGCGTGCTGTGGATAACCGGCCTGGCGTTCCACGTCCCTGTCTTCTCCACCGTCGAGGAGGCACTGGCCGCAGCCCCCTGACCCCCAGGGTGTGACCGGGTGACGCGAGCTGGACCCCGCCGTCTCGCCGTGGGACGAGACGGCGGGCTTGCGACATCAGCGGGCGGCTGGGGCGGCCAGCCGTTCCGCTTCTTCGTGCAGCGCCTCGACGAGGAGCAGCTCCAGCCGGAGTTCCTCGTCCACGAGGCCGTCCAGGACGTCCATCCGGGCCTCCTTGTTACCAAGACGTCCCGCGGTACGCAGGGGTTCACCCGCCGGCCATGCGAACTTCGGATGCCACGCCGAAGGCCTCGATGAGCCGAGGCGGCCGCGGTGGCCACGACCCTGCCCGACGGGACTTCCGCACGCCGTGCCCCTGACGGGAAGGGATCCGGCGCGTGAGGACAGCTACCCCTATACGACCGAACATCACAGGAAAAATCCACCCATTTCGCCACACTGGTCACACGGCGGATCGTCGCTCGCCGCCGAGGCGAAGCTGAATGAGATGACGCGCCGAGCGGCGTGGACACGCGAGCGCGAAGGGAGAGGACGGCCTATGATGGAGGCTCTTTGCCGAGAACACACCTGTCCCTCTACTGGGAGTCTACCACAACAATGAAGTCGAGGCAATCGCAATCGGCCAAGGCGCAGGCCCTCGCCGCGGAGCAGTCCTACGTCACCACGATCTACCGGCGTCTCGACGTGGCCCGGGAGCGCACAGAACGGGCGCTGAGGGAGGTCTTCGGGCGTGGGGGAACCGGCACGCGGCAGGCGGTGGTGGAGCGAGAGGTGTCGGCGGGCGAGCACGCTCGCCGCCTCGCCCAGCTCTCGGCCGTCGAGCGCGGGCTGTGCTTCGGCCGGATCGACGACGACGCGGGCGACACGCTGTACATCGGCCGTATCGGCCTGCGCGACGACGACCACACATCGGTGCTCGTCGACTGGCGGGCGCCGGCCGCGCGTCCCTTCTACGTCGCGACGCCCGGTGATCCGGGCCGGCTCGTACGACGGCGCCACCTGCACACCCGTGACCGTACGGTCGTCGACCTCGACGACGAGGTCTTCGACCTCGACCGGATGAGCGAGGGCGACCGGCGCACGCTCGTCGGCGAGGCCGCGCTCATGGCGGCGCTCAGGCGCGGGCGGACCGGGCGCATGGGCGAGGTCGTGGCCACCATCCAGATCGAGCAGGACAGGGTCATCCGCTCGGGCCTCGCCGGCGCCCTGGTCGTCCAGGGCGGTCCCGGCACGGGGAAGACGGTCGCCGCCCTGCACCGCGCGGCCTACCTGCTCTACGCCCACAGGGCCGTGCTCGAAAGGCGCGGCGTGCTCGTGATCGGGCCCAACGCCACCTTCTCCCGCTACATCGGCCAGGTCCTGCCGTCCCTCGGCGAGACCGAGGTGGTGCTGTCGAGCCTCGGGGAGCTGCATCACGGCGTGCACGCGACGGCCGAGGACGAACCGGCGGCCGCGGTCGTCAAAGGCGACCTCCGGATGGTCGCGGTGGTCGAGGCGGCCGTACGCGACCGCGAGCGGGTCCCGCCCGGCGGCCTCGAGGTGGCCGTTCCCGTGCGGACGTCGCTGCGGGACGGCGTCGAGGTGATCGTCGAGGAGATGCCGCTGCGGGTGGACCACGCCACCTGCCTGCGTGCCCGGGAGCGTGCGCGGGGCCTGCGGCGCCCCCACAACCTCGCCCGCAAGGCGTTCGTCGACCGGATCCTGGCGGCGCTGGCACGCGACGAGGCCGAGCAGCTCGACCGTCCGTCGGACGCCGACGACCTGCGTTACGCCGCGGCCGGGCTGTGGCAGCACGAGGTGGTCAGGGAGGCGATCGACGCGTTGTGGCCGGACATCGGCCCCGAACGGCTGATCGGCGAGCTGCTGTCGGACGAGCGGCGGCTGCGCACGGCCGCCGGGCCGTACCTGTCGGAGGAGGAGCTCGCGGCGCTGCTGCGACCGCGCGGCGCGCCGTGGACCGTGGGGGACGTCCCGCTGCTCGACGAGGCCGCCGAACTGCTCGGCGAGGACGACACCGGGGTGCGGGCCAGGCGGCGCCGCGCCGAGAGGGAGCGCGAGGAGGAGGAGCGGTACGCGCGGGGCGTGCTGCTGATCAGCGAGCTCGACGAGTACATGGACGCGGCGTCCGTCGCCGAACGGCACCGCGACGGCGGCCCCTACACGACGACGGCCGACAGGGCGACCGGCGACCGGCACTGGGCGTACGGGCACGTGATCGTGGACGAGGCCCAGGAGCTGTCGCCGATGGCGTGGCGGGTCGTCATGCGGCGGGTCCCGGCCCGCTCGCTCACGATCGTCGGCGACATCGCCCAGACCGGCTCAGCCGCGGGGGCCCGCTCATGGGCCGAGGTGCTCGACCCGTACGTGAAGGGACGGTGGCGTGAGGAGCGGCTGACGGTCAACTACCGGACGCCCGCCGAGATCATGGATGTGGCCGCCGATGTGCTGCGCGCGGTGGCGCCCGGCGAGGAGCCCCCCGAGTCCGTCCGGTACGGCGAGGCGCCGCCGCGGGCGGTTCCGGCGGCGGGGACGGACCTGCGCCGCCTGGTGGAGTCCGAGCTGCGGGAGATCGGCGAGGGCCGTCTCGCGGTCATCGCCCCTGACGCCCGGTATGCCGCGACGGCCGCGCTCTTCCCCACGACGCCGGACCCGCTCGACTCTCCGGTGGCCGTCCTCACCGTGCGCGGCTCCAAGGGGCTGGAGTTCGACGCGGTGGTCGTCGTCGACCCCGGGGGGATCCTCGGCCAGTCCCCGAAGGGCGGGCAGGACCTCTATGTGGCCATCACCCGGGCGACGCGGCGGCTGACCGTTGTGTACGACGACCGGCTGCCCGAGATGCTGGCCCGGCTCGACGGGCCGGGCGCCTCGGGGCGACCGGCATCGCAGACACTCGCGGAGTCGCGAGACGGTGACGAGCGTTCTTCGCGTCAGCGGGACGGATGAGTCTTCCCGCCGCCCCGCTGACGCGGCCGGCCTTGGCCGGAGGGACGTCCGGCGCCCGGTCAGGCGAGCCGGATGACACCCTTACTGACCTTGATCTTCTTCTTGGGCAGTGATCGAGTCGCCGGTCCCTGTACGACGTGGCCGTCGACGATGGAGAACTTGCTCCCGTGGCACGGGCAGTTGATCGTGCCGCCCCGGATGGTCGCCACCGTGCACCCCTGGTGGGTGCACTTGGCGGTGAAGCACCGGTAGACACCCTTGGCCGGGTGGGTCACCACGTACTTCCCTTTGATGATCTTTCCGCCGTGCAGTGGAATGCTCTTGGTCTTCGCGAGCACGACGCCGTCGGCGGTCTCTTCACCGGCCTCGGTGGCTTCGCCGGCCTCGGCGGGCGTGGCGAGCGCGACCCGGGTGAACAGCGCCACGGTGCCGGCGAGGACGGCCTTGGTGAACAGTGTCCGGCGGCTCGGCGCGGGGCCGGGCGGCGAGGAAGCCTCCGCGGCGGAGGCCGGCTGGACGGGTTCGGTCGGTTCGGCGGGTTCGGACATGATCGGCTGCGACATGGCGGGCCTTTCAGCCTGGGGGGTGACTCACCCCTCAGAACGGCCCGTGCCGCCGTCTGGTTCAGCAGACCCGTCCGGACACGCGTGCGACTTCACGATCGATCGTACGGCCGGCGCTCGGACACGTGTACGGCTGCGCCCGGAAACGCGTGAGCCTGGACACGCGTGGGCCTGGACATGCGTGGGCCTGGACGCGCGTGGGCCTGGACGCGCGTGGGCCTGGAAACGCGTGGGCCTGGAAACGCGTACGGCCGGCGTCTGGGCGCCGACCGTACGCGTCGCCGACTGGTTAAGACAGCTTCCCGGAGATCTCGTCGCCGGTCTTGCCCGCCTTGTCGCCCGCTTCCTGGGCCTTGTCTCCGACCCACTTGCTGGCGTCCGAGCCCGTGTGCCGAATGCTGTCCCTCATCGTGTCCGTCCAACGCTGGGCGTTGTTGCGGTACATGGCCACGCCCACCGCGCCGATGGCGGCGCCGCCGACCAGCGCGACCACGGGCCAGCGCCGCCTCTGCTTCCTGGCGTTGGACACCTCCAGGCGCCTGGCCAGCTCGACGAGGAACGCACTCACGATGGGAGCGATCTGCTCCTCAACCGACTGGGCGGCCTCCTCCAGCTTCGGGGCCGCCCAGATGCGCGCGTCCTCGATGCGGTGCGTCGCCAGATCGCGAGCGGACTCGGCGACCGGGCTCACCCTGCCACCGGCCCTCTTGGCCTGGACCCTCATGCGGTCCAGCCACGTCTGCGGGATGATCACCTCGACGCGGCGCCTTCTGTTCATACTCAGGGACACAATCACCCTCCCTTATCGACGGGCCCCGTGACGACCCCTTCCCGCATGGTCGCGGCTCAATCACGAGCGGTGCTCAGAGGCATGCTCGATACCCTGTTAGTCCGACAACTAACACCAGGACACAAGGGGGCGGCCTCCGTGGCTGACAACCTGATCGCCAATCTGCGCACCAATCACGGCACGATCCGCGTGAAGCTCTTTCCCAACAAGGCGCCGAAGACGGTCCGCAACTTCGTCGAGCTCGCTGAGGGCACCCGGGAGTGGACGCACCCGGAGACCGGTGCGAAGACGACCGACAAGCTGTACGACGGCACGATCTTCCACCGGGTCATCAGCGACTTCATGATCCAGGGAGGGGACCCGCTCGGCCAGGGCATCGGCGGCCCCGGGTACGACTTCGACGACGAGATCCACCCCGAGAACCAGTTCAACCGGCCTTACCTGCTCGCGATGGCCAACGCGGGCAAGCGGTTCGGCAAGGGCACCAACGGCTCCCAGTTCTTCATCACCGTCGTCCCCACCCCGCACCTCAACCAGGGCCACACGATCTTCGGCGAGGTGATCGAGGGCACCGAGGTCGTCGACTCGATCGCCAAGACCCCCACCAACGGTCACCGCCCCGTGAACGACGTCGTCCTCGAAGAGGTCACCATCGAGCGCTCCTGACGCCCGTGCGACCCCGGCCGCCGAGACGCGCGGCCGGGGCGCGCGCGCCTTATAGGCTGGCGGTCAGTGGACTTGCCCTTTGGAAGGACTCCATGACCTCCCAGCCGCCGACGAGCCCGCCCCCACCGGGAGCGGAAGCCGTACCGACCTGTTACCGGCACCCCGACCGCGAGACCTACGTCCGCTGCCAGCGCTGCGACCGTCCGATCTGCCCCGACTGCATGCGCGAGGCCGCCGTCGGCCACCAGTGCGTCGAATGCGTGCGCGAGGGCAGCAGGGACATGCGGCCTGCCCAGGCCGTCTTCGGCGGCGCCGCCGTCGCGGCCCCCCGCGTGACATGGGCGCTGCTGATCGCCAACGTGCTGGCCTACGGGGCCGAGGTCCTCATGCCGGACCAGGTCCTCGGGCGATTCCAGATGTGGTCGCTCGGCGTCTACCAGGGCGAGTGGTGGCGGCTGATCACGAACGCGTTCCTGCACGCCCCGCCGCCGTCGTTCTGGCACATCCTGTTCAACATGTGGGCGCTCTACGCGATCGGCCCGGAGCTGGAGCGGCGCTTCGGCTCGGTGCGGTTCGCGACGCTCTACCTGCTGGCCGCCCTCGGCGGCTCGGTCGCCGTCTACCTGTTCGGCACCGCGGCGGTCGGCGCCTCCGGCGCGATCTACGGCCTGTTCGGCGCGCTGTTCGTCATGGCACGCAGGCTCGGATACGACGCGCGCGGCGTCATCTGGCTGATCGGGATCAACGTGGTCATCACGTTCGTCATCCCCGGCATCAGCTGGCAGGGTCACCTCGGCGGCCTCGTGACCGGGACCCTGGTCGCGGCGGGCTTCGCCTACGCGCCCGCCCGCAACCGCACCGCCGTACAGCTCGCCATCGCGGCGGCCGTCCTGGTGGCGCTGATCCTGGTGGTGACCCTGTTGCCGCCGTACGGGATCCCGGCCGCCTTCGTCACTGGCTGAAATCTCCGCTGCCCACAGGCTGTGGATAAAGCCTGTGGAAAGAATCCGCCGAGCCGGCGTCGATCAGCGCCAGCGGGTGGAGAGCACCACGCCGACGATGATCAGACCGAAGCCGATCAGCAGGTTCCAGTTGGACAGCGCCGAGATGCCCGGAAGCGTGGGAGCGAGGTAGTACACGGCGATCCACACGATGCCGATGATCCAGCACGCGACCATGACGGGGGCGAGCCAACGAGGGCTGACCTTGACCGTCTGCGCCTTCTGCGGCGGGGTGTAGACGGCCTTCTTGCGAGTCTTCGACTTGGGCACGGGAGCATCTCCTGGTGGGCACCCGCGCGTGGTAGTGCGGGTTCTGTCGATAGCGTAGTCGCTGCTGCGGTGAAGTCCGGGAGCAAGGATAGTCGGCGTGGCCGTGCCGCGGCGATTCCTGTGCCCGGTGACATAGGGTGAAAGTCCGAATTTCTCTCCGCACGGTGGGTGCATGACCCCGATTCGCGTGCTCGTGGTGGACAATCATGACAGCTTCGTCCACACGATCGTGCAGTATCTGCGAGAGCTGGGCGCCGACTGCGACGTACGGCGGCGTGACCTCGTCACCCTCCAGGACGCTGAAAGCTTCGACGGCGTGCTCACCTCGCCGGGCCCCGGCACGCCCGAGGCGTCCGGTGTGAGCCTCTCGCTCGTCCGTCACTGTGCCGGCAGGCGGCAGCCGCTGCTCGGCGTCTGCCTCGGCCACCAGGCCATCGCCGTCGCGTACGGGGCAACCGTGGCCCGCGCCCCGGAGCTCATGCACGGCCGTACGAGCCGGGTCGCCCACGACGGGCAGGGCGTCTTCCGGGAGCTGCCCTCACCCGTGACGATGACGCGCTACCACTCGCTCGCGGTGGTCCCCGGCACGCTGCCGGACGAGCTGGAGCTCACCGCCACCACGCCGGAAGGCGTGATCATGGGTCTGCGCCACCGCACCGCCCCCATCGAGGGAGTCCAGTTCCACCCGGAGTCCGTCGTGTCCGAGCACGGCCACCGTCTTCTGCGGAACTGGCTCGACCAGATCGAGGAATCCCGGCGGACTGTGTAACACTCGGGCACCCCGTGACGACTACAGGATGAGGGTTTCCGCCATTGCCCCCGAGTGGCGGAAGCCCTCGCTCATGTCTCAGGGGCAATGCCACCTTGTCGTTCGGCTCGTCACCGTCGAGAAGCCATCCGGTCACCGATCCGCTCGGCGGCCTGACCGACCGGGATGCCTGCGTAGCTGTGCCCCACCAAGATGACGTCGCGAAGGTCGTGGCGTCCGACCTCGTCGATGATGTCCTGCACGTGGGTCTGCTGCCCGGCCGGGACGCCTCGCTTGTCGGCGAGGCCGGACAGTGTCAACGGGTGGACGCCATGACCGGCGCCACGCAACTCCGGCACCACCTCGTCCCACGCCCATGACCCCAGCCAAGCCCCGCCACCAGTACGAATTCCGTCATGGCGGCAACCTGCCCAAGCGGTCCGACATTCTCAGCGCGGGTCCCCGGCGCGGCCTCACACCGAGGCCGCGCCACGAACGCCGCGCTCCGGACCTTCCGCGTGAGGCCTCACGCCAAGGCCCGCACCGATCGCTCCGAAACCACCTCTGAACCCCGGCCTAGTTGCCGAACGGGTTGTCGCCGTCGCCGATGTCGACGCCGCCGTCGTCGGTCGGCTCGTCCGTCGGCTGTTGGTCGACCGGCGGTTCCGTCGGCTGGTCGGTCGGCGGCTGCTGCTCCTGCGGCCCGCTGGAGACCGTCAAAGTGATGGTGGTGCCCGACGTGAGCTTGGCTCCTGCCTGGGGCGACTGGTCGATCACGTTGCCCTGCGGCACCACGTCGCTCGGCTGGTCGGACTTCTTGACCTTGAACCCGGCGCCCTTGAGCGTGTTCTGGGCGTCGGCGAAGGTCAGGCCGACGACGCTCGGGACCTCCACGGTGGCCTTGGGCACGTACAACGTGACGGAGCTCTCCTTGGCGACCTTCTCGCCCACCTTCGGCTTGGTGTCGAACACCTGGTCCTGCGGCTTGCTGGACGCCTTGGACACGATGCTGACCGTCAGGCCCAGGCCCTCAAGCTCGCTCTTCGCCTCGTCGGAGGTCTTGCCGATGACGTCTGGGATGGTGACGGTCTCCTTGCCCTTGGACAGGATGATCGTCACTGTGGCGTTCGGCTCGATCTCCTCGTCGGCGGCGGGGGTGGTGCTGATGACCGAGCCCTTCGGCACCTCGTCGCTGAACGCGGTAGGGCCGTACGCCCACTTGAGCCCGGCGGCCTTGAGCGTCTGCTCGGCAGCGGCCTTGGTCTGGTTGACGACCGAGGGCACCTTGAGCGTGGACTCGCCGCCGGAGCCGCTGAGGAAGGCGTATCCCACGCCGATGAACGCCCCGATGATCAGCAGCGGGACCAGGATCCATGCCGCCGTCTTCAGCGCGGTGTTCCCGCCGCCGCTGCGCCGCCGCCCGTCGTACCGGCCGCCGCGCTCCTCGGGTCCGTAGTCGTACTGCGGGATTGCCCGCGTGCCCTGGCTCGTGGCGCCGCCCGCGGTGGTCATCGTCCGCGTGCGGTCCGCGCCGCCGTACTGGCTGTAGTTGGTGGCCATCGCCATCGTCTGCGGGTCGATGGGCATGCCCGACACGGCCCGCTGGATGTCGCTGCGCATCTCGGCCGCGCTCTGGTAGCGCTGCAGCGGATCCTTCGCCATCGCCTTGAGCACGATGGCGTCGGCCCACTTGGGGATCTCCGGATCGATCCGCGACGGCGGGATCGGGTCCTCCCGGACGTGCTGGTACGCGATGGCGACCGGCGAGTCCCCCGTGAAGGGCGGCTGGCCGGTCAGCAGCTCGTACAGGACGCAGCCCGTCGAGTAGATGTCGCTGCGCGCGTCCACCCGCTCGCCGCGCGCCTGCTCCGGGGACAGATACTGGGCGGTGCCGATGACCTGCGCGGTCTGCGTCATCGTGGCGGCGGAGTCGGCCATGGCGCGGGCGATGCCGAAGTCCATCACCTTGACCTCGCCGCTGGTCGTCAGCATGATGTTCGCCGGCTTGATGTCCCGGTGGACGATGCCGCCCCGGTGGCTGTAGTCCAGCGCCCGCAAGATGCCGTCGACCAGCTCCATCGCCCGCTCGGGCAGCAGCCGCCGGTCGGCGCGGAGCAGGTCGCGCAGGGTCCGCCCGTCGACGTACTCCATCACGATGTACGGCGTGGGCGTGCCGTCCATCATGTCCTCACCCGTGTCGTAGACAGCGATGATCGACGGGTGGTTCAGAGAGGCGGCCGACTGGGCCTCCCTGCGGAACCGCGCCTGGAACGTGTGGTCCCTGGCGAGGTCGGAGCGGAGCGTCTTGATGGCGACGATACGGTCCAGCCGGATGTCCCGGGCTCGGTACACCTCGGCCATGCCGCCACGCCCGACGACGCCGTCGAGTTCGTAGCGTCCGCCGAGAAGTCGTGGCTGAGTCATTTCCTGCACTGTCCCTTGCCGTTCATCTTGGGGTGCCGCCGGTGTCCATCATCGACCCCTTTCCTCATCACGTCCCCTCATCCGGAGAGCTCGTGTCGGTCGGGGCGTCCGTGGGGATCGGACTGTCACTTGGTTCCGAAGTCGGACTGTCACTTGGTTCCGGGGTCGGAGTCGGGGTCGGGGTCGGCTTCCGGGTGGGTGGTGCCGACGTCTTTACGGTAGCCGACGGCACGACGGTCGGCTCGTCCGACGGTACCGGAGCCACCGGACGCGAGGTCCGGGCAGACGGGGAATGTGAAGGGCGCGCCGAAGCGGACGGTGTCGGCGTCGTGGTCTTCGCCGGCCCCGGCGTCGCTTCGTCGGTCCTGGCGTTCCACGCCAGCGCCCCGGCGCCGATGGCGACCGCGCAGCCGGCGACGGCGAAGAACATGACGGCCGGGCGCCGGCGCCGCGCCGGGGCGGCGCGCAGATCATCGCCTGCGGCCCGTCCTCCCGCGAACGCGGTCCCCGGGCCGGACGGGCCGGGCCGCCCGGCGGCCGGAGAGTTGAAGGGATCGGTCCACGCGGAGCCGGCGGCCGCCGAGGTGGCGTACGGATCGGCCGCGCGGTGCGCGCTCCCCGCGGAGGCGCCGAAGCGGTCGGTGGGCCCGGTGCCACCCGCAGAGGGGCCGCCCCTGCCCGCGCCGCCGCCTATGCCGCCGACGGTGGAGGCGCCGAACGGAGGTGTGGGAGCCGAGGCGGGGGCGGATCCGTTGGTGCCGTCCCTCCAGGTGCCGCCGGCGACCGGGAATCCCCGCGAGTCGGTCAGCCCGCCGAGCACGGCCGTGCCCGGTCCCGCGAGCCGGTCACGCAGGGCCCGTACGTGGTCCAGGAGGTCTGGGCCGGACGCCGGCCGGGCCGCCGGGTCCTTGGCCAGCATGGCGAGCACGAGGGCCCGCACCGCCGCCGGAACCGCGTCAGGCAGCGGCGGAGGCGGGTCGTTGAGGTGCCGCAGGGCCAGCGTGACGTGGTTGTCCGCGACGAACGGGGGGCGCCCGGCCAGGCACTCGTACGCGACGACGCCCAGGGAGTAGATGTCGCTCGCCGGGGTGAGCGTGGCGCCCGACGCCTGCTCGGGGCTGACGTACTGGGCGGTGCCGAGCACGAGGCCCGTCTGGGTCAGCGGCGCCGCCTCCAGGGCCCGGGCGATCCCGAAGTCGGTGATCTTCACCTGTCCGGTCTCGGTGACGAGGATGTTGCCCGGCTTGATGTCCCGGTGGATGATCCCGGCGCGGTGAGCGGCGTGCAGACCCCTGGCGGCCTGGTGGACGATGTCGAGCGTGACCTCCGGACCGAGGGCGCCGTTGCGGGCCAGGATGGCCGACAGCGGCTCGCCCTTGACCAGCTCCATCACGAGGTACGCGACGTCGTCGGTCTCCCCGTAGTCGAAGACCTGGGCGATCCCCCCGTCGGTCAGGCCGGCGGTGATCTGCGCTTCGGCCCGGAACCGCCGCTGGAACGAGGGGTCGGCGGCGATGTGGCGGCCGAGCAGCTTGATCGCGACCTCGCGGCCGAGCAGCTCGTCGGCGGCACGCCAGACCTCGCCCATGCCTCCGGCGGCGATGGGTGACAGGAGCCGGTAGCGGCCCCCGAGAACCGAGTCAGCCGGCGTCACTGGCCGAGCACCGCCTGCATGACGTCGTGCGCAATGGGCGCGGCGACCAGGCCGCCGGTCGCGTCCGCGCCCGAGCTGCCCGCCTCGACGAAGACCGCCACGGCGACCTTGGGGTCCTCCACGGGGGCGAAGGCGATGAACCAGGCGTGCGAGGGCTTGCCGGGAAGGGTCTCGGCCGTGCCGGTCTTGCCCGCGACCGTGATGCCGGGGAGCTGGGCGGCGGTGCCGGTGCCGTGCTGCACCACATTGATCATCATCTTGGTCAGCTCGCCCGCGACCTCGGGGGTGACGGCCTCGCTGAGATCCTCGGGCCGGGTGACGTCGATCTCACTGCCCTGGCTCACGATCTTGTTCACGAGGTACGGCTTCATGACCGTGCCCTGGTTGGCGATCCCGGCGGCGACCATCGCCATCTGCAGCGGTGTCATCTGGTTGTCCTGCTGCCCGATGGAGGTCTTGGCCAGCGCCGCCTTCCCCTTGTCGGGGCCGATGTTGCTCTGCGCCACCTGGAGCGGGATCGACAGCGGCACCCCGACGCCGAACTTGGTGGCCTGCTCCTTCATCTTGTCGTACCCGAGATCCATGCCCATCTTCGCGAACGGCGTGTTGCAGGAGATGGTGAGCGCCTCGACCATCGTGGCCCGGCCGCCGCAGGACTCCCCGTGGTAGTTGGGCAGCGAGATCGTGGTGCCCGGCAGCGGCAGCGAGTCGGGCGCGTCCACCTCGGTGTTCTCGTCACGCGAGGTGTCGTCGCTGAGGAACGCGGCCGAGGTGACCGTCTTGAAGGTCGACCCCGGCGCGAACGTCAGGTCGATGGCCCGGTTCAGCAGCGGCTTGTCGCCGTCCTTCTCCAGCTTGTTGTACGCCGCGTTGACCGTCTTCTTGCTGGCCACGGCCAGAGGGTTCGGGTCGTACGACGGCACGGAGGTCATCGTCAGGATCGCCCCTGTCTTGGGGTTGATCGCGACGACCGCTCCCCGCTTGCCGGTGCTCGCGAGGTCCTTGTACGCGATCTGCTGGGCCTTGACGTCCAGCGTGAGGTCGACGCTCGCGCCCTTGGCCGGCTTGCCGCTGATCAGGTCGACCGCCCGGCGGACGACCAGGTCGGGGTGGCTGCCGTCGAGGTAGCGGCCCTCGGTGCCCTCGATGCCGGTCGAGCTCTCCGGGGCGAAGTAGCCCACGACGTGCGCGAACGCCTTGCCCAGCGGGTACTCCCGCTCGAAGCGGAACGTGTGGTCGCCGCTGTCGATGGTCTTGGCCAGCGTGGTCTTGCCGTTGTCGGCGGTGATCCAGCCCCGGTCGACCGCGTAGCGGGCGAAGAACGCCCGGGAGTTGCGCGAGTCGGTGCGCAGGTCCTCGGCCTTCACCGAGCCCAGGTAGGTCACGTTCGCCATGAGCAGGCCGAACATGATCAGGCACGCCACGGAGACGCGCTTGAGCGGGCCGTTCATCGCTGCATCACCTGGGTCATCCCCTCGTCCTGGATCGCCTGCGGCGGCGGCCGCCTGGCCGCGTCCGACATCCGTATGAGCAGGGCGAGGATCATCCAGTTGGCCAGCAGCGCGGACCCTCCCGCGGACATGAACGGCGTCACAAGACCGGTCAGCGGGATCAGCCGCGTCACGCCGCCGACGATGATGAACACCTGCCAGGCCAGGATGAACGACAGGCCGCCCGCCAGGAGCTTGGAGAACGGGTCGCGGGCCGCGATCGCCGTGCGCAGGCCGCGCTCGACCATCAGCGCGTACAGCAGGAGAAGGGCCATCAGGCCGGTGAGGCCGAGCTCCTCGCCGACCGCGTCGAAGATGAAGTCGGAGAAGGAGAAGGGGGTCAGGTCGGGGTGGCCCCGTCCGAGCCCGGTGCCGAGGATGCCGCCGGAGCCGATCGAGAACAGTCCCTGCATGAGCTGGTAGGTGCCGCCGAGTTGCCGGTCGTAGAGCTCCTGGGAATCGGCGTGCAGCCAGCCGTCGAAGCGGGCCTCGACGTGGCTGAAGATCTGACCGGCCAGGATGGCGCCGCCGACGAAGAGCAGAAGCCCGATGAGCACCCACGACGTCCGCTGCGTCGCGAGGTAGAGCATCGCGATGAACGTGCCGAACAGCAGCAGCGACGTGCCGAGGTCCTTCTCCCCGACGAGGACGGCGATGCTCACGGCCCAGGTGATGAGCACGGGGCCGAGGTCGCGGGCGCGGGGAAGGTCGATGAACAGCAGGCGGCGCCCGGCCAGGGCCAGCACGTCGCGCTTGGCGACGAGGTAGCCGGCGAAGAACACGACGAGCGCGAGCTTGGCGAACTCGCCGGGCTGGATGGAGAACCCGCCGATGTTGATCCAGATCCGGGAGCCGTAGTGCTCCGAGCCGATGAAGGGCATCAGGGGCAGCACGAGCAGCCCGAGGCCGACGAAACCCGCGGTGTACGTGAGGCGCTGCAAGGCCCGGTGATCTCTCAACACGATCAGGGTCGCGGAGAACATCACGACGCCGAGCGCCGTCCACATGAGCTGGTTGGTGGCCGAGGCGCCGTCCATGCCGGTCTGCTCGATCCGGTAGATCATCACGAGCCCGAGCCCGTTGACCAGCGTGACGAGCGGAAGCAGAAGGGGGTCGGCCCACGGGGCGAACTTCGCCAGCACCAGGTAGGCCGCGAGCATGAGGCCGCCGAGGCCGAGGCCGTAGCCGAGCATGCCGGAGGGGACCTTGTTGTTGATCCCCAGCCCGACGCTGGCGTACGCGCCCATCACGATCAGCACGGCGAAGGCCAGCATTCCCAGCTGGGCCCCCCGCCGCTTGGCGGTCATCGGAACGGGCGTGGCTTCGACAGCGGTCACTTATTGGACCTCGCGGGGGTCGGTGTCGGGCTGGCGCTCGGCGTGGGCGTAGCGGCGGCGCCGAAGGTCTTGAGACGGTCGATCCCGGCCTGAAGGCTGTCGACGGCGATCGTGGTGCGTATCTGATCCTGCTGCACGGCCGGCAGCGACGAGACGCGAACGTGCTCGGTGTAGGCGACCTTCTTCAGCGTCACCGGGCCCAGGTCCGCGTCCACGCCCCGGAACACGACGAGCTCGTCCCCGTTGGCGCCCACGTAGTACTGGCTCTGGGTCCACTGGTAGCCGAAGTAGCCGCCGAGCCCGAGCACGGCGACCACCAGCACGAGGCCGGCCACCAGCGGCCACCTCCGGCGTTTACGGGAGCGCCGTGCAGAGGCCTGGACCTCGCGCACGGGCTCCTCGTCGATCTCGTCGTCCACGATCACCGGCTGGGGGGCGGTCACGGTCGTCGCCCGGCCGGCCGGCGTGTCCGGGGGAGCCGAGCGCCCCCGGCCGGACCCGGCGGCGCCCACCACGGCGGCCGTCGAGACGGGCGGCTGCACGTCGTCGACCTCGATCACGTCGGCGACCACGCAGGTGATGTTGTCCGGCCCGCCGCCCCTGTTGGCCAGGTCGATCAGCTGCCGGACGACGTCCTCGGGATCGTCGAGCGAGGTGAGGGTGTGGTGCAGGGTCTCCGCGCTGACGACGGTGGACAGGCCGTCCGAGCAGAGCAGATACCGGTCGCCCACCTGGGCCTCCCGGTCCTGCAGGTCGGGATCGACCTCCCCGCTCCCGTCGAGCGCGCGGAGCAGGATCGAACGCTGGGGGTGGTTGGCGGCCTCCTCCTGCGTGATCCGGCCGTCGTCCACCAACGACTGCACCAGTGTGTGGTCGTGCGTGATCTGGTAGAGCTCGCCGTTCCGCAGCAGGTACGCGCGGGAGTCCCCCACGTGGACCAGCGCGAAGCGGGGGCCGCTCCAGAGCATCGCGGTGAGTGTGGTGCCCATGCCCTTGAGGCTCGGGTCCCGGGCAACCATCGCGTGGAGCTGATGGTTGGCGTCCCGGACGGCCGCCTCGATGTCACTGAGCAGGTCACCACCGGAGGCGCCCCTGTCGAGGGACGACATTGCGGCGATGGCGACCGAGCTGGCCACCTCGCCGTGGGCATGCCCGCCCATGCCGTCGGCGACGGCGAGCAGGCGGCCGCTGGCGTACGCGGAGTCCTCGTTGCCTTCACGGAGGAGTCCGACGTCCGAGCGAGCGGCGTAGCGGAGTGCGATGGTCATTTGCGCAATTCGATGACGGTTTTGCCGATGCGGATCGGAGTTCCGAGGGGCACCGGAGTCGGGCGGGTGACTTTCGAGCGTTCGAGGAACGTGCCGTTGGTCGAGCCGAGATCTTCCACGATCCACTGGCCGTCCTGGGGAAATAGCCGGGCGTGCCGGCTGGAAGCGTAGTCGTCGCTGAGAACCAGCGTGGCGTCGTTCGCCCGGCCGATGGTGATTGGCGTCTCCGAGAGGTTGATGATGGTCCCTTGCAGGGGGCCACCAGTGACGATCAGCTGGCGAGGTTCGCCCTTTTTGGGCTTGGACACCGGTCTGGCCTGCTTCACCGGCTTCCTCGCGGGTGCGGAAGCCGTACGCGGACCGAACAGGTCTGTCCGGATGACGCCGACCGCGGCTATCACGAAGAACCACAGCACCGCCAGGAAGGCGAGCCGGATCAGCAGCAGCGTTAGCTCGGACATGGACCGTTTGTCTACCTTTAATCGCGCCGGAACACCAGTGTCGTGCGACCCAGCGTCACTCTCGTCCCGTCCTGCATCTCGACCCTGCGGACCGGCTGGCCGTTGACGAAAGTGCCGTTGGTGGACCCCAGGTCGACGAGCACGACCTGCTGTCCTTCCATCCGTAGCTCGGCATGATGCCGTGATACGCCAGGATCCACCAGCCTCAGATCGCAGTCGGTTCCCCTGCCGAGCAGCGTCACCGGGGTGGTCAGCTCGTAGGACCGCTGACCCTGCGGATCGTCCTGAGTGGAGACGAGCAGCCGTGGACGGCCCTGGAACGCGCTCGGCCGGCTGGCCGGCACGTCGCTCACCGGCTGGCGGATCTCGTCCTGCTCGACCGTCGCCCCCCGGATGACGCCCGAGCGGATCCGGAACAGCCCGACCGCGAGGTCGTCGGCGGTCTCGAAGCGCACGCGCACCGGGCCGACGAACGAGTACCCCTGCTCCTTGGCGTACTCCCTGGCAAGGTTGGCCAGCTCGTGGCTGATGCTGTCGGCGTAGACCTCCAGCCGTTCGCTGTCGGTCGTCGAGAGCTCCACCACGAAGTCGTTGGGGACGAGCGTGCGACCTTGAGCGACGATCGCGGCCCGTTCGTCCATCTCCCTCTGAACTGCGCTGGCCACCTCGACCGGCTGGAGGTCGGACTTGAACGCCCGCGCAAAGGCCCCTTCAACCAACCCTTCGAGCCTGCGCTCGAAGCGCTGAAGGACTCCCACCGGATCCCTCCCTTCCACTCGATCTATGGTCGCGACCGCTCCGGTGCTTCATCGAGCGCCTTCGCTTCGTCGTTGAGAGCGATCGTATCCGGGTTCGGTGGCACGGGCGGTTACGTGCTAACCTTTCCAGGCACCCAGCGATGGGAGCACCCGCGACGGGCAAGTGGCGGAATGGCAGACGCGCACGGTTCAGGTCCGTGTGTCCGAAAGGACGTGGGGGTTCAACTCCCCCCTTGCCCACCAGCACCAAACCCTGTGTGGTCGGAAGCCTATCTTCCCTCCCGCAGGGTTTTTTTCTTTCCCCCGTACGGGCCGAGGGCGAAGCCCACGGGAGTTCGAGCCGGTCGTGCTCGGCCGGAGACGGAGCCGGCGCCTCGCGGGGCCCTTCGTTCCTGCCCTCGCGCACGGGCCGGTCTCCTGTTCGGGTCGCGCGGTACGGGTGTACCGCTGTTACAAGTCGCACAAAAGTCGCACAGTACGGACGCGCCGATGGGCCGATGGACCCGCCGGTGCCGTCCGGTGCGCCTTGCACATTCTCCGGGTGAGGCCTTTCAAACCACTTGATCGGTGATTGCACCGCTCCGTTACGCGGGAGCTCGGGCAACTGTCTCAATATTCAAGACGATATGTCTCGCGATAAGAGATTGACGTACCGTGCCGGTCATGGATCCACCGAATCGCTGGGTGATGCTGAGCCTGGGCGTGGCGGCCCAGGGCGCCGGCTGCGTGTTCATGTACGGCCTGCCGTTCCTCCTCCCGGCCCTCCAGGCTGAGTACGGGCTGTCGCTCGCCCAGGCGGGAGCGGTCGTCGGGGCCCCCAGCGCGGGCATGCTGTTCACCCTCATCGCGTGGGGCTGGATCGCGGACAGGTTCGGCGAGCGGATCGCGATGGCCGGCGGCCTCGCCGTGGCGACGGCCTTCCTCGGGCTGGCGGCCACAACGGGCGGGCCGGGGGCCCTCGCCGTGTTCCTGGGCTTGGCGGGGGCCGCCGGGGCCTCGGCGAACGCGGCCAGCGGCCGGGTCGTCCTCGGCTGGTTCCCGAAGGAGCGGCGCGGCGTGGCGATGGGGTGGCGGCAGACGGCCCAGCCCTTGGGCGTGGCCGTCGCGGGTGCGGTGATCCCGCCCGCCGCCCATCTGTGGGGCGTCAGGGGCGCCCTGCTGGTCATGGCCGGGATCTGCCTCGTCACGACCGTCTGCGTGGCCCTCATGGTCGTCGACCCGCCCCGCCCGGCGCACGCCCCCGGCCACGGCTCCGCCTCGCCGTACGGGGACCTCTCGCTGTGGCGGGTGCACGGGGCGAGCATGCTGCTGGTCGTCCCCCAGTTCGCCACGGCCGCGTTCGCGCTGACCTACCTGGTGAGCGAGCGGCACTGGACGGTCGCGACGGCCGGTCAGGTCGTGGCGGCCGCCCAGTTCGCGGGGGCCGGCGGCAGGCTGCTGTGCGGGCGCTGGTCGGATCGGGCGGGCAGCCGCGTGGGGCCGATGCGGCGGCTCGCCCTGATCAACGCGGCGGCGATGCTGTGCCTGGCCGCCGCGGCGGGCGCGGGGAACGCGGCCGCGCCCGCGCTCCTGATCGCCGCCCTCGTGATATCCATGAGCGGCAACGGGCTCGCCTTCACCGCCGTCTCCGAGCTCGCGGGGGCGGCCTGGGCGGGCCGCGCGATGGGCGCGCAGAACACCGTCCAGAACCTGGTGGCCGCGGCGACGCCGTCCGCCCTCGGCGCGCTGATCACGCACGCCGGGTTCGGGACGGCGTTCGCCGTGGCCGGCGCGCTGGCCCTGACCGCGTCGGCGGCGACGCCGGGGACCGGGCTGCTCAGGCCACCAGCAGCTCGCCGACCAGCGTTGTGAGATCGATCACACCGATCGGCGTCCCGTTCGCGTCGATGACGAGCCCGAGCTGAGCCCGCGCCTCCTGGAGCAGGGTCACCGCGTCGGGGATCGTGGTCCCCTCCGGCACGCGGGGAGCCGGGGTCGCCAGCTCCTGCGGGGGACGTCCCGGCTGGACGAGCACGTCGCGGACGTGCAGCACGCCGAGCACGTCGCCGGGGCCCATCACCAGCATGCGCAGCCGGCCGCTGCGCGCCGCCACCTCCCGCACCAGCTCGTCACCGGCCCCGGCCGGCACGGACGGCGCCTCGCCGATCGGCTGCATCAGCCGGTCGACCGGCTGCGACTGCGCCCGCAGGGCCCGGGTCAGCAGGTCGTGCTCGTCCCGGTCGAGCATGCCCATCCGCCCTGACTCGGCCACCAGCATGGCGAGCTGGTGGGGGGTGCGGGCCGTGCCGAGCTCGTCGCGGGGCCGCACGCCGAAGACCCGCAGCGTCGCGTTGGTCAGGCCGTTCAGCACCGCCAGGATCGGCCGGACGACGCGGGCGAACCCGCGGAACGGCAGCGCGAGGCCCATGGCCGCGCGCTCCGGATGCGTCAGCGCCCACGACTTGGGCGCCATCTCACCGACGACCATGTGCAGGAACGTCACGGCGGCGAGCGCCACGACGTACGCCACGGGGGTGCGCACGGGCTCGGGCAGCAACGCGAGGACCGGCTCCAGCAGGTGCTCGATGGCGGGCTCGGCGACCATGCCGAGGCCCAGCGAGCACAACGTGATGCCGAGCTGGGCGCCCGCGAGCATCAGGGACAGCTCGCGCCCGCCGCGTACGGCCGCGCGCGCGGCGAGCTTGGTCACCCGGCTGCCGGAGACCGCGGCCTCCTCCAGCCGGTGCCGTTTCGCCGAGAGCAGGGCGAACTCGGCGGCCACGAAAACCCCGTTGAGGACGAGCAGGACGATGCCGAGGAGGATCGCGCTCAGGTCGTTCACGCCCGCTCCTCACTCATCCGCCGCCCACCCGGGCGATCCACCCGTACGGCGATCACGCGGGCCTCCCCTGGAACAGGGCGGAGAACAGCTCAGGGGCGTAGTCGGCGGCGGTGCGCGGCGCGTCCTGCACGGCCTCGCGCACGGCGGGCTCCGCCTTCTGGAGCGACAGCCGCACCCACTCGGGGACCCGGCGGCTCACGCTGACGACCTCCACGGCGGCCCGCAACCCGTCCTCGTCGTCCTCGAACAGGTCCGCCTCGGGGACGACCTCGGTGATCACCCGGTCGCCGGGCTCGGCCATCCGGCCGAGGGAGGCGAGCACGAGCCCGGCGATGGTCTCGTAGTCGTCGCTGTCCGGCAGGCGGACCCCGGTCGCCCGCTCGACCTCGTCGAGGCGGAGCGTCCCCGGGACGTCCCAGGCGCCGTCGGTCCGTCTCACCACGCCGAGCGGCTCGGGGTCGTTCTCGTCCACCAGCTCGCCGACCAGCTCCTCGGCGAGGTCCTCCAGGGTGACCACGCCGGCCAGCCCGCCGTACTCGTCGATCACACAGGCGAACGTCTCGCCGGCGGCCGACATCCGCTTGAGCAGGACCGGCAGGGGCAGCGTGGCCGGCACGAGCATCGGCGCGCGGATGATGCCGCCGATCAGGCCGGTGGACGGCGAGCCGGCCCTGAGGTATTCGGGCAGCCCGGTCACGCCCACGACGTCGTCCGCGTCGGTGCCGAGCACCGGGTAGCGGGAGTGGCCGTGCACCCGCAGGCCGTCGAGGAGATCGCCGACCGGCCATTCGGCCCGCAGCGAGATCACCCGGGGCCGGGGGACCATGACGTCCTCCGCGGTGCGGTCGCCGAACTCCAGCGCCCGCTCCAGCAACTCGGCGAGCCGCGCGGGAAGCTCGCCCGCCGCGGCGGAGTCCGCCACGATGCGGGACAGCTCCTCTGGCGTGGCGCCGTGTTCGAGCTCCTCGACCGGCTCGATGCCGGCGAGCCGCAGGAGGCGGGTGGCGGCGGCGTCGAACAGGCGGATGACCGGCCCGGCGACCGCCAGGTAGACGACCGTGGGCCGGGACAGGAACTTCGCGACCGGCTCAGGCCGCGCGATGCCGAGGTTCTTGGGGGCGAGCTCGCCGAGGATCATCTGCACGATCGTCGCGATCACGACGCCCAGCGCCACGGCGACGCCGGGAACGGCGCCGCGAGGCAGCCTGGTGCCCTCCAGCGGGCCGCGGATGAGATCGGCGATCGCCGGTTCGGCGATGAAGCCGACCAGCAGGGTGGTGACGGTGATCCCGAGCTGCGCGCCCGAGAGCATGAACGACAGCCGTCCGGTGATGTCGAGGGCGCGCCGGGCGGCGGCGTCACCCGCGGCCGTCTGCTCCCGCAGCGCGGACCGGTCGGCCGCGACGAAGGCGAATTCCTGGGCGACGAAGAACCCCGTCGCGAGGGTGAGAAGGAGTACGGCCAGCAGGCCTAGGACAGCGCTCATGGGGCGCCGGCCGGGCGGTCAAGCGGTCCCGTGCCGAAGCACGGGCCGGTACTCCAAGGGTCCGGGACGGACACGAGGATCCTTTCGAGAGAGTGGTATACAACCGTAACGGCTGGGATGCGTCATGTGTTTCCGAGCCGGGCTTGGGGGCCCCGCTGACAACACACCCGCGTACCGTCACGATGGCGACGTACCGTAAAAGCGGGGGCGATACCCGCCGATGGCGGGGCCGGGAAGCTGAGGGGCTGGGAGACGACGTGGCGGAGGACGACGAGGCGACCCGTGCGATCCGGCGGCCGGAGGAGCCGCGGGCGGCGGCGGGCCAGCCCGCCCATCCGGTCCCGGACGGGGTGCGCGGCGAACGCGCGGACAAGATCGCCGATACCACCATCCCCCGCATGCGGTCCAAGGTGTACGGCAAGCCGCGCCCGGGAGACAGCCCGGTGCGCCCGCTCGGCGGAGAGCGGGGGCGGCGAGACGCTGAGGCGGCCGCTGACGCTCCGGGCGGCGGTGGCGACGGTAGAGGTGGCGGCGTGGGTCTTCTGGCTTCCAGGAGCCCCAGAGGCCCCCGGCGGACGGGCAGGACGATCCTCAAAATCGTGGTGATCGTGCTTGTCGTCCTGCTCGTGCTCGCCGTCGCCGGCTACTTCTGGATCGGCTCCCGCCTCAAGTCGGTCGAGTCGCTCACCGACTACAGCGGCCGCCCGGCGGCGACTCCGGGGGAGGACTGGCTGCTGGTCGGGTCCGACAGCCGGGCGGGGCTGACCGCCGCCCAGCGCAGGAAGCTGGCGACCGGCAAGGCCGTCGGGAAGCGCACCGACACGATGATGCTGCTGCACATCCCCTCGGACGGACGGCCGACGCTGGTCAGCCTGCCCCGCGACTCCTACGTGCCCATCGAGGGGCACGGCAGCGGCAAGCTCAACGCGGCGTACGCGTACGGGGGGCCGAAGCTGCTGGCCAAGACCGTCGAGCGCGTCACCGGCATCAGGATCGACCACTACATGGAGATCGGCTTCGGCGGGTTCGTCGGCATCGTCGACGCGATCGGCGGGGTCAACATCTGCGTGAAACAGCCCATCGACGACCCCAAAGCCGGGATCAACCTGAAGAAGGGCTGCCAGGACATGAACGGCGGCACCGCGCTCGGCTACGTGCGGACGCGGAAGACGGCCAACACCGGCCTCCCCGACTACGACCGCACGCAGCGGCAGCGGCAGTTCTTCGCCGCCGTGGTGCAGAAGGCGGCCGGCCCGGGCACGCTGCTCAATCCGTTCAAATCGGTGCCGCTGGGGCTGAGCGCGGCCGACTCGGTCGCGGTGGACCCGGACACCGGGCTGTTCAACCTGCTCTCGGTGGGGCTCGCCATGCGCGGCGGCCCGGTGACGACGGCCGTGCCGGTCGGGTCGCTGCCCACCATCAACGGCGAGTCCGTGGTCAAGTGGGACACTCAGAGGGCGACGCGCATGTTCGGCGCCCTGGCCGAGGACAAGCCGATCCCCAAGGACACCATCACCAAGTAGCCGCCCGCGCCGCGTTCAGCTCGTGCCCGCGCTGGTGCTCGCGATAGTGGCGGCGGCGCCGGCCGCGGCGATCGAGGCGTGGATGGAGGCGATCGTCTTGCGCACGGCGACCCCCGTGCGGTCGCCTTCGGCGATCTCCTTGATCCGCTTCTTGGACGCGTCCGGGAACGCTTTGCGGTCGAGCTTCGCCGCGTTCAGGATGGCCACCACGATGGCGAGATGCTCGTCTGGCTCGGCTCCGGCGAGCACGCTCTCGATCCGCTGCCGCAGCTCCTGCTCGGGGCCGGGGTCGAGCTCCGGGTAGCGCCTCGTGGGGAAGAGACCGAAGACCTTGGTCTGCTGCTCGCTGAGCACGCCGCGCTCCGCGAGGCGGGTGAGCAGCCGTCCGCGCAGTTTGCTGGATCGCAGCTTGCCGACCCACCACTCCGGCTTGCGCTCCTTGCGCTCGCCGGCGATGCGGGCGAGCACGGCGTCGAGCTCGTCGTCGCCGACGGGGGCGGAGTCCGTGACGTGCACGGTGGTGCCCTCGAAGTCGAGGCGGCCCTTCAGGGCCAGCTCCGCCAGCACGGCGCCGCCGAGGGCCGATTCCAGCTCGATGGAGCCGATCTTGGATTTGCCGGTGTCCTCGCGGTAGGCGAGGAGGAGGATCTCCTCCGCGATAGTCAGGATCACGCATTCGACACTAACGCGCGGTGTCGCGCTCGCGGCGGAACGCAGGCCCGGTGGGGGTCTCGTGAATCGAACCGCTACGGGTGCTTTAGGCGGATTCGGCGGTGAGGAGCCAATCGTCGAGCTGGTCGTGGTCGGTGGTGGTCTCGATCAGCCGGCGCTGTTCGTCGCTCAGCTGGAGGCCTCGTGCGGTGAGCACTGTGAGCACGGCAGCCGCCTTGCCTCCGGCCTTGCCGTCGGCGACGCCTTTGCCGTAGTGCTCTTTGGCGAAGGGGCTGTACACGAACCAGGCGCTCGTGGCCATCAGTGCCTCCAGCGGCGGACGAGTTCGGGGTGTTCGCGGACCAGGTCGTTGGTCGCGTCGTGGCGGGGGCCGGGCATATCTCCGTACGTTGTCTAACGGTTACGCTAAGTGTCGGCCGATCATTCGAATCGTGGATCACAGCCCGTGTACTCACCGTCGCTGAGTGACCGCACCGCCTTTGGCGGCCTGCCCCCGCGTCTCATGACGTCATGCGCCCGGCAGTCGATCGGGGCCCACTTCGCGAGAGAATGACTGTCTTGTGGAGATCTCACGCGAGCTGCACGCCATCGGGCGGCCGCTCCTCGACGCGCAATTGGCGCATCCGACGGTGAGGGGCATCGCGGCGGGCACCCTGCCCGAGCCCGTGTTCCGGTCGTGGCTGGAGCAGGACTACCTGTTCCTCCTCGACTACGTCCGGGTGTTCTCCCGGCTGGCCTGGCAGGCCCCGGACGCCCATCTCGGGGACCTGGTCGATCTGGCCCACTCCACCTGGCACGACGAGCTGGACCTCCACCGGTCGCTGTCCGCCGAGTTCGGCGCCGATCTGGCGGCGGCTCGCAAGGGGCCCGCCTGCGCGGCGTACACCTCGTTCCTGCTGGAGTCGGCGGCCGACTACGCCGAGGGGCTCGCGGCGCTCTACCCCTGCATGTGGGGCTACTCGACGCTGGGCGGCATCCTGTCGCGGACCCCGCCCGCCGAGCCGCGCTACCGGGCGTGGGTCGACACGTACGCGGACCCCGGGTTCGCGGCGCTGGCCGCGCGCGTGGCTGTGATGATCGACGAGGCGGCCCCGGACCCGGCGCGGGCCAGGGAGCTGTTCACCGAGGGCATGCGCCACGAGCTCGCCTTCTGGGACGTGCCGCTGTAGACCCCTGTGGACATGCTGTGGACACGCGTCGTGCAGGCGGACCGGCCGGGTTAATGTGGGGGCATGCCGGAGCTGCCCGAGGTGGAGGCGCTCGCCGAGTTCCTGCGCGAGCGCGCCGTCGGCCACGCCATCCTGGGCGTCGACGTGACGGCCTTCCAGGCGCTGAAGACCGTCGACCCGCCGGTGACCGCGCTCGGCGGCCTGGCCGTGACCGGTGTGGGCAGGCACGGCAAGTTCCTGGACCTCGACTGCGACGGCCTGCACTTCGTGACCCATCTCGCCCGGGCCGGCTGGCTGCGCTGGCGTGAGGACCTGTCGGGGGCCAAACCGGTGCGTCCCGGCAAGGGGCCTCTCGCCGTGCGCGTACGGCTGTCGCCCGGGGAGGACGGCAGGGCGCCCGGTTTCGAGCTCACCGAGGCCGGCACCCAGAAGCGTCTGGCGGTCTACGTCGTGCGGGATCCGGGAGAGGTCCCCGGTGTCGCGAGCCTCGGCCCGGATCCGCTCGCCGAGACGTTCACGCCCGGCGCGCTGAAGGCGATCGTGGACGGCAACCGCACGCAGATCAAGGGGCTGCTGCGCGACCAGAAGATCATCGCCGGGATCGGCAACGCGTACTCCGACGAGGTGCTGCACGTCGCGAAGATGTCGCCGTTCAAGATCGCTTCGACGCTGACCGACGGCCAGATCGCCGATCTGCACGAGGCGATCGTGACGACCCTGCGCGACGCGGTGGGGCGGGCCCGGGGGCTGGCCGCCAAGGACCTCAAGTCGGAGAAGAAGTCGGGCCTGCGGGTGCACGGCCGTACCGGCGAGAAGTGCGAGGTGTGCGGCGACACGATCCGTGAGGTGTCGTTCGCCGACTCGTCCCTGCAGTACTGCCCGACCTGCCAGACAGGCGGCAAGCCTCTCGCGGACCGCCGCCTGTCCAAGCTGCTCAAGTAGGGATCACAGCGACCAGGGCAGGGTGATCGACTTCTCGCCGATGAACCCCACGATCCCCGCCGACGTGTACGAACTCGGCGGTCTCGGCCTGCGAGGCGTTGCCGAACCGGCCGAGCGTCCTGGCGGGAAAGACGACGGCGTCGCCCGGCCACGTCTGGTAACCGTGCCGACCGGAAAGAGCCATGACCATGGGCTCCAGCCTGGGAAGCCGGGCCGGTCTGTCCCCGGCGGGGGCCACAATGAACGCATGACGATGCCCGAAATCGCCGCGAAGGCCGTCCCCGAGGACGCCTACCTCCTGGACGTCCGCGAGCTCGACGAATGGCGGGCGGGCCACGCCCCCGAGGCCGTTCACATCCCGCTGGGCGACCTGCAGGAGCGGGTCGGGGAGCTACCGGCCGACCAGCCGCTGTACGTCGTGTGCCGGGTCGGCGGGAGGTCCGCGCACGCCGCCATGTGGCTCAACCACATCGGCAGGGAGGCCGTGAACGTGGACGGCGGCATGCAGTCGTGGGCCGCCGCCGGCCGCCCCATGGTCAGCGAGACGGGGGAGCCTCCCTTCGTGGCGTGACATCGCTCCGCGAGTGCGCCGCTCCGGCGCCATCACGGGTCACCGACCATGGACTCCGCACGTTCCACGACCGATCCGGCGCGGACGTGGCCTCACCGCTGATCGGCGGGGCCACGTCACCGGCGATCACCGTCGCCGGGCGGCTCAGAGGTGACCGTCCCTCAGGCCACGGCGCCAGTGGCCTCCGGCGAGTTTGGCCGGGTTCACCACCCACATGAGCTGGTCGATGCCTTCAGCCGAGGCGCTTATGGACAGAAGCGCGGTGACGGTCTCCCCATGCGAGATCAGCACGCCCGGCCGTCCGTTCGCCTCGACCCATGAGACCGTCGTGCCGGGCCAGAACCGCGGGGAGAACGCCACGATGACCTTCGCGACGCGCGTGCGGCCGGCCACGGGTATCCGCGCGGCGCCGCGTACGGCTCCCCCGCTGTCGGAGTAACTGACGACGTCCGCGGCGAAGAGCTCCTCCAGAGCGACGAGGTCGCCAGTCCGGGCCGCCGCGACGAAGGCCTGCAACAGGCGCCGATGCTCGGCCGAGCTCACCGGGTTGCGGCGCTCGGCGGCGATGTGCTTGCGCGCGCGGCTGACGAGCTGCCGGGTGTTCGCCTCGCTCAGCTGGAGGATCGCCGCGATCTGGCCGTACGGGTAGTCGAACGACTCCCGTAGGACGTACGACGCGCGTTCCGTCGGCGAGAGTCTCTCCAGCAGCAGCAGGACCGCGAGCTCCAGCTCGTCGCCTCGTTCGGCCCCGGCTTCGGGATCGGCGCCGGTGTCCACCGGCTCGGGAAGCCAGGGGCCGACGTACGTCTCGTGCCGTCTCCGGGCGGACTGGGCGGCATTGATGGCCAGTCGCGTCGCTATCGTCGCGAGGAACGCCGCCGGGTCTTTCACGGCCGTACGGTCCGTGGTCTGCCAGCGGACCCAGACCTCCTGCACGATGTCCTCGGCCTCCGTCGTGCTGCCGAGCATGCGGTACGCGATGCCGAAGAGCCGGGGACGCACGCCGACGAAGACCGCGGCGGCCTGATCGAGACCGTTCGCCGCCCGCGGCTCCCCCGAGTGCATGATCGTGCCTGCCCCCTCCGCTCCCTGCCAGCTTACAAAGGGTGCGGCATGCGGCATTTTCGCGAGTGGGCGGCGACGTGCCGGGCCGGCAGGCGGAGCACGAAGCGCGCCCCTCCGCCGTGGGCGTCCTCCACGTGCAGGGTGCCGCCGTGGGCGTGGGCGATGTCGCGGGCGATCGTCAGGCCGAGGCCTGCGCCTCCGCGCCGGCGGCATCGGGCGGCGTCGAGCCTGGCGAAGAGCTCGAAGACGCGCTCGCGGTCGCGGGCGGGGATGCCGGGCCCGTCGTCGGCGACGGTCAGCTCCGCGATCGCGTCCTGCCGGCGTACCTCGACCTCTATCGAACGCCGGGCGTGCCGGCCGGCGTTGTCGAGCAGGCTGGTGACCAGCCTGCCCAGGTGGCCGGGGACCGCGTTGACGATGACCGCGGGCAAGGTCCGCAACCGGATGCCGGGGCCGCCCGGCCGCGGCACGGCGTGGGCGCGCACGGTGGCGGTGAGGTCGACGGGCCGGAGGCGGGGAATCGCGCCCGCCTCGACCTGGGTGAGCAGGAGAAGGTCGGCCAGGATCGCCTCCAATCGGCCGACGTCGCGCAGTGTCGCGTCGAGGAGCCGGGGCAGATCCGTCTCGGCGGCATGCAGCCGGGCCTCTTCGAGCTGAGCCCGCAGCCCGGCCAGGGGAGTGCGCAGCTCATGCGCGGCGTCGGCGGCGAACCGGCGCCTCTGGGCCGTCTCCGGCCCGGTGGGCGTGGTCGAGGTCATCGCTCACTCCTCGGAAAGCCGGCGGGAACGTCCCGTTCCACCGCCTGCGGGCTCGGACGAGGCCGGTCCGGACAGGGTCCGGGTTCCGTTCGCGCGTCGTCGTCGAGCTGTTCGTCAGCTATGACAGGGCAGCCGCCCGGTTCGTGACACTTTCCGTGCCAACTTTTCCGGCGGAAGGCGCGTCTCATCCTTTATGGGAATGTTGTTTCGCGGCACCGCTGCGGCCGTCGCCTTCCTCGTCACCGCGGGGCCTGCCGCCGCCGACGCCGTGGCGCCGGCCGGCGGGTGGAGCGTCGTCCATGACGATCACCGCGATTCCTACGACGCCGTGACGGTGACGCCGGGCGGGGCGGTCTGGGTCGCCGGGACCAGGCGCTCGGGCGGATCGACCGGCACAGAGTCGCTCCTGTTGAAGGGCGGCCGGTCCACCTTCAAGCGTGTCACCGGGCCGGGATTCCGGGTGAAGCGGCTGACGTCGGCGTCCGACACCAGGGTCTGGGCGTTCGGCGCGTCGCGATACGCCCGATGGGACGGCAAGCGCTGGCAGGTCAAGCGATGGCCCTACGGCCGGGTGGATCGGGCGAACTCCATCGGCAAGAACCTGTGGGTCATCGAGAACTCCAACACCTTCCCGTCGGCCGGTAAGGCCGGGTGGAAGGCGCGGTCCACGCTGCGGCGCCTGGTCGGGTCGGTGTGGCACAAGGTCCCCACGCCGATCGTGGTCAAGGGACTCGACGCCGCGTGGGCGGCGGGCTCGGTGCGGGGCAGGGCGGCTCTCGCCCACTGGACCGGCAAGGTCTGGCGCACGGTCCCGATTCCAGCGATTCCGTCCGCACACGCGGGCCAGATCTCGGAGCTGACGGATGTCGCGCTCGACGGTGAGACCGGCCGGGTGATGGCCGTCGGCTGGGTCGCCTGGCCGTGCGGCGGTGCGAAGCACCCCTTCTGCGGTGAGACTCTGCTGCTGTCCGGCTATCTGAACCACTTCACCTTCGAGGTCCATGATGAGGCGGGCATCCAGCCGCACGCCCAGGCGGAGCCCGACGGCAGAGGCGGGGCCTGGATCGTCTACGACGCCAAGGGCGGAGGCAGCCGGTTCCTGCACATCGGCGTCGACAGTGTCGAGCCGGGCGCCTTCCCGGCTCCGCCGAAGCAGAAGCCGTCCGTCCGTGATCTCGCCATCCAGCCGGAGAGCGGTTCCCTCTGGGCGGTCGGTGCGGCGCCTTCCGGCCGTGACGGTGTGATCTGGGCCAAGCGCCCCTGAGCCGGCCGCCTGCCGGTGGCCGATCGCGGACAAATAGGGCATCATTGGGGCGCGAGTTGGGATGATCCTCCCATCTCGCCATGAAATCCAACGCGGGAGCTCGGGGACACCGGGCTGAGAGGGCAGTTGATCCACTGCCGACCGCATGAACCTGTCCGGGTAATGCCGGCGTAGGGAGCGTGTGATGACCTCTGCCCTTGTCGACCCCGCCCACGCGGAGGTCCCCCTCACCCTCGACGAGAAGGCGCCCAGAACCCTCGGCGTCCTCGACCAGAGCGCGTTCTGGGCCAACCTCGGGGTGAGCCTCCTCGGCTTCTCCGGGGCGCTCTTCCTGCTCGACCCGCTCGGCGGCAAGCCGCTGACGTTCACGGCGGCCGTCGTCGCCGCCGTGGTGGGCAGCCTGATCGGGACGGCCATGGTCGGCCTGGCCGCGATTCCCGGGGTCCGGACGGGCCGGCCCGCCATGGTGCTGCTGCGGGGCCTGTTCGGCGCCCGCCTGTCGTACGTGCCGACCGTGCTGAACATCGTGCAGATGATCGGCTGGGGGGCGTTCGAGCTGTGGGTCATCTCGACCGGCGCCCGGGCCGTGTTCGGCACCGCCGTGCCGTACGGCGTATGGGTGGTCCTGGCCGGTGGGGTGACGATCGCGCTCACCATCCGGCCGCTCGGCGCGGTGCGGCTGCTGCGGCGCTACGTGACCGCCGGCGTGGTCGTCTCGATGATCTGGCTGTCGGTCGCCCTGTTCAGCCGCGGGCCGTCCCTCGCGGGCGGCTCGTGGGAGGCGTTCGCCCCCGCCGTCGACTACGTGATCGCGCTGTCGGTCTCCTGGGTGCCGATGGCGGCCGACTACGCCCGGCACTCCCGCTCCAGCGGCGCCGCCTTCGGCGGGGTGGTGGGCGGCTACACGATCGCCCAGGTCGCCTGCCTGGCCCTCGGGATCGCCGCGCTCGCGCTGGTGGGCAACGACGCGAAGCAGGTGTGGGACCCCTTCGTCGCCGCGCCGCTCGGGGCCCTGTTCTTCGGCATCCTGGTGCTGCGCGAGGCGGACCAGTCGTTCGCCAACGTCTACTCCACCACGGTGTCGATCCAGAACCTGGCGCCGCGCATGGACCGGCGGGTGATCTCCGTCGCGATCGGCCTCGTCACCGTCGTGATCGCGCTGTTCGTCAACGTGAACTCCTACGCCGCCTTCCTCAGCGTGATCGGGGCGGTCTTCGTCCCGATGTTCGCCGTGCTCGTGGTCGAGTACTTCCTGCTCGGGGGCGCATCGCGCTGGAACACCGCCGACGACGCCCCGTCGCGGTGGCTCATGGTCGTGCCCTGGATCCTCGGGTTCGCCGCGTACTGGATCGTCACGGCGACACCCACCGTCGGCTGGTGGGACCACCTGTGGACCGGCGTTCGCGAAGGCATCGGCTTCGCCCATCAGCCGTGGATGAACGCCGCGCTCGCCGCCTTCCTCGTGTCGGCCCTGCTCACGATGCTGATCGGGCTGCTGCGACGGGAGCCGGCCTGACGGTGCGGGTGGCCAGGGCGACGCCCGCGCCGCTGACGGCGAGACCGGCGACGGTGAGCGCGCTCAGCGGCTGCCCGAGCAGCGCCCAGGCCATCAGGGCGGTGACCGACGGCGTCAGGAAGAACAGGCTGCTCGCCCGGCTCGCCTGCGACCTGCGCAGGAGCAGGTAGAGCAGGGTGAAGGCGCCGATCGAGTTCACCAGCGCGAGCCACAGCACGGCTCCCGCGAACGGTCCCCACGCGGTCACCGCCGGGTGCTCCAGCGTGGTCGTGAGCACGCCGATGAACGGCACACTGGCCAGCAGTTGCACGGCCTGGCCGCTGCGCAGATCCATGCCGGGGCAGAACCGCTTCTGGTAGAGCGTCCCGAAGCTGAGCCCCAGCAGGCCCGCGACGCAGAGCAGCACCCCGCCTCCCACCGACGAGATCCGCTCCGCGACGGCGAGGACGACGCCCGCCGCTCCGAGCGCGAAGCCCATCGCCTGCCGCCTGCTCACCCGCTCACCGAGCAGCGGCACGGCGAGCAGCGCGGTGAGCACGGGGTGCAGCCCCTGGACCAGGGCCGCCACCGCTCCGGTGACCCCCAGCGACATCGCCGTGTAGAACGCGCCGAACTGCACGGCCTGCAGCAGGAGCCCGGCGACCACCACGTGCCCGAGCGCCCGGCCCCGGGGCCACGGCGCGCGCGTGACCAGCGCCACGGCGGCCAGCAGCATGCCGGCGAGCGCGAACCGGCACAGCGTCAGCAGCAGCGGGGGCGCGGCCCCCAGGCCGATCACTCCCGCGATGAAGGCGCTGCTCCACAGCACGACGAACGTCCCGGGGGTCGCCGCCTCCGCGAGCCGCCTCGCCCCCTCCGTCCGGGGCCGCTCCGCGACTCCCACGCTCTCCCCGATCGTCATGCGCACACCTCCGATAACCGCCCAAGACGGTTACCACGATGGAGGGCTGCGAATAACCTGTCAAGGCGGTTATGGTTGAAGGGTGTTCACGTTCTGGAGCGGCAACCTGGCGCTTGACTTCGCCGGCACGGTCGGGCACAGGGACGACGAGCGGGTCGAGCTGCTCGGCACGCCGGGCCTGCTCGCCTCCTGGGTCGTCGCGGCCGGGCTGCTGGACCTCCCTCCGGCCGTCGACGAGGACGCCCATCGCCTGGCCCTGCGGCTCAGGGAGGCCGTCTACCGTCTCGGGGTCGCGCCGCTGCGCGGCCATGACCACGAGCCTGGCGACGTGGCGCTGGTGAACGAGCTGGCCGCCGGTCTCCCGGTCACGCCGGCGCTCGTCCAGGACGGCGAGGGGCTGCGGCTGCGCCGTACCGGCGATCTGGGGCACGCACTGGCCTCGATCGCGCGTTCGGCGGCCGGCCTGCTCGGCGGCCCCGACGCCGCGCGCGTGCGCCAGTGTGAGCGGCCGATCTGCACCCGCCTCTACGTCGACACCTCACGCGGAGGCTCGCGCCGCTGGTGCGACATGCGCGAGTGCGGCAACCGCGAGAAGGCCGCGGCCTTCCGCTCACGCCACCGGCCGCCATCACCCCGCGCGGCCGGGGGCTGAGGGCGCGGACCCGGCCGGTTCCCGGGTCCCCACCCGGGACGGTCAGGTGAGCGCGCCTTCGAGGCGGAGCAGTTGTTCCTTGGCCGCCGCTCCTCCGGCGTACCCGCCGAGCGAGCCGGGGCCGTCCACGGCGCGGTGGCACGGCACGAACAGGCATACCGGGTTGCCCGCCAGGGCGTTGGCCACGGCGCGGACCGCCTGGGGCCGCCCGATCCGCTCGGCGAGGTCCCGGTAGGTGGTGACGCTCCCGTACGGCACGGCGAGGGTCATCTGGGTCACCGTCCGGGTGAAACCACTGGAGAGCTGAGGGTCCACCTGGGTGGAGAAGGCTCGCAGGCGGCCCGCGAAGTACGCGTCGAGCTCGCGCCGCACCGGGTCGAGACGGCGTGGGTCGGGGCCGATGAACGAGCCGAGCGCCCGGGACACGCGGGCGAAGACGGCGTGCTCGTCGTCGTAGCTGCACGTCACGACACCCCGCGCGGTCACCGCGAGGACGAGCCGCCCGACCGGCGTGTCGGTGGTGCCGAAGGCGATGTCGGGAGGCGCCTCCCCGACATACCCGGGGGAGGTTATGCGGAGCAGGGCTTCCAGGTCCCCGGTGGACATCGGCCCCACTTCCTCTCGCTCCCCTGGGGGCAGCGTATCGGAGCCGCCGCGAGCTGGCGGAAAAGCCCAAGATCAAAAGGTGAAAGACGGCACGATGGTGACGTGGGTGACTTCAGCGGTGACGACGACGAGGGCAGCCTCGCCCGCGCCGTCGTCGCGTCCTCCCCCGACGCGATCGTCGCCGTGGACCGCGACCAGGCCGTCCTGACGTGGAACGGCGCGGCGGAGCGGCTGTTCGGCTGGCCCGCGGCCGAGCTGCTCGGCAGGCGCGCGCCGATCGTGCCGGACGAGCTGGTGGCCGAGCACAACGCCGTGCTCGAACGCGTCCGGGCCGGCGGCCGGGCGTCCCTGTGGACAAAGCGCTTCCAGCGGGACGGCGGGCTGCTCGACCTGAGGGTCGACACCAGCGCGCTGCGCTCGCCGAACGGCGCGCTGCTCGGCTACGTCAGCGTCTACCACGCGGCGGAGGACGACGAGGCCGCCCAGGGCAGGGCCACGCGCCGGGCCCGGCTGGTCCGGCGGCTGACCGACGTCGTGGGCGACATCAACGCCGAGCTGGACCTGCCGGTCGTGCTCGACCGGATCGCCGCCAGCCTCACCGAGCTGACCGGCGCGGACGCCGGCGGCATCGCGATGATCGAAGGGGACCGGCTGCGGCTGGTCGCCGTCCACCGCCTCCCCCAGGCGCTGCGGGGCGTCACGGCCGACCTGCGCACCAGCCTGGTCGGCAAGCTGCTGCGCACCGGCAAGCCCGTCCTGCTGGAGACCGGCAGCGAAGAGCTGCGCGACCTGATCTGGGCACGCGTCCCCGGGCTGCACACGATCGCGGTGGGTGTCGCGGCGGTCGGCGGCCGCCCGTATGGAGCGCTCTACGCCATGTTCGGCCGCGGCAAGGCGGGCCATCTGGAGCTGGAGCTGCTCGAACTGCTCGCCGGGCACGCCGGCATCGCCGTCGGCAACGCCATGGCCTACCAGGACGCCGTACGGCAGCGCGCCCACGAGCGGGCCGTCTTCGACGCCAGCGCGGACGGCATCGCCGTGCTCGACGGGGCGGGCGGGGTCACCCAGTGGAACCCCGCGGCGGCCGAGCTGACCGGCCTGCCCGCCGACCGTGTGATCGGCGGCCCGCCGCCGTTCCCGGTGCCGGAGCCGGGGGAGAAGCTGACCTTCCAGCTCCCCTCGGGACGCTGGCTCGACGTGCTCCGCGCGGAGATCAGGGAGACGGGGGAGATCGTCGTCGACTTCCGCGACGTCACCCGGTCCAAGGAGCTGGAGGAGGCCAAGGACCTGTTCCTTGCGACCACCAGCCACGAGCTGCGCACGCCGATCACGATCGTGCACGGGTTCGCCAGCACGCTCGACTCCCGCTGGGAGGCCCTGTCCGACGCGGAGCGCCGGGCCGCCGTCCACACCATCGCCGAGCGTGCCCGCTCGCTCGGGCGGCTCATGGACCACCTGCTGCTCGGCGCCCGGGCGGGCGCCGACGAGCTCAAGGTGCGGGTCGAGGTCGTCGACCTGGCGGCGCTCGTCCGGGTGGCCACGCTCGGGCTGCCCGCCTTGTCCGAACGGCACCGCGTCGAGGTGGACATCCCGCCCGGGCTCCCCCCTGTGTACGGTGACCCGCTGGCGACCGAGATCCTGCTCGGCCAGCTGCTGGAGAACGCCTTCAAGTACTCGCCCGACGGCGGACTGATCCGGGTCGCCGCCAGCCGTGACGACGCGAAGGTGGTCCTGGTGGTCGACGACGAGGGGGTGGGCATCGCGTCCGCCGACCGGGAGCGTGTCTTCGAGAGGTTCGTCCAGGCGGACAGCGGCGACCGGCGCAGGTTCGGCGGCGTCGGGCTCGGCCTCTACATCGTGCGCAGCCTCGCGCGGGCCCAGGGAGGGGACGTCACCGCGCTGCCGAGGCCGGGCGGAGGCACCCGCATGCGGGTCGTCCTGGACGTCGCTCCCCTATCCGAAGCGACACACCGAAGTGGTAACGGCGTCACCTCCTAAGAGCTGATCTATTGTCCAATGTGCACAAGCTGTGATCGGAGCACGGTTTCCCCGTGGATCGAACGGGGCATTTCGGTCCTAGTGGGGCTGATCTCCTTCTGGGAGAACAGAGTCGGGGAGGTGAGTGCGTCGAGCGTCGTGATGCTGCCGTACGCACCGTCGAGCGTCGCCGCCGCACGTCAGCGCCTCGGTGCCGAACTGCTCGCCGCCGGCCTCATCGACTCCTCCGTCGACGACGTGGTCCTCGTCATGAGCGAGCTGCTGAGCAACGCCCTCCGGCACGCGCATCCCCTGCCCTGCGGTCACCTGCAGGTGGCCTGGACCTGCTCGGACACCCAGATCGAGATCGCCGTCAGCGACGGCGGGGCGCACACGGAGCCCCGGGCCGGCCGCCCCACGCTCTCCTCTCTCGGCGGCCGGGGGCTGGGCATCGTGGAGTATCTGGCGGACCGATGGGGAGTCCGGCACGACGACCACTCGACCACCGTCTGGGCCGTCGTCACCGCCGCATGGGAAGGCCGAAACAGTCGGAACGGTGCGACCGGAATTCCCGCCCTGCGTGAGGTGGGATGACCGCCCGTCACCGGCCGAGCTGACCCTCAGCCGGACCGGCCGTCACCGGCCCGGCTGAATTTCACGTCAGGAGGCGCAGGCGAGGCGCGCGCCGCCCCAGTCGCCGTGGTCGTTGCCGACGCCGTCGCCGCCGTCGGTGATCCGCAGCTCCATCTGCTCGCCGCCGCTGACGTCCGCGGACAGCGCCTCCGCGCCTCCGCCTCCGGTCAGGACGCCGGTGGCCGCCTTGCGCTGCCCGTCGACCCACACCTCGAAGGCCACCGAGCCGTTGACGCCCGTCTCGTCGTCGACGCCGACGTCCGCACGGAAGGCGGTGCACCGGCCGCCGAGGTCCACCACGATCCGGGAGACGGCGTGCGCGCCGAAGCCCTTGTCGTAAGTGATGCCGCCGATCGTGAGCTTCCTGCCGTCGCCGGCCGGCTGCTCGGCGTTGCTCTGGTCCTTCTCGACCGGTCCCCAGCCGTTCTCCGGCGCCGTGTACGGCATGTCGCTGACCCACGCGTACCCCTCCGCGAGCGGAGCGCGGATCGAACCCGCCGCCGTCACGCTGAACGGGAAGCCCGCCGACGTGCCGGTCACGGTGGCGGTCAGCCCGTAGTCGCCGTAGTCGGTGCCCGCCGGAGCGGTGACGGAGAAGACGGCCTTCCCCGGCGTTCCGGCGGCCACCTGCCCCACATCGGCGGAGGCCGGCGTCACCGTCCATCCCTGGGGCACGGCCAGGGCGGCCCTGACCCCGCTCACACCGCCCGCGCAGCGGGCGGAGACGGTGACCGTGACCTGCTCGGCCTGCCCGGGCCGGATGTTCCCGTCACTCGTGACGGCGGCGTCGGGCGGGCACGGCGCCGCGGCCTCGGAGTCCACGACCCCGCCCGCGTGGACCTCCTTCGCGGTGAGCGGGCGGAGCGTGAGCGTGTAGTCCTGGGTCTTCGTGGCGGGCACGCGGAACGGTTCCTGCACCGAGTTCGGCGTCTCGCCCATCCCGGTCTCGCCGGCCTCCGCGTGCAGTGTCACCCACCCGTCGTTGCGGACCAGCGGGAGCTGGAAGTCGTACTCAGCGCGGTCCAGCTCGTCGTACGGCGTGACGCTGACGTCGATGTCGCCGTCGGCACGGCCGACGAGGAGCCCCGCCTTGCCGTTGTTCAGCGTCGCCCACCGGGCGGCCGTGTGGTTGCCGTACGCCTGCGGCCGGGAGTAGCGGACGTACTCGCGGTCGACGTCGCTTCTCCAGGCGTCGGTGAAGGCGCCGCTCTGCCTGTCGTTGTAGGTCTCCTGCGGCCCCTTGCCGTAGTAGGTGAACTTCTTCATCGACGCCGGCACCTTGACCTGGACGCCGACGCGCGGCAGGTACGGCAGGGCGCCCAGCCGGGAGCCCTGCGGGACGACCCGGTGCTGGAGCGTGACGGTCCCCTGGCCGTCGATCCGGTAGCGCATCGTCTGCTGGAACGACAGCAGCGCCTCGGCCCCGGGGGCCGCGACCGTGCTGCGCACGTCGACGACCGCCGCGCCGTCGGCCGTCGACGTCTCCACGCCGGTGACCTGCGTACGGAGCCGGTCGAGGCCGACCTGATGCCAGATCAGGCGGTCCGCGACGCCCCAGTCGTAGGTCTCGTTGCTCGTCGGCGGCCGGTAGGCGTCCAGCTCCGGGCCGGTACGCAGCAACTGCTGCCCGCCCGCGTCCATGGACGTGAGCGTGCCGGTGGCCGTGTCGAACCGGTACGTCCAGCCCTTGCCCGACACGGTGACACCGGTGCCGTCACGCCGCAGCGTGGGGCCGGTCGCGCCGTCGCCTGGCGGGATGACGCCGGGGACGATCCGGCCGCCGGCGGAGAACTGGTTCCAGCCGTACCGGTAGCCCTGCGGCGCCCAGCTCGGCCGCCGCATCGGGATCGCCTGCACCTGGAGCCATCGCTGCCGGTCCTGCGGGTTGGCCGGCGCGGCCCCGAAGTCGAGGTCCACGCTCTGGCCCGGGCCGAGGTGCACGTCCCGGGTGCCGGAGCGCAATGTGCGGTCCACCTCCTGGAGCGACCAGCGCACCGTGAAGTCGAGCGTGGTGGCCGGCTCCTCGTTGAGCACATGCACGCGGCCCGACGACGGGTTGGCGCCGGTGAAGCGGACGGGAGCCTGGGCCCACGCCATCTCGGCGGTCTCCGGCTGCACGTAGCGGTCGGAGCCCACGAGACCGTCCGTACCGGACAGGCTGCGGCCGAGGCTCAGGAAGTCGCCCTTCCGGTCGAAGCGGTCGAAGTCGAGCGCCAGCACCGCGCGCGACGCCGGGTCGTCGCCGGCGGACAGCTGTCCGGCGGTTAGCGCCGAGTCGTAGACACGCGCGTCGTCCACGAGGCCCCGGCCCATGCGGGCGCCCCCGAAGTTGTCCTGCTGGGTCTCGGCGTTGTGGCCGATGCGGACCTCGTACAGGCCGGGGTCGATCGCGCCGGTCTTGGCCGCGGTCGCCGCCTGCTTCCCGTCGATGTACAGCGTGAGCGCGGCGCCGTCGTAGACGCCGGTCACCCGGTGCCAGACGCCGCCGTACCAGTCGGCCGGCACCGCGGCCCTGACAGTCGTGCGGCCGCCGCCCGCTGTGACGCCGAACTGCAGGGTGCGCTCGTCACGCATCTCCAGGCCGTACGCCTGGCCCTTGGTGAGGATGGGGAAGCTGCCCGCCCACGCCCCCGGCTGGACCCACGCGTCGAGGGTCACCGCCGTGCCCGCGATGTCCAGCCTCCGGTCGCGGAACACGTCGACGAAGTCGTCCAGGCTCGACAGCCGTACGGCCTGGCCGCGGTGGCCGGGGGCCGGCTCCGGCTTGCCGACGAGGAACGTCTGGATGTTGTTGCGTGAGGAGTCGGGCGTGAAGACGAGCGGCTGGCCGATGTTCGCCTCGGCCCAGTCCCAGATGAAGCCGCCCTGCAGCGAGGGATATCGGCGGACGAGGCTCCAGAACTGGTCGAAGTTCCCCAGGCCGTTGCCCATCGCGTGGGCGTACTCACCGAAGATCACCGGCCGGGTCGCCGTCTTGCCCATCGACTCGACGTAGCTCGGCGTGGGATAGCGCGGCCCCCACACATCGGCGTACGGCGCGTCGCCGTTGGGGTCGTTGGACTGGTGGTAGAGCAGCCGGGTGGGCTCGTTGGCGTCGGCCCACTCCGCCATGGCGAAGTGCGCCGTGCCGAGGCCCGCCTCGTTGCCGGTGTCCCACATGAAGATGCTCGGGTGGTTCTTGTCCCGCTGGACCATGGCCTGGAAGCGGTCGGCGAAGGCCGCCTGCCATTCGGGCTTGGAGGCGAGGCAGACCGACGGGCACGACTCGTGCGCGTGGGTCTCGATGTCCACCTCGTCGTCGAGCCACAGGCCGTAGCGGTTCGCCAGGTCGTAGAAGTACGGGTCGGACGGGTAGTGCGACGTGCGGACCGCGTTGATGTGCAGGCCCTTCATGAGCTCCACGTCACGGATCATGGCCTTGCGGCTCACGTGCCGCCCGGTGTCGTGATCGGTCTCCGACCGGTTCGTCCCCTTGATCAGGATTCGCTTGCCGTTGACGAGGACCTGGGCGTCCCGCACCTCGACCTCACGGAAGCCGACGGCCTGGGAGGTGGTCTGCACCACCTTGCCCTGCGGGTCGAGCAGCTCCAGCACCAGGGAGTAGAGGTTCGGGGCGTCGGCGCTCCACTTGGCGGGGCCGGTCACCTGCGCGGTGAGGGTCGTGCGGGCGGTGGCGCCCGCGACGTCCGCCTGGCCCTCGACGGTGGTCACCTTCGTGCCACGCCGGTCGACCAGCGTGCCGCGCACGGTGTAGCGACCGGCCGCGCCGGCGGCGGCGTGGTCGAGGTCCACCCGCGCCGTCAGCGTCGCGTCGCGGTACTGGGCGTCCAGGTCGGTGGTGATGTACGCGTCGCGCAGCCGGGTCTGGGGCGTGGCGTAGAGCCACACGTCACGGAAGATACCGCTGTACCGCCACTGGTCGTAGTCCTCCAGGTAGGAGCCGGAGCCCCAGCGGTGCACCTGGACGGCCACCCGGTTGGCGCCGGGCTTGAGCGCGGAGGTCACGTCGAACTCCGCCGGCGTGTAGCCGCCCTGGTCGTAGCCGATGTAGCGGCCGTTGACCCAGACGAAGTAACCGCTGGTGACGCCCTCGAAGCGGAGGAAGACCCGCCGGCCGGACCAGTTCTCGGCCACGTCGAAGGTCCGGACGTACGCGCCGGTCGGGTTCACGTCGTGCGGCACCCGGGGCGGGTCGTCGGGCCAGATCTCCTCGGGGACGTTGCGGAACATCGGGTGGTCGATGAAGTCCGACTGCCAGGTGTGCGGCACCGAGGCCTTCGGCCACTTGGAGACGTCGTACCCGGCCGAGTGGAAGTCCGCCGGCACGTCGTCGGGGCGGTTGTACAGGTTCAGCCGCCATTCGCCGTTCAGCGAGGCGATCCACGGCGAGCGGGCGCTGTGCTCCGCCGAGTCCCCGGCCGCGCCGCGCGTGTCCGCGTACGGCCGCAGCACGCTGTGCTGGGGCTGCTGCCCCTCGCCCAGCATCTGGGGGTTCTCCAGGTAGCGGTAGACGGCGGCGGCGTCGGCCGGGCCGCCGTCCGGAGAGACCGGCGTCGTCGGGTCCGTCGCGCCGGTGGTCGGAGACGCCGACGGTGATGCCGACGGTGACGGTGTCGGTGTGGGGGACGGCGCCGGTGACTCTGTTCGTGTGGGCGACTCGGTCGGCGTCGGCGATGCGGTTGAGAGGGACGCCGCTGTTGCGGGGGACGTCGGCAGGGCGCCGGGGATGAGGGCCAGGGCCGTGAGGACGGCGACGGCGCATCCGCGGGACCTGGCGAGACGGCGGGAACGAAGGGACATCGCCACTCCGGGGGACGTTGGGCGGTTCCTGTGACGTTCTAACTGGCCGGGCTGACAAGAAGTGACATCTGCAGATACATAACATCGAAACGTTTCGAGGTACAAGTTCTCCGTTTATGCGCCTTAAGCGTCCTTTCGGACGTCTGCTGCGGCATAGGTGCATTCGTTCGCTGGTGGAGAAGCCGTGGAAGGGCCTGCCCCGGCAATGGAAACGCGCCTTGACCAGCGAATATGACCGTCATCGGCCGTCGCGGCGTCGGGGTGCCGAGACGGCGAATCACGGGCGGAGCCCGGGCACACGACGGATGCCGGGCCGGAGCGCCCCGGTTACGCGGTGCGAGGGTAGAGCAGGGCCCTTTCCGCGGTCGTCCAGGCCGACGACACGAGCAGGTAGACACCGGCCGCGAGCGGGAGCACCGTCGCGGCCGCGACCGTCGCGAACGGCAGCACGACCAGCACCCGCCGCATGGGCGCCGCGGGATCGACCCGGCGTGCAGTGATCCCCGCCACCACGACGAGGAGCGCGAACAGCCCGAGGAAGACGAGTGCGGGGGCGCTCCACAGCCCGGCGCCGGCGAGCACCGCACCGGCGTGCTCGCCGAGGGGAACGCCGAGCACGCCCTGCCCGAGCAGCAGGTTGGGATGGCCCGCGATGACCGCGGAGGTGAACAGCCGGTACGTCACCATGATGAACGGCGCCTGCGCGAACGAGGGCAAAAGGCCGGAGAACTGGGAGGCGCCCTCCGCGGCGTACAGGGCGTTGACCTCCCGGATCAGGCGCTGCGGGTCGTTCTTCCACTTCTTGCGCAGCTTGTCCGCCTGCGGTGCGAGGCGCAGCCGGATCCGCTGGGCGCGGGCCACGCGGATGCTCAACGGGAGCAGCAGCAGCCGTACGGCCAAAGTGAACAGGACGATCGCGAGCCCCGCACCGGCGAGGTCGCTGAGGGAGTGGACGAGGTCGTAGGCGGCGGAGAGCACGAAGCCGGGCATGGGGAAGCCTTTCGTCTGGGTGAGGACATGACGAAGGCGCTCGTGATCAACGGGTGATCAGGCGAGCGCCGGGCTTCCCGATGGGGCTCTGGGTCTGGGACGGCCTGCCGTACCCGGATCACGGGATCTGACGAAGACCACATGGTCGCGGTAGGTCCGGCCGGCGGGGGCGGGCTCGGTCGCGAGGGTCCCCGCGAGCCGGCCGAGCATCCAGGCGAACAACAGGACCGCGACACCGGCCATGCCGAGCATGGCCAGCAGGCCGGGCCCGGAGGACCCGGCCGCCGGCCCGGCCAGCAGCCAGGCGAGCGATCCGATGACGGCCTGGACGGCGCTCATGTCAGCGCGACAGCTTCCCGATGAGGGTGATCGCTGCGACGACGACGAGTGCGATGAAAGCGAACAGCAGCAGGAACTTCAGCGTCGCGAACAAGGCGGGAATCACGAATCCGAACACCAGCCAGATGGCGAGGATGATTCCCACGACGGCGAGAGCGGTACGGGCCATAACCACAAGGTACGCGGCGCGACCGACAACCGCGAGCTTGATCGAAAGGTGATGCCGAAACGTTCGCAGGGCCGGTGAGCCGTCCACCTCACCGGGCGCCTTCCACGCGCAGCCTGCGTTTCACGTGAATCATGCCGATTGGGCATGAGTGGCCCGTGCCTCTTACGGTGTGATGACGGGCATCGGAGCGGGCTCGGCGTGGCCATACCGTGGGGGTGTGCCTCCTGAGGAGTCCGATGCCCGATGAGTGGAAACCCTCCCGCCCGCGTCCTCGTGGTCGACGACGACCCGACCGTCGCCGAGGTCGTCGCCCGCTATCTGGAGCGTGACGGCCATGAGGTGGAGTGCGTGGGCGACGGCGCCGAGGCGCTGCGGCGGGCCCTGGCCGACCCGCCGGACCTGCTGGTGCTCGACCTCATGCTGCCGAAGATGGACGGCCTTCAGGTCTGCAGGAAGCTGCGCGAACGGTCCCCCGTTCCGGTGATCATGCTGACCGCCCTGGGGGAGGAGATGGACCGGGTGGTCGGCCTGGAGACGGGTGCCGACGACTACGTGACGAAGCCGTTCAGCCCCCGGGAGCTGGCCCTGCGCGTGCAGTCCGTGCTGCGCCGCGCCCGGGGGGCCCTCAGCCCCACCGGGACGGGTGTGCTGCGCGACGGCGACCTCGTGGTGGACGTCGGCGCGCACGAGGTCCGGCTGGGCGGCACCGAGATCACGCTCACCGCGCGCGAGTTCGACCTGCTCGCCTACCTCCTGCGCAACCCCCGCCAGGCGTTCAGCCGGGCCGCCCTCCTCGACCAGGTGTGGGGCTGGTCGTTCGGCGACTCCTCCACGGTGACGGTCCACGTGCGCAGGCTCCGGGAGAAGATCGAGCCGGATCCGACCGATCCCAGGCGCATCGTGACCGTCTGGGGCGTCGGCTACCGCTACGAGCCGCTCACATGATCTTCCAGATCATCGCCGTCACCGCCGGGCTGGGCCTGGCCGTCGCGGGCCTCGGCCTCATCCTGCTGCGCGTGGTGCGCGGCCGGTCGATCGGCGTGATGCTCGCGATCGTCGCCGTGGTGACCGTGGTGGGCTCGCTCGGCGGAGTCGTCGCGATCACCCTGGCCATGGTCATCGACGGCCGGCCGAAGGACATCGTGCTGACCGTCGTGACCATCGGCGGCCTCGTCGGGCTCGTCGTCGCGCTGGTCGTCGCGAGAAGGGTGGTGCTGGCGAGCAGGCGCCTCGTGAGCGCGCTGGAGGGCGTGACGCCCTCGGGGAGGTTCACCCCGCCGGACGGGCCGCTGCCGGCCGAGCTGCAGACGATCAGCGCCGCCCTGGAGCAGGCGTACGAGCGGCTGCGGCTGGGCCGGGAGCGCGAGCGGGCCCTGGAGAGCGCCAGGCGTGACCTCGTCGCGTGGGTCAGCCACGACCTGCGCACCCCGCTGGCGGGGATGCGGGCGATGGCCGAGGCCCTCGAGGACGGTGTGGCGGACGATCCGGACACGGTGAAGCGCTACCACGCCCAGATCCGGCTGGAGGTGGACCGTCTGTCGGGCATGGTGGACGACCTGTTCGAGCTGTCCCGGATCCACGCCGGGTCGCTCACGCCGTCCCGGGCGCGGATCGGGCTGGGGGACCTCCTGGCCGATGCTTTGGCGAGCGTGGAGCCGCTGGCCCGGGCGAAGCCGGTCCAGCTCACCGGGGAGGCCGACGCGGCCCTGCCGGTCAACGCCGATTCCGAGGAGCTCAGCCGGGCCGTACGGAACCTCATGGTGAACGCGATCCGGCACACCCCGCCGGGCGGGAGGGTCTCGGTGCGCGCGGTCGCGGAGGACGGGACGGCTCGCCTGTCCGTCCTCGACGGCTGCGGCGGCATCCCCGAGGAGGACCTCCCGCGGGTGTTCGACGTGGCTTTCCGGGGGGAGGACGCGAGGACTCCCGGCCCCGACCGCGGCGCCGGGCTGGGCCTGGCCATCGCCCGGGGGATCGTGGAGGCCCATGATGGCGAGATCGGCGTGGCCAACGAGGGGCCCGGCTGCCGCTTCGAGATCCGCCTCCCCCTGGCCGCCAGCGCCTGACTGTCACCCGGCCTGACCGCCGCTCTGCCTGGACGGCCATCCCGGCAGGACGGTCATCGCCTCGTTGGCCAGGCGGCTCGGTTCCACCGACGCCACAGGCGCCTGGTCTTGCGATTTTCGCAACCGGTGCATAGTATTTGGTCATGGCCGAGAACACCGCGGCGGCGCGAGTACGTCAATTGATAGCGGACAGCGGCCTCACCCAAGCGGAATTCGCAGCCAAGACGGGGCTGGACGCATCCAAGATGTCCAAGTCCTTGTCGGGCGTCAGAAGATTCACGTCGCTGGACCTGGCCAGAATCGCCGACTTGTGTGGCGTATCCGTGGACTGGATCCTCGGCGCTGATCCCTCCACGCCTTCCATGGCCGCACGCACTTCGGCCCCCGCGACGTCAGCCGAGAGGGCCGTCCGCGAAGCTGAACGCCTTGCGCAGATACGAGCGGACCTCGCTTTCCTCGGCTACCGGCAACAGGTGCCGACCTTCGAAACCACCCGACGGTCAACGCGCTGCGTCGACCAAGGTCACGACCTGGCCGTCCAGGCCGCTGAGCATGCGTCAAAGCGGGGAGTGACACTCTGGCGAACAAGGGATCTGGCCGAAGCCGTCGAGGCCGCGTTCGGCGTGGATGTGGGAATCTGCCGCCTGCCCGACGGTTTCGACGGGTTGGCGTGGGCTGACGAGAATTCATCGCTGATCGTGGTCGGCACCTCCGAAGTCCCCGCACGCCAGAGGTTCACCATTGCGCACGAGCTGGGACACCTCCTTGCTGGGGATGACCAGAAGGTATGCGTGGATGTGGACATCCACGATTCCGACCATAAGCGCAAGCCTTCCGAGATACGCGCCAACGCGTTCGCCGCGGAACTGCTCCTACCGGCGCGGATGCTCCGCGAGGAGGCCGAGCGCGCGACATGGACACGCGAGGCCTTCGCCGAGTTTGCCTGCCGGCTCTGGGTCTCCCCGAGCACTCTCGCTTGGAGACTGTTCAACCTCGAACTGATCGACCGGAGTTCGTGCGACTCTTTCAGAGCGTTGACGGCCTGGGATGCCGCAGGGCTGGCAGGAGCCGTCGAGTTCCTGGGCGAGTGGATCCAGTACACATCCCATCCGCGGGTCCCCCTTCCTCTGGTGCGCACCACGTTCCAGGCGTATGCGGAGGGAAAGGCGACACTACGTCCATTCGCCAATTTGATCGGTGTGGACACGACCGTGTTGAGGCAGGCCATCAGTGACCCGAGAGAGGACTCCCCGCTCGCGTCATGACGTTGTACTGGTTTCCCGACAACACGGTGTTGTGCAATTTCGCATCCGTGGCGAGCCTTCCGCTCCTGCAGCAGATCCTGCGTGGCCGTGGGCGCTGGACTGAGGCGATCGCATACGAAGCAAGCCGCTCGGCGCGCATCCACCCCGCCTTGAGCGGGATAGCGACAGCAGGTTGGCTTGGGGAGCCGATCGAAATCGACGATCCGGACGAGGTCGATCATATCGAACGAGTCCGGCGAGCCGTTTTCGGTGGAACGCCGCAGGAGCCGTTGAAGCATCTGGGTGAAGCACAGACAATCCATGTGCTCCGTAATCGGAAGGAGTACGAAGGGTCGTACTGGATCACCGATGATCACGACGCTCGCGACTACGCCCGCCGGATCGGAATCGTGACGCGGGACACGGCAGAACTGATCAGTGAGGGTGTCACTGACGGATGCTGCACCCGGAACGACGGCTTCAAGTTGCTTCAACTCATGGAGCAGCAAGGCAGACGACTTCGGATTCCGCCGAACCAGGCGCACCTGTAGTCGCCCCTATGAGACGCGTCTGACCTGGTAGGCCAAAGGGGTCCGGACGGTGGTGAACTCGATGCGCGTCACGGGCCCTCGGCGGGATGTGCCGCCGCGCGCGGGGTTGCTTCACATCGTCGATTGGTGCAAACAAGGGATGCACGGCCGCAAAAGGGGCGTATGCAGCCGGAGGCGGCGACGAGAGGTCGTCGCCGCCAAGCGGTCATAGGCACACTGAGGGGCCCGGAGGGGCGGGGCGTCACACGCGGCAGCCGTTCGGGACCGGTCGGCTCACGAAGGTCGTCACGGCTGCCCCGGGCGGGACGTGGTCGTTACGGCTCGCCTTGATGCTGGAGCCTGCCGCGCCACGGGTGGCCAGCCGGCTCCGGGTCGTCGGAGGCGTCCCGGCCGCGATAGGCGAACGCCTCGGCCATGGCACGGAAAGTCGGGCACGGCCACCGCCACATGCAGCTCCGGCATCGGAGGATGGGGTGGGCCGGGTCGCTGGAGATGCCCCCGGCGTCGCGCGGCTGATGGAGGTCGAGCAGCCGCAGGCCAAGCTCGGAGAAGCCCAGCAGCTCCTCACGCGCCTCGGCGAGGAAGTCGAGGTCCTCGGCCGCCAGCCTCGCGCTGACCGGGACGTACCCCTCGCGGTTGACCAGGGCCCTGAGCGGTTCGGCGGCGGCACGCCACGACGACGCCTTCATGGTCCTGACTTGGATGATCTCCAGCTGTTCGCGTAGCGCCCGGCGTTGGAGATCCTCGGGAACTTCACTGTTCATCATGCTGTCGGGCCCACAGTGCTCGGCGCCCGCCCTCCTTTACGAAGTGACGTCCAAGACGCGGAGGTTCCGGGCCCTCCGTCCGGCCAAGCCGGCGTCGCGTAGCGTCAAGCTTCGCGCACGCGCCGTTTCCATGGGGCCGGAATCGGGGACAAAGGGCGGACGACTCTTCGGCGTTTCCGGCGTAACGTGACCCCGGGCCGGGACGGCGCTAGTGTGCGGCTCGTGGAGCTCAAAGTCGCGACGCAGTCCCACGCCGGTCAGGCCGTCATGGCCGTATTCGGCGAAATCGATCTATATACCGCGCCTCGGTTGCAGGCGGAGTTCACCCGCCTGCTGGAAGCAGCGCCGGACCGGGTGGTCATCGACATGTCCGGGGTGGAGTTCTGCGACTCCACCGGCATGAACGTCCTGCTCTCCGCGCTCAAGCGGCTGCGTGAGCGGGGCGGCAACCTGGAGGTGGCGGCGCCCAGGCCCGCCGTACGGAAGATCCTCCAGGTCACCGGACTGGACTCGGTCTTCACGGTCCACGAGACCGTGCCGGACGATTTGCTCACGGCCGAGCCGCAGGGCTAGACGCATGGATGACGTGGTGGTGCCGGAGGCGGACACCGCGGTCGTGATCCCGGCCAAGGACGAGACCGAACGGATCGGCGTCACGGTGGCCGCCGCGCTGAAGCTGCCCGGTGTGGATCTCGTGGTCGTGGTCGACGACGGCTCGACCGACGAGACCGGCCGGGTGGCCAGGGCGGCCGGCGCCCGGGTCGTACGGCACAGCCGCAACAGGGGGAAGGCGGCCGCCCTGGAGAGCGGGGCCGAGGCCGTGCGCCTCCTCGACGAGGGGAGGCCCCGGCACCTGCTGTTCCTCGACGCCGACCTCGGCGAGACCGCCGGGGGCGCGCTGCCACTGATCATCCCCGTGCGCGCCGGCGAGGCCGATGCGACCATCGCCGTCTTCGCCACCCGTGTGAAGCTGGGTGGCCATGGCGTGGTCGTACGGCTGGCCCGGGACGGCATCAAACGGCTCACCGGCTGGGAGCCGGCCCAGCCGCTCAACGGGCAGCGATGCCTGACGAGGGCCGCGTTCGAGGCGGCCCGGCCGCTCGCGCACGGCTTCGGCGTCGAGACGGGCATGACCGTGGACCTGCTCAGGAAGGGCTTCCGCGTGGTCGAGGTGGAGGTCGCGATGGCCCACCGGGCGACCGGCACCGACTGGCGGTCGCAGGTGCACAGGGCGCGGCAGCTCCGCGACGTCGGGCTGGCCCTGGCCGCCCGCGAGCCCGTCGTCAAGCAGGGGCTGGAAAGCATTCGCGCGCATACCCGCCCATGAGGCGCCGGCCTCGCCCTTCCCCGAGGAGAGCGGGGCCGGAAGGTCGCCGTACGTGTGGTGGAATGCCAGGATGCACGCGGAGACGGCCGGTCCGGCAGCGATGAACGGCCGCGTCCCCCGTCCACCCGTGCCGCGCTCCCGATCCGTCACGGCTCCGGCCCGGAAGCTCGCGGTGCCGGCCGGGAAGCTTACGGCGCCGGCCGGGAAGCTTACGGCGCCGGTCGCGAAACTCACGGCTCCGGCCCGGAAGCTCATGAGGCCGGTCGAGAAGCTCATGGCGCTGGCGCACGGCGAGTCCGGCGGACCGCTCGCCTGGGTGGGCGTGGTCGCGACGACGCTGTCGGTCCTCGCGACGATCACGATCGGCCTGCTCGGCCCCTCGGCGATGGTGCCCGATCTGGCGAGTGGTCTGGGGAGCGGTCTGACGCCCGGTTCGGCGGGTGGTCTGGGGAGCGGGAGCGCCTGGCAGCCGCCGTACTCGCTCGGCGTGACGCCGGACGCCCATCTCGTCGTCGCGCTCGGCGCCGCCGCCCTGATCCTGGGGACGGCCGGTCTCGGCGCGGGGCTGCTGTCGGTCCGCCGGATGCCGTCCGCGCGCCTGCTCGTGCTCCTGGGCTGCCTGGCCGCCGGGATCCTCGCGTTCCTGCCGCCGTCCGGCTCCGCCGACCATCTGAACTACGCCGCCTACGGCCGGGAGGCGGCGCTCGGGCACGATCCGTACGTCACGGTGCCGGCCGACCTGCCCGCCGATCCGGTGATCGGCGCCGTGGAGGAGTGGCGGACGGTCCCCAGCGTCTACGGTCCGGTCGCGACGGCCGTCCAGGCCCTGGCGAGCCACATCGGCGGCGAGTCCCTCGGGTTGACGGTCTTCGTGATGGCGCTGGTCAACGCCGCCGCGTTCGCCGCGACCGGCCTGCTGCTGCACCGCGCCACCCGGGACGACCCCGTACGGCAGCGTCGCGCGGCCCTCCTGTGGACGGCCAACCCGCTGCTCGTCTACCAGCTCGTGGCCGGGATGCACCTCGACACCCTCGCGATCGCGTTCGTCGTCGCCGGGCTGGTCACCCGGCGGGGGGCGCTGCTCGGGCTGGGGATCGCCGTGAAGGTCACCACCGGCCTGGTCGCGCTGGGAACAGCCTGGGAGCTGAGACGGCGCCCCCGCACGCTGGCCCTCGTCGCCGTCGCCGCGACGGTCACCGTGATCGTGACCTACTGGCTGGCCGGGCCGCACGCGCTCGACCAGGTGCTCAACGCGAGCAAACTGGTGTCGCTCGCCAGCCCGTGGAACCTGGTCCAGGGGGCGGCGCAGCTCTTCCACCCCGGGGCGTACAAAGCCTGGATCCAGGCGGGCTCGCTGCTTCTCATGGCGGCGCTCGCCGTCCTCCTCCTGCGCGGCCCTCTCAGGGACATGGCCGGGACGTGGCGGCAGCCGTCCGGCGTCGCGGCGCGGGAGGGGCCGCCCGTGGCCCTCGCCTTCGTGGTCGCGTGGCTGTTCGCCGCGCCGTACGCGCTGCCCTGGTACGACGGGCTGGCGTTCGCCCTGCTCGCGCTCGTCCCCGCCTCAGGGGTGGACGCCTTCATGGTCGCCCGGCTGGGCGCGCTCTCGCTCGCCTACCTTCCCGCCCGGCAGGCGGGGCAGCCGTACGATCTGCGATGGCTCGTCGACGTGGTCAGGGAGCAGGTGGTGCCGTCGCTTCTACTGGCGCTGACGGTCGCGCTGGTGTGGTGGGCGGCGCGAGCTGGAGCGCGCGCACGGAGGCGGCCAGCGTGAGCGGTACGGCCACGGTGAGGGCCATCGCCGGGATCGCGATGCCCGAGTCGTTGATGCCGAACCCGACCAGGGCGGCGGTCAGCGCCCCGAAGAGCCCCGCGCGCAACTCGGGAGCGCGGGCGTAGGCCAGGCTCAGCGCGGACGCGCCCCAGCGGGACGGCCGGGACAGCACGAGGAACAGGAACGCCAGCGCCACCAGCGAAAGCAACGTCAGCGGCAGGTTGCCGAGCGTGTGGAGCATGGCTCCGAGCTTGCGCCCCACCACCGAGCCACCCTCGCCGCCGATCAACTGTTGCACGAACGTCCCCAGATGGGTCCGCCGGTCGGCGGGCCGCAGCCAGTCGACGACGGCGATCACGATGATGAGCACGGCACCGGCCAGCCCGATGAGGCCGAGCCGGACGGCGGAGACTTTCCGGCCGGTGATCATCAGCATGAACACCGCCAGCCCGACGACGAACGACGGCACGCCGCCGAAGTCGGCCCCCCAGGCGGGCCAGCCGTCCCCCATGATCGCGAGCAGGGCGTACGCCAGGCACACGGCGACCGCGAGCCGCCGCCGGGCACGCAGCGCGTGCGCGATCCCGGCGAGGAGCAGGATCGTCCCCGTCGAGTAGGCGGCGAAGGCCATGTTCCCGAACCCGTAGAAGCGGCCTCCCGTCACGGGCTCGTACCCCGTCACCGCGTTGACCTGAAGCCGCGAGCCGGTCATGACATCGAGGAGAAGGGCCAGCGAGGTCACTCCCGCGACGACCGTCAGCGGGCCCAGCACGTGGCGCCGCCATGGGCCGGCGAAGCCGAGGCCCGCGACCAGCCCGGCGAAGCCCGCGATCGTCAGGAGGAGGCCGGCCATCGGGTGGCTGTGGCTCCACCACGGCACGAGTTGCGCCAGAAAGGTGGACACCGGAACGGCGCCGCTGACCACCGCCACGACCTGTGTCGCCGTGAGCATCCGCCGATGTCGTCTGATCACTACGGCCGCCAGGCCGTAGAACAGCAGTTGCGCCACGACGAGCACGGCGAAGAAGGGCTCCCTGACCTGTCTGAGCACCTGGCTGGCCAGATCGGCGTCCGCGAGCCGTGTCACGGCGCTGCCTGCCGCCTCCGGGGCCTCCCCGCCGCTCAGCCACGGCCTGCCGACGACGCCGTCCGGAGTGCCGATCCCGAGTGCGTGCGTGACCGTCGCGGTCAGGTCGGTGATCGTGACGAGTGCGTCCTGCCGGGTGGAGGACGCCGTCAGGAACCCCCGCCGGTACGGCTCCCGCCCGCTTTCCGCGCCACCGGGGCCGGTGGCGATCGCCACATGGAGATGGGCGATCGAGCCGGAGTCCGACAGGCCGGCCAGCAACACCGTGGAGCCCGGGGGCACCAGGGCGAGCACCGCGCCGGCCGTCCGGTCCGCGGCGGCGACCGCCTGCCGCCGCACGTCTGGGGCGATGTCCGAGCCGGAGGCGGACGCGTCGCGTGCTTCGGCGTCTGTCCAAGCCCGGCCGATCTCCCCGGCTTCGGCGACCACCAGCGTGTACGGACCGAGGTCGGCGAGCTCACTCGGGGAGGCCGCGTACCTCTGGACTCTTCCCGAATCGTCGGCCGCCGCCAGCGCCGCCCCCGGCCCGATCGCGGCGACCTTCCCTCCGGCGGCGGTCACGGTCTGCCCGAGGAGCCCGATCTGGGCCCGGAAGGGGCTCGACCGCTGAGCCTCGGCGAGCGCCGCCCAGCCGGGGACCGTCGTGGACCCGTCGGCGGCCACGGCCGGGTCCGGAGGCGGCGTGCAGGCCGTACCGGCGGCCGCCGCCCGCTGGCCCGCCGACACCGTCAGCCAGCCCGCCACCGGGCACGTCGTGGCCCGCCCCTCGGGAGGGACGGTCCTGGTGGACAGCGACGCGGCGCCGCCTCCGGCCGCCAGCCGCCACAGCGCGGGTGTCCTGGCCGGGTCGAGGTCGTCCCATTGGAGGCCGGGCACCCCGATCACCACGACCCGTCCCGCAGGGCCTGCCTGCCGAGCACTGGAGGCGACGGAGGCCGAGGGGCCGAGCGCCTCTGCCGCGGCGGGCGCGGCCATGGTCACGAGACAGGCCGCAAGGCACGTCACGAGGCAGGCGAGGAGCGCCGGCACCAGCGCCACCGGGGAACGGCCCTCTCCGGCCCGGCCCCTGAGCCGGCCCCCGAGCCGGCGCGACCGGCCGCACCGCTGCCCGCGCCAGGGCCGGTGCCGGTGCTGGGGACGTCGTGGAGAAGCCTGGGCTGGCACGGTTCGCGGGCTCCTCGGGCAGGCGATCGCCGACATGATCGACGAGGTCATCGAACGCGGTACGGACAGGGTCCACGGTAGCCTGCCTGGTCATGACGACCGGCCCGACGCCCGAGGCGAGAACTCCCGCGTGGGCGTGGGTGCTCGCTCTCCTGGCCGTCGCCGCCGCGGCGGCCCCGCTGATCGCTTACTGGCTCACCAACCCGCAGGACCAGCGGCTGGTGGACCTGGACGTCTACCGTACGGGCGGGTCGGCCCTGCTGCTCGGCCTTCCCGTCTACGACGTGATCACCCCGGCTCCGCAGCTCCTGCCCTTCACCTATCCGCCGGTGGCGGCGATGCTGGCCGTGCCGCTGGGCGCCATGTGGTGGCCGGTCGCGCAGTGGGTGTGGACAGCGGCCCTCCTCGCGGCCCTCGCGGCGACAGTCGCCTGCGCCTTCCGCCCCCTCCTTGACGGTGCCCGTACGGGCCGCTTGTCCGGGAGCGGCCGGATGGGGCGTCGGGCCGCGAGCGCGCGACTAGGGGAAGGCGCGAGCACGGCGGAGCCGGAAAGTCACGGAGCGCTCGGCAGGCTCGGGAAATCGGGGGTGCTTGGGCGGTTCGGGGTGCCGGGGTGGCTTGGGTCGCTCGGGCGGCTGGGGGTGCTTGGTCGGCTCGGGGGCGTCGCCGCGCCTCTGGTGTTCGCCGTGGTGACGATCGCCTGCACCTATCTCATGCCGATCCGGGACCAGTTCCGGTTCGGCCAGGTGGACATCTTCCTCGTCGCGCTGTGCCTGGCCGACTGCCTGGCCCGCCGGCCCTGGTGGCCGCGCGGGATGCTGATCGGGCTGGCGACGGCCGTGAAGCTCACTCCCGGCGTCTTCCTGATCTACTTGGCGGTCACCGGGTTCTCGCGGCGCGACGGGGACCCGCAGCAGCGCCGCACCTTCTTCATGGCCGCGTACACGGCGATGTTGCTCACGCTCCTGCCGTTCCTGGTCATCCCCGGCGACGCGCGGGACTTCTGGTTCGGGGCGCTGCTCGACTCCGAGCGGCTCGGGGCGAACGCCGCCACGACCAACCAGTCACTGCGCGGCATGCTGCTGCGGCTCTACCTGCCCGAGTGGCTGACGTCGCTGCTGTGGCTCGCGGCCGTGGCGGTCATCGGCTGGTACGGCTTCCGCCTGGCCCGCCGGGCCTTCCTCCGCGGCGACACGACGACCGCCGTGGCGCTGACCGGCCTGATGGCCGTGCTGCTGTCGCCGGTGGCGTGGATCCACCACCTCGCCTGGATGGTGATTGTGATCGCCGCGATCGCCGGGTCGGGCCGTGACCGGCTTCGCCTGCTCGTCGCCGCAGGCGTCTGGCTCTATTACGTGCTGCCCATCCCTTGGTGGGGAGTGGCTCTCAAGGCGCTGGAGATCCCCGTCCTCAGCCCGGTCGCCGGCAAGATCGTGCAGAACGCCTTCGGCCTGGGGGCGATCGCCCTCGTCTGGCTGCTCGGCTCCTGGCTGCCCCGCAGGAGCGCGACGCCGGCGCCCTGACCCGTTCGAGCTGACCCTGTTCGAGGTGCGGCCGCAGCGAGCCGCCCCGCAGCGAGCTGACCCCGTTCGAGGTGCGGCGGCCTGTCGCCGTTCGAGCCGACCCCGTTCGAGGTGCGGCGGCTCGCGTGTTCGAGGTGCGCCGGCTTGACCGGATGATTACTCTCGGTGGCGTGCTGGTTACCGTTGTGCTACTTGCCGGTGTCTTCGCGGGAGTGACCGGTGTGACGATCGGCCTCCTCACCCTGCGCGCCGCGCGCGGCTCCGTGGAAGAGTGCCTCGACGCGCTCGCGCGCAAAAGCGCCACCGACGGCTCGGTGGACAACAAGGCCATCCGTGACGTGGCGGTCTACCGGTACGACGCGCTTGAGGAGATGAGCGGCCGCATGTCCTTCTCCGTGGCCCTCATCGACGGCTTCGGCGACGGCATCGTGCTCACCTCGATCAACGGCCGCACTGAGACCCGCACCTACGTGCGTGCCGTACGGGGAGGCAAGGGCATGCAGCCGCTCGCGCCCGAGGAGGAGCAGGCGGTGCGGGCGGCGCGGCTCGGCATCGGGCCCGAAGTGGAGCCTCACCGGGCCCGCCACTGAGCTTCCGCGCCGCCGGTCCTTCTGCGCCGCCGGTCCTTCTGCGCCGCCGGTCCTTCTGCGCCGCCGGTCCTTCTGCGCCGCCGGTGCTTCTGCGCCGCCGGTCCTTCTGCGCCGCCGGTGCTTCTGCGCCGCCGGTCCTTCCGCGCGTCTTCTCATGCGCGGCCCCAATCTCGCCATCCGCCGCGTGCCTGCCTTCTCGCGCCTCGCTTCCGTTGTCCACATGTGCCTGTGCACGTCGAACGGCGGCCGTGAGTCCGGGGTTACCCTTGTTGACATGTCGAAGCTGGCGTATCTAGGGCCTCAGGGCACGTTCTGCGAGGCTGCCCTGCGTGGGCTGGAGCCGGACGCCGAGCGCCTGCCCTGCGGCAACGTCGCAGCCGCCCTGGACGCCGCGCGTGCGGGCGAGGCCGACGGAGCGGTCGTCCCGCTGGAGAACTCGGTGGAGGGGGCGATCACCCAGACGCTCGACCAGTTCGCATGGGGCCCGCCGCTCGTCATCACCGGTGAGCTGCTCCTGCCCGTCGAGTTCTCCCTGCTCGTACGGCCCGGCACCGAGTTGCGCCAGATCAAGCGGGTCATCACCCATCCGGCGGCGATCACCCAGTGCCGCGGTTACCTGGAGCGCGAGCTGCCCGGGGCCGTCGTGATCGCGTGGCCGTCCACGGCCGCCGCGGCGCAGGAGGTGGCCGCCCCCGGTTCGCCGTACGACGCGGCGATCAGCCCCGCCATCGCGGCCGGGTACTACGGCCTGGAGGAGTTCGCCTCCGGGATCGGCGACCGCTCCGACACGGTGACCCGCTTCGTCCGGGTGACCCTGCCGGGCCGGTTGCCGGAGCCGACCGGCGCCGACCGCACCTCGCTCGTCGCCTTCCTCCGCGACGACCATCCCGGCGCCCTGCTGGAGATGCTGAGCGAGTTCGCCGTACGCGGCGTCAACCTGACCCGGATCGAGTCGCGGCCCACCGGTGACGGCATCGGCCGTTACTTCTTCCACTTCGACTGCGAAGGCCATATCGCCGAGGCCCGGGTCGGCGAGGCGATCTCCGGCCTGCACCGGCTCTGCGACGACCTGCGCTTCCTCGGCAGCTATCCCCGGGCCGACAAGGTCGCCACGCAGGTCAGGAAGGGTACGGCGGACGCCGACTTCAGCGAGGCTGCAGGCTGGCTGGAGCGGATCCGCGCCGGTCGCGTGTGACGGGCGGGGGCCGCACCGGCTCCGGTAGCCTTTGATCCGTGATTGACCTGCGAACCCTTCGTGAGGACCCTGACCGGCTCCGGACGTCGCAGCGCGCCCGCGGCGAGGACGACTCGGTCGTGGACGCCCTGCTGTCCCTCGACGAGCGCCGCCGCGCCGCGCTCAACGGCTTCGAGTCGCTGCGCGCGGAGCAGAAGAGCATCGGCAAGTCGGTGTCCCGGGCCTCAGGCGACGAGCGGCAGGCGCTGCTCGACCGGGCGAAGGACCTGGCGGCGCAGGTGAAGACCGCCGAGGCCGAGGCGACGACGCTCGGCGGCGAGCTCGACGAGCTGCTGCTGTCGGTGCCCAACCTCGTGGAGGAGGGCGCGCCCCCCGGTGGCGAGGACGACTACGTCGTGATCGAGGAGATCGGCGACCGGCCGTCCTTCGACTTCACGCCGCGCGACCACGTCGAGCTGGGCGAGCTGCTCGACGCGATCGACATCGAGCGTGGCGCGAAGGTGTCGGGCGCCCGGTTCTTCTTCCTCAAGGGCGTCGGCGCGCGGCTCCAGCTCGGGCTGCTGAACATGGCGATCCAGCAGGCCGTCGAGGCGGGCTTCACCCCCATGATCACCCCGGTGCTGGTCAAGCCCGAGTCGATGCAGGGCACGGGCTTCCACGTGGCCCACGACAAGGAGATCTACCGCCTGCCGGACGACGACCTCTACCTCGTCGGCACCTCCGAGGTGCCGCTCGCGGCCTACCACGCCGACGAGATCCTCGACGCGGGCTCCTTGCCCCTGCGGTACGCCGGGTGGTCGTCGTGCTTCCGCCGGGAGGCGGGCTCGTACGGCAAGGACACCAAGGGCATCATCCGGGTGCACCAGTTCGACAAGGTCGAGATGTTCTCGTACTGCCGTCCGGAGGACGCGCACGACGAGCACCTCAGGTTGCTCGCCTGGGAGAAGGAGATGCTCGACAAGGTCGAGCTGCCGTACCGGATCATCGACACCGCGGCCGGCGACCTCGGCACCTCGGCGGCCCGCAAGTTCGACTGCGAGGCGTGGATTCCCACCCAGGGCCGCTACCGGGAGCTCACCTCCACCTCGAACTGCACCGACTTCCAGGCGCGCCGGCTGCGCGTCCGCTACCGGGACGCCGACGGCAAGCCGCACCACGTGGCGACGCTGAACGGCACACTCGCCACGACGCGGTGGATCGTGGCCATCCTGGAGAACCACCAGCAGGCCGACGGCTCTGTGGTGGTTCCCAAGGCTCTGCGGCCGTACGTCGGGCTGGACGTGCTGGAGCCCGTCTCCCGTTAGGGCCTCGTCAGAGGCGGTGCTTCGGGTGTAGGGGCGGCGGGGCGGGTCGCCGGGATCGCGGCACACGCGTGCGCGAAGGCGCGTACGGATCGGTCACGCGGTCGCGAGCAGTGCCATCGCCAGCGGATTCTGGTACTCACGCCACAGGGCGACCCGCCCGTCCCGGACCCGCACCACCACCGCGAACGGGGCCGCGGCACGCATGCCGTCGGCCTCGCGGACCCCTTCCACCTCGTACTCGATGACGGCGACCTGCGGGTCGGCCGTCTGGTGGACGACCACGTCGCGCACGGCTGTGAAGCGGATGCGCCCGCCAAGCGCCTCCCGCTGCGGGACGGCCCACGCGGCGAACGCCTCCCGTCCCTGGATCCGCCGCGGCGCACCGGGAGGGGCGAACGGGGTCTCTACCACGCCGTCGTCGGCGAGCATCGTCTCGAGCGGCCCGGCCCATGTCCCCGCCAGCAGGTGGTCTCGGAAGCGTTCGAACGCCTCGCGTGGCCCTGCCAAGGGCCCTTGGTCGACTTCAGTCACTGTGAACTCCTAACATGAGTTGCGACTCATGATCCTGGTCGACCCCAAATTATGAGTCGTCACTCATGTTGTCAATGTCCGGAGATCACCGTGCCTGAGCCGACCCTTCGCGCCGATGCCCGCCGCAACCGGGCCCGCATCCTGGCCGCCGCCGTCGAGGTCTTCGACGAACACGGCACGTCCGCGTCGACCGAGGAGGTCGCGCGTCGTGCGGGCGTCGCCATCGGCACCGTTTTCCGGCACTTCCCCACCAAGGCCGACCTGCTCACCGCGATCATGAAGGACCTCCAGGGCGGTCTGGCCGTGCGGGCGGGGACGCTTGCCGCCGAGGGCGGCCCCACCGCGCTTTTCACGTTCTTCGCCGAAGTCGTCGAACGCGCGGCCGGCGCCCGCACAGTGGTCCATCTTCTGGCCGCCGGTGGGACGGACGTGGGCGTCGACCATCAGGTCGCGGGCCTTGGCGAGGCTCTCGACGCCCTGCTCACGCGAGCTCGGGAGGCGGGTGTCGTCCGCGCGGAGGTGCGGCTCGATGAAGTCGTCGCGCTGCTCACCGCCGCCTGCCACGGCGCACTGGCCGCCGGGTGGACGCCCGATCTTCGCCACCGCGCCGTCGCCCGGCTCCTCGACGGTCTACGCCCCTGAACTCCTGACGTACGCCCTGTCCGCCGGGCCTGTCACCGTTTGCGGCCCACGCCGGCGTAGACCCACATCTTCTCCGGGTCCACGCTCCGTGCGACCTCGGGCCGCCACTCCGGCGCGGTGACGAGGCCGGGATCCACCATCTCCAGGCCGTCGAGGAAGCGCTGGATCTGCGCGCGGTCGCGCGCCACCCACGGCGCCCCCGCCCGCGCGGAGAGCTGGACGAGCCTGCCGATCTCCACCGGGCGCAGCTCGCTGGTGACGTGCGACACGGCGAGGTGACTGCCGGGCGCCATCGCGTCCTTCAGCCGGGCCACGGCCGCCAGGGGGTCGTCTTCGTCGGGGACGAAGTGCAGGACCGCCACCAGCAGCACGGCCACGGGCTGGGAGGAGTCGATCAGCCCGCGCACGTCCGGGTGCCCGAGGATCTCCTCGGGCCGCCGCAGGTCGGCCTGTACGGCGGTCACGGTGTCGCTGGTGGCGAGCAGCGCTTCGGCGTAGCGGAGGACGACGGGGTCGTGGTCCACGTAGACCACGCGGCTGCCGGGTGCGATCTCCTGGGCCACCTGGTGGACGTTGCGCTGGGTGGGCAGCCCCGACCCGATGTCGAGGAACTGCCGGATGCCCGCCTCGGCGCTCAGGAAGCGGACGAGCCGGCCGAGGAAGCTCCGGTTCTGCCGGGCCATGGCCCGCATCTCAGGAGCGACCGCGAAGACCTTCTCGGCCGTTTCACGGTCGATCGCGTAGTTGTTCCGGCCGCCCAGGGCGTAGTCGTAGACGCGGGCGGAGCTGGGGATGGAGGGATCGACGCCTGGCGGGGCGGGCCACCCGTCCGGCGGAGTGTCGTCGTCGTGAGGGGGGTCGTCGCCGGCCGGGACCGGGGGATCGTCTGCCAACCACGCGCTCCCGTTCGTGATCACCGCATTCGGCCAGAGCCTACATCGAGCGACGCGAAAGCGGGCAGGCGGAAGCTGACGGCATGGCGAGCTGCGAACACGTGAAAGGCGAGAGCTGAGCGGTGCGGCCGGGCGGCGAACAAAGAAAGGCGCAGCTCGGCGGTGAGGCGGCACACGAAAGCGATAGCCCGGCGGTGTGGCGAGGACGCGCATGAAAGGCGGCTGCTCGGCCGGGGAGACTCGAAAGGCGGCTGCTCGGCCCGGGAGACTCGAAAGGCGGCTGCTCGGCCCGGGAGACACGAAAGGAGGGCCCGCGATGTGGCAGGGGGCTCGAACACGCGAAAGGCGGTGGCCGACGATGTGGCCGGGCCGGAACAGGACGAAGGCGGGGACCGGTCGGGTCGGAACAGACGAAAGGCGGGGCCCGCCAGGCGAGCCCCGCCCTTGTTCGTCAAGTCAGGTCAGATACCCCGGACGTTGGACGCCTGAGGGCCCTTCGGGCCCGCGATGACCTCGAACTCGACCCGCTGGCCGTCCTCCAGGTTGCGGTATCCGCTACCCGTGATGGCGGAGAAGTGCACGAAGACGTCGGGCTCGCCGCCGTCCGGAGCGATGAAGCCGAAGCCCTTCTCAGCGTTGAACCACTTGACGGTTCCCTGAGCCATTACTGCTCTCCCTAAGGAAGTGAATCTTGGGGTCCACACCTCGTGAACCCCGGTTGTGTCGCACAGCTCCCCGGGTGGCTCATACAGTCAAACTGGTTTTCGCTACGGGAACAGCTAATACAACGCCTTCACATCTAACACTATGTAGCCCCTTGGTGTTCCATGTCCTGGCGAAGTTTTCGTCGCGTCGGCCGTCAGGATGTGCCGTGAGGATGTGTCAGTGCAGGACGGGGGATGTGTCAGCGCAGGGCACGGTGCACACTGGACATGTCATGACTTGCCCCCGCCTCGTCGCCACGGACCTCGACGGCACCGCGCTGCGCACCGACGGAACGATCTCGCCGCGGACGGCGGCGGCGTTCGCGCGGGTGGAGGAGGCCGGGGCCACGCTCGTCTTCGTGACCGGACGGCCGCCCCGGTGGATGCACTCGGTCGCGGGAGCCGTACGGCATCGGGGGCTCGCGATCTGCGCCAACGGGGCGCTCGTGTACGACCTGCACAGCGAGGAGATCGTCGAGGCGCGCCTGATCGCCCCGGACATCCTGGAGGAGTCGGTCGGGCGGCTGCGTGACCACGTGCCAGGCCTGCGGTTCTCCGTGGAGTACGAGGGCGGGTTCGCCCGCGAGTCCGACTTCGCCGTCGGCCGATGGGACTCCCGGGAGGGCGAGGACCGGAAGGTCGAGGCGGCCACGCTGACATCGCGGCCGTGCGCCAAGCTGCTCGCCCAGCACCCGTCGATGGACCCTGACGAACTGCACCTGCGGGTCAGCGAGGTCGTCGGCCACCTGGTGACCCCCACGCATTCGAGCGGACGGGCTCTGATCGAGATGAGCGCGTACGGCGTGACCAAGGCCACGGCCCTCGCCACGCTGGCCGAGGAGCGGGGGATCAAGCCCGTCGAGGTGGTGGCCTTCGGCGACATGCCGAACGACCTGGCGATGCTCGCCTGGGTCGGCACGTCGTACGCCGTGGCGAACGCCCACCCCGAAGTGCTGGCCACCGTCGATCACGTGACGGCGGCCAACGACGACGACGGGGTGGCCATGGTGCTGGAGGGCCTGTTCTGAGCCCTTCGCGCGGTCACGAGGGGCTCAGAGGCGGGAGGACGTCCTCGATCAGAGGTAGGGGCCGCCGGCGCCGCGGTGGCTCTCGTCCGGCACCTGGGGCATGCCGCCCGGCAGGGCGCGGCGCATCTGCTCCAGCTGGGCGCGCGCGGCCATCTGCTGGGCGAACAGCGTGGTCTGGATGCCGTGGAACAGGCCTTCCAGCCAGCCGACCAGCTGGGCGTGCGCGACCCGCAGCTCGGCGTCGCTCGGCGGCTCGTCGCTGTCGTCGGTGAACGGCAGCGACAACCGGTCCAGCTCCGCCACCAGCTCGGGCGCCAGGCCCTCCTCCAGCTCCTTGACGGAGCTCTGATGGATCTCCTTGAGGCGCTTGCGGCTGGCGTCGTCGAGGGGGGCCGCGCGCACCTCTTCCAGGAGCTGGCGGATCATGCTGCCGATCCGCATGACCTTGGCCGGCTGCTCGACGAGGTCGGCGACGGATCGCTCCTCGCGCTCGTCCGCCTTACCGTCGTCGCCGGGGGCCGAGAGGCCCTGCGGCCCCACGACGACGATCTGCGGGGTGCTCTCGTCTGCGTTCATCGATCGCTTACCACTCCTGGTTGAGTCGGCTGGCTCGCTCCCTGCTCACTCGAACCAACCTAGCTCACCGCACCAACAGGATCTTTCCGATGTGTTCGCCCTCTTCGAGCATGCGGTGGGCCCGGGCCGCGTCCTCCATCGGGATCTCCGCGTGCACCACCGGGCGGATCGCCCCGGCGGCCACCAGCGGCCAGACGTCGCCAGCCACGCCCCTGCAGATGGCGCCCTTCTCGTCCACCGGCCGGTTGCGCAGCCCGGCCGCCGTGATCGAGGCCCGCTTGGCCAGCAGCGTGCCGAGGTCGATCTCGCCGGTCGTGCCGCCCTGCATCCCGATGACGACCAGCCGGCCACCGGTGGCGAGAGCGGCGAGGTTCCCGGGGAGGTACTTGGCGCCCATGATGTCGAGGATCACGTCGGCTCTGCCGTTGAACCTTTCAGCGAAATCCTCCTCGCGGTAGTTCACGGCCTCGTCGGCGCCCAGGTCGAGGCACCGCTGGATTTTCGCGGCCGACCCCGCCGTCACCAGCACGCGGGCGCCGTACGCCTTGGCGAGCTGTACGGCCATCGTGCCGATGCCGCTCGCGCCGCCGTGGACGAGCAGGGTCTCGCCCCTGCGCAGCCGGGCGGCCATGAAGACGTTCGCCCAGACCGTGCAGGCGACTTCCGGCAGGCCGGCGGCCTCGCGCAGCGACAGACCGTCAGGGACGGGCATGACCTGCTCCCAGGGGACGGCCACCCGCTCCGCGTACCCGCCTCCGGCGAGCAGGGCGCAGACCCGGTCGCCGACCGCGAGCCCCTCCACGTTCTCGCCGATCTCCGCGATCACGCCCGCGCACTCCAGGCCCAGAATTTCGGAGGCGCCCCTCGGCGGAGGGTAGAACCCGCGGCGCTGCAGGATGTCGGCCCGGTTGACCGCCGAGGCCGCCACGTCGATGACCACCTCACCTCGGGCGGGACGCGGATCGGGCACTTCCCGCCAGGCCAAAACGTCGGCCTCACCAGGCTGGGTAATCACGATCGCACGCATGTGACCTAAAGTAGCGTGGCGGTGAACTCGGCGGTTGCCCGGATTCACCGTATTACGTGGCGCTAATCTGCAATGTGTTTGCTACCCCATTAGCCCATCCCGAGGGGGTACACGGTGGCGAGACATGATCGTGAGGATCCCCATTCTCTCGAGGACCAGCTCGCATGGCTTGACGCGATCAAGGAGATGCCGGACGAGGTGGAGATCGCGGTCAGCGCCGTGACCTCCGCGACTCTGTCGTCCCCTCCACCTCCTCCCGCGCCACCCGCGGAGCCGGAGGCCGCGTCGCCGTATCCGCAGGACCCCTGGCGCCTCGTCCCGTCCGAGCCCACGTCCGGCGCGTTGTTCCGCAACGCCGTCGACTCCGTGTACGGCTCGCCGACGGTGGACGAGCGTGACAGTGACGACTCCGGGGCGTACGGCCAGGCGCCGGGCTCCGGATCGGCTGCGGAGCCGCTGGCCGGATTTGGATCTGTTTCCGGTGGCGAGTCCGATTTCGGGCAGATTCGCCCACCGCTTTTCGGCTCGGAGAACGAGACCGGGTTCGGCCAGGAGTCCCCGTACGGCGCCTCAAGCGGCCGCTCGGGCTACGGCTCACAGGCGGAACGTTCCTCCTCCGACTCGGAGACGGCGCTCGGACGCGACACCGCCACTGGGCCCGTCGCTGGGCCCGTCGCTGGTCCACAGGCGCCCGAACGGACGGCCGGTGACCGGAAGGGGCCGGGGGAGGACGACTACCCCACCTCGCCGCCCGGCGCGCTGGGGAGCCAGCCCTTCTCGGCTCCTTTGTACGGCGACTCCGAGTTCGGCGTGGGCGCTTTCGCGGAGTCCCCCGCCGACACCGACTCGTACAAGATCGGCGCCTTCGGTGACACGCAGGCCATCGAGCCGGGTGAGCCGCTGCGGGGCTGGCTTGAGCCGGCCGTACCGGTCGAGCAGGCGCTCCAGCCGGACACGTCCGTGGTGCCGGAGGCGACTCCGGAGCTGGACGTCGTGGCCATCGGAGAGCTGGTGGACCGGGAGGCCGACCACGCCGAGACCTCCGTTCATTCCTCGGGCGCGTTCCCCGCCGTTCCGGCGGCGCGGCCCGCTGAGCCTGAGGACGAGCCCTTCGCCCCCGTGGAGGCCAAGTCGCCGTTCGCGCCGGTGACGCGCAGCGAGCCGTCCCCGGACTTCGCGGACGACCGGTTCACCGGCTCACTGCGGGAGGACCTGGCCGGCGAAGAGCGCAAGCCGTACGAGCGTGACCCCGTGACCGAACGCGAGCCGTTCGAGCGTGACCGCGTGACCGAGCGCGAGCCGTACGCCCGGGACGGTGGAAGCGGGGACGAATGGGACCGGGGAACCGGCCTGGACCGCGGGACCGGCATGGACCGGGGAACCGGCGTGGATCTGGGGGCCGGTGCGGGCCGGGGGAACGGTCCCGAGCTGGGGGGCGGCGCCGACCGGGCGGCCGCGTCTGAGCGAGAGGCCGTGTCCAATCGCGCGTCCGTGTCTGACCGGGGGGCCGTGTCTGACCGGGGGGCCGTGTCTGATCGGGCGGCCGCATCCGACGGGGGAACGGGTCCGATCCGGGCGGTCGGCGCGGAGCGCGAGCCGTACCAGCCGCGACGCAGGCAGCCTCCGCCCGCCGCGGCGTTCGGCGCGCCGGCGCGGACGACGGGAAGCAAGCCGAACGCCGACAGCCTCGACCCGATCACCCTGCTCAAGGGCCGCCGGAACGCTCCGGCGGCCGGGTGGCGGCGCCTGATCTACAAGGCGTCGGCCGGGCTGATCAAGCCGGGCGAGCCCCCGGAGGTGCGGCGGCGCAGGGAGCTGGTCAACCGCGCCCGCACGCCGGTGGCGACCGGGCACCACAGGGTCGCCGTGCTCAGCCTCAAGGGCGGCGTCGGCAAGACCACCACGACCGTGGGCCTGGGCGCGACGCTGGCGCAGGTGCGCGGCGACCGCGTGATCGCCGTCGACGCCAACCCCGACCGCGGGACGCTCTCCGACAAGGTGGAGCTGGAGACGTCGGCGACCGTGCGCGACCTGCTGAACGAGCGTGGGCAGATCAAGCGGTACGTGGACATAAGAGCGTTCACGTCGCAGGCGCCGTCGCGGCTGGAGATCCTTGCGTCGGACCGCGACCCGTCGGTGTCGGAGGCGTTCAGCGCCAAGGACTACCACGCGGTGTCGCAGGTGCTGGAGAACTTCTACTCCATCTGCATCACCGACTGCGGGACGGGCCTGCTGCACTCGGCCATGTCCGGAGTGCTCGGGCTGGCCGACCAGATCGTGCTGGTCAGCTCGCCCTCCGTGGACGGCGCCCGCGCCGCCTCGGCGACACTCGACTGGCTGGAGGCACATCACTACGGCGACCTGGTGCGGGCCGCCACCGTGGTGCTGTGCAGCGTGCGGCCGCGCTCCAAATCGACGGTCGATCTCGACAAGCTGGAGTCGCACTTCGCCGCCCGCTGCCGGGCCGTCGTGCGCGTGCCGTACGACCCGCATCTTGAGGAGGGCGCGGAGATCGACCTCGACCGGCTCCAGGAGCCGACCCGGGAGGCGTACCTGCGCCTCGCCGCCTCGGTCGGCGACGGCTTCGCCGGGCCGCAGGGCCTTGCCGAGCGGAGATTCTCCGAGATTCCCGATCACTTGTAGGCTCACCGTCCCGCGCACCGGCGGGGCGGTGAGAGACTAAGCTGCAGCGTGGCGTCCCCTCGGGGACGCCTGCTGAGGAGAGCTCGCCTAGTGGACGATGGCGGCGGTCTTGAAAACCGCTAGGCCGGGTGACCGGTCTCGTGGGTTCGAATCCCACGCTCTCCGCTCGACCTCGTGAAACGGCGTCTGACCAGCGGTTTCGCTTCGGTCGGACACCGTTGATCGTTTTACCCATATGCAGCTGTAGGTCACCGGGAGCAGTCCTCGGCCGCTGTTCACGTTATATCCACGGGATGATCTTGAAGGCTCTGCTCGGGTCTGCGCTCTGATCGATCGCGTGCTGGCCTGATAGGCCTTCTGCCTCGGTGGCGGTAGGTTCTTGTGCATCCGACGCACAGCCCGAGCCGGCAAAGGCGCATCGGTTCGATCGAGCCACAACATCTAGTGTCTAATCTAAGTTCTACGCCTACATGTTGTGGTCGAGACGCCGCTACTGAGGTAAAGTTAGATCTACTGACGTAAACCAGACCGGCGGAGGCGAACGTGCCCACTCGCCAGCTTATCCGGGCGTACATCGATGAGACGGGTGATCGCGGTGTCTCTGCTGCGTCGTCCCCTTTCTTTGCTTTTGCTGCAGTATTGGTTGCAGATGAGGATGAGCCTAGCCTTAGGGCGGCGATGTCTCAGCTGCGAAGGGATCTCAGGACTCCCCCGGGTAAGGCGCTGCACTGGAAGGATCATGTCAAGGTCTATCCGCGCCGACAGCATGTAGCGACGACACTTGGGGCGCTTTCCGTGCTTCAAGTTATTTATGTACTGGTAGAGAAGGCCGCTATACCTGCCCAGGCGGGAATGCGACATGACCAGGCGATCTTCTACAACTTTGCGGCTGGCATTATGATGGAACGCATTTTGCTGGCAACGAAAGGATGGCCAGGGGCCAGCCGAGACGTGGTTGTGAGGTTCGGTCATGTCCGGGGATTCGATCACCGCACCACCTGTGACTACTTCGAAATTAAACGGCAATCCTCGCCGGACTGGGTCCCCTGGAACCGGCTTCGAGGAACCGTGAAATTTGACGACCAGGCAAAGTGGGACGGGCTTCAAGCCGCTGACCAGTACGCAGGAATGCTAAATGCAGCTATCCGTACAGACCAGTTCGGGGGATACGAGCCCAGCCATCTGCTGGCCATTCGTCACCAGATCCGGAGAGATGCCGCAGGGAAAAGCTGGAAGTTTGGATTCAAACTGCTCGGTAATGACGCGACCATAACGGGCATGCCTTGGTGGCCGCAGAATGGCCTGTAGACGGAGAAAGGACCCCCAAGGGGTCCGGGGTGCTTCAACCGGCCTTCCGGAAGGGTCTGGCAGCAGACCAAGCGTTCTCCCCGCGACCGCTTGGGCGGTCCTTGCTCTGACCTCAGTCTAGTCGTTGCTGCGGATCCTGCCTACGGCGCAGCTAGTACTTGTGACTCGATAGCTACCTAGATAGCTCTGGCTAGCGTGGCTCTCCTAGCTATTCAGAGCTTCCTCGACGCGGCGATTGGCCGCCTCAGCACCACCATCGATGCACTTGGCGTAGACCCTGAGCAGCACATCGACGCCATGCCCGGCGCGTTCGGCGACCTCAGGAGCGGCTACTCCGGCGTTGAGCCACAGCGATACGGCGGCGTGTCGGAGGTCATACGGCCGGGCCGCCAGTGGGGACACGACCTGTTCCGGCGTAAGTGCCAACGTCCGCGCCTTGTGCCACGCTTCGCAGTATGTCCCTATGGAGATCACACCGCCCCGGGTCGTTCGGAACAGGCGCCCGTCATCGTGGACCCCGAACTCTGCGATGTGCTCGCGGAGGATGACCACCAACTCCGGCGGGATCGGGACGGGACGCCCTTCATCCTGTGCACGGTGCTTCAAGCCGCGATCGTCGTGCGCCTCACCACTGTCGGTCCATCGCTTGTTGGCCTGAGGCTTGGACTTCGCCAGGACCAGGCGTCCCCACCCAGATTCCGGGAGGTGGCAGTCCTGCGCGCGGAGGCCAAGTGCCTCAGCGGGTCGAAGGCCGGCGAAGTAGAGGCCGGCGAAGAAGGCCCGGAGGTGTCGGCCACGGTCGAGGCGGCCCGCGTAGGTCACTGCGGCGAGCAGCTCCCGAGCTTGGGCGGGGTTGACCACTACCCGCCGATCCACCACCTCACGGACTTTCGGGGGCTTCCACGCCTTCACCTTGTCGATGGGGTTCGAGGGCAGCTCTTCCAGGTCCACGGCGTATTGGAGGACGTTGTAGAAGACCGAGCGCTTACGCGCGATCGTGGTAGCCGCAGCTGCCCCGCCATCTAGCCGAAGCGTCAGGGCATCGAGGCCGAGCCGCACGTTTCGAACCTTCGCCAGGTCGGCAACGGCGAGCGAGTGACGTTCGAGCCATGTGACGGCCGCCGTAATGCCTGCTGGTCGCTCCAGTTGCCGAGATGCTGGAGGAAGAACGTATTGGCGCAGCGCTTCTCTCAGGACCATCAGATCCGGTCTGCCGGGAGCGTCCTCGTCGACGAGGGCGGGCGTCACCGTCGCGAGAGCGTCAGTCAGGCTGTCCCGGGTTTTCGCCGCAGCGTGCGGCCACTTCATCTCGATGTAGGCCAGGACGAAGGCGAACCAGGTGACGGCCTGCTTGACCTTCACCAAGGAGACGGGAAGCCCCGTTTCCAGATCGAAAGTCTCACCACGCTTAGACGCTTGGCGGAGGTCAGACAGGAAGCTTTCGGCCAGGGCCTTGGTCCGAAAGGCCTTGGACTTCTCCTTCAGGCCTACCTTCCAACGCACGATGTAGGAGGGCGCTTTGCTGGTCCGGTTCGGCCGGATGTCCCAGAGCTTCACGTCATAGGAGGTGTTCACGCAGCCTCCCGGAGGGATTCCAGCCAGGCTGCGAGATCGCTCCGCCAGATGCGGAGTTCGCCGTTCGGGAGCTTGACACACTTGGGCGCGTGGCCGAGCTCACGCCAGCGGTAGAAGGTGCGGCGAGACACTCCGCCGAGTTCAGTGAGCACCTCAGGAACGGTGAGGAGCTGGTCGTTCCGCGCCATCAGCCGCTCCCTCCGACGCCGGTTGACGAGGAGGCGGTGAGAGCGGCCACGAGGGCGTCACCCGGGGAGTAGCCCTTTCCGGCGTACTCCCATTCGCTGATGACGAGGACGGTGTCCTCGTCGAGGAGGGGCAGGCGCCCCGTGGTGATCTCCTCGCCTCTGGCGTGGTTCTGCCGGTCGGCGCGGATGTCGCCGAGGGTGGTGGAGTAGCGGCGGGACCGGGTGGAGAAGTGGCCGCGGAAGCCGAGCATGTGCGCCCACTGGGTCAGCCGGAGGTCGGCCAGCGTGTCGAGGGCCCCGAGGCGGAGGCATTCGGCGATGAGTCGGCGGGCGTGGTCGCGGACGGGCAGGGCGGTCAGGTCCTCGCCGGGGACGATGCGCCGGTCAACGGTGCCGACGCATTCGGCCGCCTTGGTGGCGTACTTGGCCACGTACCCGGCTACGGCCTGGTCGGTCAGCTCGCCGTCCAAGGTGATCGGGCGGGCGTCGAGTTGAGTGCCCCAGCGCAGGACCCGTTCCGGTTGGTCGTCGTACGCGGGCACCTTGGCGGTGACCACGGAGGCGGCGTGCTGCACGGCCTGGCCGAGTAGGTCGAGGGTGGCCCAGGCCGGGGGCCGGGAGATAGGTCCGGCCGGGCCGTCGAGGCGGATGACGGCGTGGAAGTGGACGACGCCGCGCCGTTGGTATTCGGCGACCTTGGCGAAGGACACGACGAGTTGCTTTCGCATGTCGCGCAGGGTCAGGCCGCCGAGTTTGGCCAGGTGGCGGCGCAGGGCGTCGGCGAGGCGCTTCCACAGCAGCGGCGCGACCGCGTTGAACAGCACCGAGCCCGTGTAGTCGTAGCAGTCCGGGCACAGCGGTTCGCCGAGGCAGTCATCCTCGGTCCTGTGCCGCGTGGTGCAGGACATGACCCGCCCGTGCGGGCAGGTCTCAGCGTCGCGGCGTGGGTGGCAGGGCAGCACGCGCCTGTTGCGTTCCCGACGCGCGTGGACAACCCCGAAGGACGGCGCAGTGAGGGTGGCGAACAGGCACGGGTGCGCGGTCACCGTGTCCGGGACGCCTTTGCCGCCGACGAGGCCGGCGCGGATGAGGTGGTAGGTGTCGGCGCGGTAGGTGTCGGCGCAGGACGGGCAGCGGGAGGCGCGACGGGTCTTGCACGGGACGCGGAGGACGCCGTCGGGTTCGAGGCGGGTGCTGTAGCGGTGGAGCAGGGTGCCGGTGGCGGTGTCCCAGTGTTCGACCTTGCCGCGTAGGTGGATCGGTTGGCGGCAGCCTCCGGTTCGGCGGATCTGGGATGCCCAGCGGGAGCAGTTGGGGTCGTTCAGTCGGGTGATGGCGCCGCGGATCGCGTGCGCGTTGATGGTGGATGCGGGCAAGATGGTGTCCTCCTTTCACTCGGTTCGGGTGAGGGGATGGCCCCCGACCTGGCGTGTGTCTTGGCGGATGTACGGCCAGGCCGGGGGCGCTCACGGGCTTTAGCAGAAGCCGAGCCCGTCGCAGTGGCGGCAGGTGTCGCCGTAGGAGTCCAGGCCGCCCCCGCCGCAGTGGCAGCACTGCCAGTGCTTGGGCGTGACCTCCGTGGGCGGCGGTGGTGGGGCCGGTTCGGTGTCGTTCATTGGCGTGGGTTCCTTTCTGTCGTTAAGCGGCGTGGGCGGGAGTGTTGGGCTGGACGCAGCCGTCGTAGCTGGCGTCCGCCTGATACCGGGCGCGGCGGGCGGCGAGGATGGCCACGGCCTCATAGGTCACCGGGCCGAAGCCGATCGAGGTGGCGTAGTGGCCGTACTCGCCCCTGAGGGAGTCGATCTCGGAGCCGAGGAGCGCGGCGATCTGGTCGATCTCGGCGCACATCACCTCGTCGTCGGCCCGGGTGGGGAAGTGGCACCCGCTGATCCGGTACGGGGCGGGGACGGCCGGGTTGGCTTCCAGGAAGTCGGCCAGGGCGCGCAGGCCGGTGATGAGCGCGGGACGGTGGTCGTCGTTGTCCATGGGATGGGTCTCCTTTCGTCAGGCGGACTCAGATGCGGTGCGCAGGGTGCGGAGCAGGTCGGAGGCGAGTTGGTTGGACACCCCGAGCCGGGCGCGGAGCAGGTCGCGGGTAATCGGTCTGCCGTGCTTGGCGTGGTGTTCGTCGGCCACGCGGCGGGCGTAGTCGACCAGCGCCGGGGACGGTCCTACCTCGCAGTCCTGCCCGTCCTGGGTGGCGGGACCGGGTGCGGGGACGAGCGCCGGAGCCTGGGACGACGGGACGGACGAGGACGGCATAACGCCGACCGGGGACGGGGCCAGGACGGGCGCCGGGGACGACTGCGGGCCGGTGGTGCGGCGTTCGAGCATTGAGACGGCGATGAGGAACGCCCCGGCGGGGGTGGCGGCGGTGAGCCAGCCCCACAGGGTGGGTTCGGCTTGGTGGAGGTTGGCGGCCAGGGACAGGACGATCCCGCCGGCCAGGACGAGCGTCGGCCAGGACACGACGCCGCTTCGTACACGGCCGGTTTTCTTGTCGCGTTGGCGTTCGCGGGCGGCCATGACGCAGGTGAGGTCGACGCAGACGGCCACTGCCCAGGACATCCAGCCGGTCTGTCCGTGGGTGGTGGCGGTGTCGCGGATGTGGGTGAACGATCCGGCACCCGCGATGGCGGCCAGGACGAGGACCGGCCCGGTGTCGAGGAGCCAGCAGGCGAGGCGTCGCATCGTTACCCCCTTTCGTCGTCAGGCGGACAGCAGGTCAGACAGCGCGGCCTCATCCCGGTCGGGCCGGACGATGTCGGCCCAGTCGGGGGTGAGGTGGGCGTAGGTGCGGGCGGCGTGTTCGGCGGTGTGCTCGGCGACGTGGAAGGAGCGGGCGCGGTACCACTGGCCGTCCTGTGAGGCGACGATGGCGACGCCGGGGGTTTCGGCGGGGATGGCGCGGGCGGAGGCCAGGGCGGCGGGGTCGAGGTCGCCGAGGGTCATGGTCGCGGTCTCGGGGTCGTTGACCCGGTGGCAGATGCGCCCGGAGCACTGGGCGCGCAGCGCGGTGACGCCGGGGCCGAGGTCGGAGCCGATCCGCTGGCCGGAGCAGAACAGGTAGATGCCGAACGCCCGGCCGAGCTGGGCGACCCGCAGCAGCGCGGTTGAGGTGTGGGCGATCTCGTCTTTCTCGGACTTGTCGGCCATCAGGTACAGCTCGGCCAGCTCGTCGACCAGCACCACGACCGGGACCGGGCGAACGCCTGGCGGGAGTTGCCAGATGTTGCGGGCGCCGGCCGCACGGCACAGGCCCATCCGGTCGACCATGAGCGCGACGAGGTCATCCAGCAGGCTCACGCTCTCGGCGCGTGTGGTGGCCAGGGCCGACAGCCGGGGCGCGTAGGGGGTGAACTCGACGCCGCCTTTGAGGTCGACGCCGACCAGGGCGACCGGTTGCGGCGCCAGCCCGACCAGCAGGGCGTTGGCGAGGTTGGACTTGCCCGACTGGGTGGCGCCCGCGTTGATCCAGTGCGGCACGGTCCGGAAGTCGACCGTCCACAGTCCGCCGGTCTCCAGCCGCCCGACATGGACGGTGAGCAGGTCACCGGAGGCCGGGAGGTGGTCGAGGCGGACGAGCGGGTCTCGCACGGTGGCGGCCAGGACCACCCGGCCCGGCCGGGGCGAGGAGACCCGGACCGCGTGCACACCCCAGGAGTGCGCCAGCCGTTCGGCCGCATTAGAGAAGTCGGCGGGGATCTGCCCTTCCAAGGTGTGGACGGTGACGCGCCAGCCGTGCACGGTGGGTCGGGGGAGCCACATCCACGGCTTGGTGTCGACCGCGACCCGCTGGAAACGCCGCCGTACCTTGACGATCCCGGTGGAGGCGATCAGGCGCGGGACGGTGGTGAACCAGAAACGCTGCCGCTTCTTGGTCAGCCCGCAGCCGAGGGCGACCGTGCGCCAAGTCGCCCGCACGGTGATGGCCATCAGCGGGAAGCCGATAAGCAGCCAGTACGACCGGTAGTGGAAGCGCCGCCAGGCCCACAGGCCGGCCGCCGCAGCGGCCAGACCCGCGAGCATCGGCACCAGGGCGTCACGCATGGGCGGCCACCCCCGCCGGGACGATCGAGGTGGCCCGGTAGCTGATCCCCCAGCGGGCCTCACCGCCCCTGGACATCTCCCAGACGTAGCCGACCAGGCCGATCGGGGTGACGTCCTGCCCGGCGGCGATCTGCGGTTCGCCGGAGGTGCCGACCTTGACGAGTTCGATCCGGCCGAACTCGTCTTCCACCGACAGGACGATCTCGTAGACGGTGTTGCCGTTCTTGTCGGTCTTGATCTCGCCGGTGTCTTGGTTGAGGACGCGCGGGCGGGGTGCGCGGACGCAGACGAACTGAAGCTTGGTGACGTCGACGGGGATCGGGATGGTGCGCATGTGTGGACCTCCTTGGACTCGATGCGATGCCAACATAGTTAACTAGGTTGGCTTGGCTGTCAATGTTCTCTCGGTTGGCTTGGTCGTGTTGCTGTGCTGAGATAAGGGGCGATGGTCAAGAAGACGGGACGGCCCGGTTACCTCCAGATCGCCGACGATCTGCGCGAGCAGATCCGCGGCGGATCTCTGCCGCCCGGTGCCCCGTTGCCGTCGACCGCCCAACTCGCGACCCGATACGACGCCTCGCTCAGCGTCGTGAAACTCGCGGTCGGGATCTTGCGGAACGAGGGCCTGGTCATCGGCCAGCAGGGCAAGGGAGTCTTCGTCCGCGAGGACGCCCCCGAGGTCGAGCCGAGGCCGGCAGGGGACGTGGCGAGCGAGGTCATCGAGCTACGCACCGCCGTACGGGACCTGGCCGAACGCCTGGCACGGGTCGAAGCGACGCTGTCTCAGCGATCCGAGACGTAGGGCCGCCGTTGCGCACGTGTAACCCGGTGACGCGCCGGGCCAGCCGCGCCGCGGGGTCGCCGCAGGCGGCTCCATCGAACATCGCTTTGTCTTCCCGCTTGAGGCCGACCAGGACGGCCGCGTAGCCGACGGCCACGGCCGTGCTGAGCGCGAGGGCGATGATCAGAGGCAGTGCGCTCATGACCAGATCACCCCGCTCGCGGCGGCGCTGAGCGGGCTGCGCGGGGGACGCCGGGTGAGGGCACGACGTCGGGCGGCACGGCGCCGGGCCTTGTCGCGCCGGGCCCAGCGGTCACGGGCCAGGCACTTGCTGCAGCGGGTCTGCCCGTGCTTCAGCAGTGCCCCGCAGTCGCAGTCCGGGGTCTCCTCGGTGGGAGTGATTGTGGTGTGTGTCATGGTCCCTTCTCCTTTCGCCGCAGGTCGTGGTGCCTTGTGACACCGAGATTGCGGGAGAAGGGCAGGACGAGATCACTACACGACGGGACATGTTCAAGACGTCCCGTCTACGATTGCCACGTCCCTGGACGTCCCGACGCGGCAGGTGAAATGGCCAACGAGCGACTACGCGCGGCCCTGTTAGAACGGGGAGTGAGCGTCGCCGACCTGGCGGAGGCCATCGAGGTAGACCCCAAGACGGTCGAGCGGTGGATCACCAAAGGCCGCGCCCCGTACCGAAAGCACAGGTACGCCGTCGCCACCCACCTCGGCATGGACGAGACCTACCTGTGGCCCGAGGCCCTGACCCGCGAACAGGTCGCCTCAGCCTCCGAAAGCGAGATCGTCACCGTCTACCCACACCGCTGGGCCGTCCCCCGGGACGCCTGGGGACGTCTGTTCGCCCAGGCCCAGGAAGAGATCGGCATCCTCGTCTACAGCGGCCTGTTCCTCGCCGACGACGCCGGCATCGTCCGCATGCTCGGCGAAAAGGCCGCCGCCGGAGTCCGGGTCCGCATCCTGCTCGGCGACCCCGACAGCCCCGAGGTTGCCCAGCGCGGCGCGGACGAAGGCATCGACGACGGCATGGCCGCCAAAATCCGCAACGTCCTCGTCCTGTACAAGCCGCTCCGGGGGTTCGCCGAGGTGGAGATCCGCTTTCACCGGACGGTGCTGTACAACTCGATCTACCGCGGGGACGATCAACTTCTCGTCAACACCCACGTCTACGGCACACCCGCCGGCAACGCCCCTGTCCTGCACCTGCGGAAGGTCGTCGGTGGTGACATGGTCACCACGTATGTCGACAGCTTTGACCGGGTGTGGGAGCAGGCCACACCGGTAGAATCCTGAGATCATGGCCCGCCGGATCGACTACTACGACGACCCCGACGCCCCTGCGCCGAACAGCCTGGTCCCGTCGGTCAATGTTGTCGTCACCAACGACGCCGGTGACATCCTGATGATCCGCCGCAGCGACAACGACAACTGGGCCGTTCCCGGCGGCGCCATCGACCTCGGCGAATCCCTCCCACAGGCTGCCGTACGCGAGACCCTTGAAGAGACCGGCATCACCTGCGAGATCATCGGCCTCGTCGGCACCTACACCGACCCCCGCCACGTGATCCTCTACACCTCCAACGGCGAGGCCCGGCAAGAGTTCTCCATCGTGCTCACCGCCCGCGCCATCAGCGGCGACCCGACCCCGAGCAGCGAGTCGACCGAAGTCCGATGGGTGCCGCGCGATCTGGTCGAGGCCCTGCCGATGGACCGCTCAATGGCCCTGCGGATCGGCCACTACCTCACCGGCGTCGGCTTGCCGCACATCGGGTGAGGTTCAGGAGCTGACACTGTCCACGAACGAGCACAGCGCGTCGATCTGCGCCTTCAGCTCGGCTGGATCGAGACGGCCGAAGGCCGATCCAACCCATAGCCCGCTTGGTTCGAAGAAGCGTCTTGCGCGATCTGTTCCCATTTGCGCGTCCAGATGAAGCAGCGCGCCCATTGCCCAGTCCTGGTTGTAGTAGCACTGCGGATCTGGGAGGTACCGGTCTAGGTAGGTGACCAGATGCCCAGCGGAGGCTTCGTCGGCGAACCTAGCAAGCGCGAAGCAGTACCCCTGACCTGAGTAAACAAGTTCACTCTCCAGAAGCATCATGCCGAGCCGCTCGCGGAATTGCGTGCGGTGGTCCACGCCAATCAGCCAGGCCGCGGTAAGGCGAGAGCGCCATTCCCCGTCAAGGAGCAGGGCAAGGTCGTCGTCAGTCGCCTGGCGAGCAGAGGCGACCAGCTTTCGCCCGAATCGCACGCGGACCTTCTCCGTGAGCGCAAGAAAGTTGCCATGCAGGAGCTCTAAGTACCGAGGGGCCTTTCCTATGCGCGGACGCACATAGCGGTCAACCGCAGCCGTCATCTGGGGGTCGTCGGGAGTAGGGAGCCGCACGATTCGTCATTGTGGTACAACTCTGCCATTTACGCCTGCGCAGACGAGGTGAGGGCCCTTTCCACAGCCCGTACTGCAGCCAGGATGCAGGGCGTCGACGCACTTATTGAGCGGCTGACCAGGTGATCCGGGCCGTAGCGCGAATGGATCTCAGCGAGCCGGTCGGCCACGTCGAGATGCCGGCCGTCGGGGCCGGTGGTCATGTCGCAGTAGGTCAGCGCTTCGACCAGCTCTGGCCGTTCCTGGGTGAACTCGCTGTTGAGCATGTCGAGTAGTCCACGTTCGGCGGCCTCGTTGACCGCGCAGGAGTGATGGGCGACCAGGCGGCACAGTTGCTCATCGGCGCCCGCAACGTCTCGCAGGTAGCGGGCGCCGTCGAGCGGGTGAAACCCGGTGTCGACCAGCTCGGGGGAGTAGCCGACATCGTGGAGGTAGGCGGCGGCAGTCAGCATGTCGGCCTCGCCGCCAAGAATCGAGGCCAGGGATACGGCTTGCGAGGCGACCCCTTGGGTGTGCGCCCAGCGCCGGGGAAGCGGCGCCTCCAGCAGACGTCGGGCCAGGTCGCGCGCCCACTCAGCTTGTCCCACATCTTCGACGATAGGGGTACCAAGTGCTGGCTGGCCTCCCCTCCGAGTGGAGACGTCCTAGGACGTCTCGTCCCGAGGCCGGACGAACCGCCCCTTGCCCTGGATCGACACGACCAGCCCTTCGCTTTCCAGCTCGGCGAACGCCTGCCGCACCGTGTTACGGGACGCCTCATACAGCCAACGCAACTCCGCCTCACTCGGAAGGGGAACTTCCCCTCCGAACTCGCCCCGCTCGATCCGCTCGCGGAGCCTCTGCGCGAGGACCTGATATCGGTACGGCACGACTACCGGCTCCTCCTTGCCGGCACGGACGACCCGGCCCATGGACGGAACGGTGACGATCAGCCCTTCGGCCTCCAGGCCACGGCAGGCACGCCGAACGGTATTGCGGGCAATGCGGAACTCCGCCGACAGGGCCGACTCTGAGGGCATCAGCGTCCCTGCCGGATAGGTCCCGTTGGTGATGCGATCGCGCAGGCGGTCGGCGATCTGCCCCCAGATCTGTCCGCCGGTCAGCCAGTCCTCACGCATCTCACATCCGGTGGGCATCGAGGACCTTGCCCAGGTCGACGTGGAGCTCTCCCTGATCGCCCTCGTGCCAGCCGTCCCGCGCGGCCTTCTCGATCCAGTCGGCCGCCGAACCGATGCGCAGGCAGGAGACCCGCTCGTCGTGCTGGTCGCCCCAGTAGAACCACAAGAACGCGAGATGCACGTAGACGCGGCGCGGCCGGAACCGGCTGTCGGTCACGTCCAGCGCGGGCCGGTCGCTGGTGTCGACGATCAACACCGCGGTGACCCCGCGCGGTACCAGCTCATCGTGTAGCTCCCGCAAGAGCTGTTCCTGGTAGGCCCGCTGCTTTTCCTTGATCGGTCTCATCGGCTCCATGGCCTGACGCTCCTTCGTCTCGACGGCCGGGCGCTTCCGGGTGCGCCCATGTCGAACGAGCTTCTGACGCGGGACGGAACCTCTCCACCACGACTGAGGGACGTCTAGGGACGTCTTGTGCTACGGTCGGTCACAGAGCCGACCAGTCAGGAGGCCCCCCGGTGAGCGACACCCTCCGCCACGCCCTCGCCAGGGCCCGCCTTCAGCCCGTCGACGTCGCCGCCGCGCTCGGAGTCGACCCCAAGACCGTTGATCGCTGGCTCAACGGCCGTATCCCCTACCCCCGACACCGCTGGGCCATCGCCGAGCTCCTCCACGCCGACGAAGGCGACCTGTGGCCCGACGTCGCCCCACCCCGGCGCACCATCACCCACGAGGTCCAAGCCGTCTACCCCCACCGCTGGGCCGTCCCCCAAGGCGTCTGGCGCCGGCTGTTCCAAGCCGCGGAACGTGAGATCGACATCCTCACCTACAGCAGCCTGTTCCTCGCCGAAGACACCGGCATGATCCGCCTACTCGCCAGCCGAGCCCGCGCAGGCGCAAAGGTCCGCATCCTTCTCGGCGACCCCGACAGCCCGCAAGTAGCCGCCCGAGGAGCCGAAGAAGGCATCGGCGCCGACGTCATGGCCGCCCGCGTCCGCAACGCCCTCACCCTGTACAGCCCACTTCACCAGGTCGACGGCGTGGAGATCCGCCTTCACCAGACCGTGCTGTACAACTCGATCTACCGAGCGGACAACGACCTACTCATCAACGTGCACGCCTACGGCACCCCAGCAGCCCAAGCCCCCGTGCTCCACCTGACAACTACCGAGGACGAAGACAGCACTGCCGTCTACCTCACTAGCCTCGAACGCGTCTGGGCCACCGCTCGCCCCTGCCTAGTATCAGAAGCAGTAGTTGGGGGCAAGAAGTAGCGATGGTGCGCATTCACTACTGCAAACATCTAGCGGCTGAGATGGAGCTTCTGGTCGCGCTAGGGGTAGACGCGCAGATTCGCACGCATGGGCGCCATCGTCGATGACGGTGAACCGGCTGCCCACAGTTGATCGGAAGCTATCAAACTGCCCATTCTGTCGGCCGGAACAAGCTCACCCGTGGAGTTTACCCGCATGATCTTGCTTCGGTGTGGATGATAACTCCATGAGCGATGAGTATGGGAATATGGCGGTAAGTATCGAGACTGCTAGCCGCGTATATGGCCGCCAGGATGGCGCGTTCCTAGAGCAGGTAAACGATCTTCGCCGCTCTCTGCGCGCCAAGGGCGTCCGCCTGACCGAACAGGAGGAGGCGGGGACCAAGGGCGGCGTGGACCTCGGCTCGACAGTCGAGGCTTTGATCGCGGGAGGCGCGGGATTGACCGCGCTGTGCAGTGTGGTGAAAGTCTGGCTCCAGCAGCGAGGGGACCGGCTCGCACGGCTGACGTTCCGGGCGGCCGATGGCGCCGAGGTGCGCGCAACGGTGGAGGGGCGGAACATCTCCGACGAAACTCTTCTACGGTTCGCCAAAGACGTCGCCAAGCACCTGAAATGAGCGTTCCGGAACGGTACCGAGCGCTCCTCATAGGCGTGTGGACGTATGGTGCAGAAAGCAAGTTCGATAACCTCCTCGGGCCGCCGAACGACCTGAAGAACATGACTAGGGCGTTCCGCGACTCCCCGACCGGGATCTTCGCGGTCGAGTCGCTGCCGAACCCGGGCGTGCTGGAATTGCGGACCGCCGTCCTGAACTTTCTCGTCGGCGCCAAGAACGAACACCTGCTGCTCTACTACAGCGGCCACGCCGACATCGGCGAGCGGAGCGGCAAACTATGTTTGTCTTCGGCTCAGTCGAAACGGAGCGACCTGGACGCCTCCGGTCTCAGTTTCGCCGACGTGCAGGAGTGGGCACGAACGTCAGCGGCGCAGTCCGTCACAATCATCCTGGACTGCTGCAAGGCGGGCGCCGAGTTTCTCAAAGGGGCCGATGCAGACATCGAGAACTTCTTCGTCGACCCCGACGAGCCGGACAAACGCTCCAACAAGACGGTTATGACCGTAGCGGCCGTCCCCGGCCACGCCAAGGCCCGCGACGCTTTGAAGGCCGACGCCATGAGCCCCTTTACCGAGGAGCTTCACGACGCGATCACCGTGTCAGCCGTCCCGGACGACAGGGGCCTGGTGACCCTGTCGGCGGTAATGGACCGCCTCCACACAGTGCAGAAAGAACGCAAGACGCCGCTCGCGACCATTTGGGGCGGACACCAGGGCCTGAACCCCTACCTCGCGATGCGTCCCGGCCATCTCGGCCACCTCCTGAAGGAGGCCGGGCTGCAGGAGAACACGTTGCGGCGGCAGGGCGGAGCCGAGGTGGACGGCACGGAGATTCGACTCGACGTCGAGCAGGTCGCCCAGCTGGTGGACTACTTCCAGGAGAACCACCCTGGCGTCGCAACGGTTGGCGGAGCCGTCGGCCGCGGCAAGACCTGGATCCTCTGCGACGTCCGCGACCGGCTGAGAGCAGTCAACTGGCACACCGTGGACCTCGAACCCGCCGCCGAGATTAGTGACGCCGACGGGCTCTTGCTCGCTTTGAAAAAGTACGCGCTAGGACTTCGCGACGAGGCCGACCGCTGCCTGCTGGTCATCGACGGAATCGACTGGAGCCCCACATGGTCGGAGTTCGTCGCTAAGCTGGACGAACTCAACCGCATTGACCCGGAGTCCGGCTACGGCGTAAGCGTGCTGGTATCCCTGGAGAGCACACAGACCGATATCCAGCGCAGCTGGGAGCACCGTCCAGGGTTGTCGCAATCCTCCATTCGCGACGACGAGGCCGCAGGGATCATTACCAAACTGGTGTCCCCGCAGTTTTCCACGGGATACGCGGGCTGGAGCGTCGAACGGTTAGAGGCGGCTCGCGCCCGACTCAAGGAGGTCGTCGGCCTCGACCTGTGGGCCATGGTCCATCTTGGAGCTCGATGGTACGACCCGGACGCCGAACGGCATATCATCCAGGAGATCTGGCGGTCCAGGATCGGAGACATCACTCCTGCAGCGGAGAGCGCGCTACGGCACGTGGCCGCTCTGGGCCGATACAACCTCTGGTGCCCCCTCGCTCTGGCGGCCGCCGGCGTGGACGTATTGGTCCGCCTCGGCGCCGAGTACAACCACGCACTCGACGCCGTGCGGATCAACAGTGGCTTCCTGTGCCGCGCGATCCTCGTTCGGCAGGTGCGCCGGGGGGGCCGTATCGGCTTCAACTTCGACAGGTTCGCGGCGGACCGGGCCGCACGTCCCATCGTGGAGAACTATGTGCAGCGACTTCTCTCCGAGGCGCACCGGCAGGAGGAGCTGGCGACGGCCGTCCGGTACCTCCGCTACCACCGGTACGTCTTCGCCCCTCTCGTCCGGGCCCTCAGCCGCCCTAACTCCGAGGGAGTGACAGCGTGGGAGGTCTGGGCGCAGGGCTGGATCGATCTCGCGACCGTCAACGAGGTGCTCGCTGCTGTGCGGTCCGAGCTGCCGCCCCGGGTCACGGCTGCCCTGGCCGAGAGGTTCTACGAGTTCGCCCTCGACCAGGCCGATTACCACCCACCGCTACCAACGATCATCGCGACCTTAGAGACCATCTACAACTTTCAGCAAGACACCAGCAGCCGCTCCCTGGGGGCGGACGAGACCATCACGAGGTTGTTCATTCTGGCCGAGCGGTGCTTGAAGGAGGAGCGCTGGCCCGCAGGCGTCCGCCGCAATTTGCTCCGGGCCTTCACCCGCTTCTCCCTGCTGGACCAGGTGGTCTCGGCGGACCTCGGCTCCGCGCTGCTTCAACCCATGAGTCCACCGACCGTGGACGACGCGCTCTTGGTGATCGACTTCGCCCGACGGGCCGAACGCGTCTCCGACCGTCGTGAGCTGCGCGCCGAGCTCGCGACATGGGATTCCGTCGGCGAGGAGCTCGTCCGGCGCCCCGCCGAGGCCGGGGTCTGGCCGGGGCTGCCACAGCTCGCGGCGAGGACGATCCTGGCCCGGTTTATCGGCGACGAACCGGCGGCAGAACGCTTGGTACGGCAGCTGCTCGGGGAAGCACGTCAAGCGCGCCCGGGAGAGCTCAGCGCAACGCTCGACCTGTGCCGCCGCCGCGACCGCACCCTCGCCGGGTTGCTGGCGGCCCAGCTTGATATTACCCATTGGTCGGCGACGCTCTACCGTACTGGTGTCCCGCAGGATGTAGCTCGCCTGTTGGTTGCGATCGGTAAGGTCCGGCCCGACCTCGCGATGCGCTCGCTGCGGCTGCTGGGTGATTTGGTGGATCACGACCTCGTCCAGTCGCTGGCCGCCCGGATGACCGCCACCAATGACGCGGTGAGTGCAAGCCTGACGCTTCGCACTGCTGCGTGGATCGAGGAGCGGTGCGGTGTGCTGGAAGATGGCTTCGCACAGGCGCTCGCCGCCGCGCTCGGCCGGGATTTCCTGATCGACAACCTATGGGATGACAGCCGCGTCAGCGTCCTGAGCCACCTCATCGAGGGCTTCGCTGCAGCGCGCAGTACCGTGCTCGCTGCCGCGGAGCAGAATGCTCTAGAGGTCGTCGAGCAGGGGATCCGTCACTCGAACATCGAGCGAGCCCCCCGTCTGGCGCTGCTACTCGCGGCCCCGTCGGCGCTCGGCGGCGACTTCTTGGACCGGATCCGGAACCGCGGGATAATCCTCCGGCCTACCATGCTCGCCCGAATGACCGAAACGCGGGATCCTGGAGCTCTCACGGCCTTCCACGAGCTCGGCGTGGCTCTGTTCCCCGGCATCGAGACCGATTTCGCCGAGTGGCTGGCCGACAGTGACACCTACCAGAAACACCGTCTATTCGAACACATCGCAAACTACGGCAACGCGCTCAACGCGCTGCGAGCCGCCACAGCCGTCACCACGACCCTCGTGCTCAACGGGGAGCCCGATCCCGGTGGGCGGCTGTTGGCGTCGTTTGACCAGGTGGACGAGCTCGATAGGTCCGGCGGCGACTGGACCAACCGCGTGCTGAACGTTCCCCTCGGGGACCTGCCCGAGGCTCTCAACTTGCTGCGCAAACTCGACACTGACCGGGCTGTGGCGCTGGTCCGGCGGCGGTCGGCCCGGCTGGAGCGGATCCTGGTGCACGCCCCTGGCCGGTCCGTCGCACCTATCCTGGCCGCCGTCGCCGCGATCTCCCCGGAAGAGGCCGCGCGGCTCACCGAGTCACCGCGCGTGACCGCCGCCGTCGAGGAGGCCATGCACGACCTCGCCGACGAGGGAGACGCGTTCGAGCAGCTTGCGTTCCTGCACGGGCTCATCGCCGTGGAGAACCGTGTGCTAACCAACCTGATCCCCGACTCGGCCGCGCAGGCGTTCCGGCGGCTGTGGACGGCAGAGATCGGCCTGATCACACACCCTATACTCGCTGCAGGCTTTATCGAGATCGCCGGTGCCAGGGGTGCCAATGCCGCTCGGGAAATGGCCGCCGTTATGGACGCCTCGCGGCTCCGGAGGCGGCTGCAGCGGCACAACGCCGCCGACGCGGCCGGGGCAGCAGCGTTGGTCATCGTGCTCAGCGACGTTTCAGCGTCGGCCGTCGCGGAGGTTGTCAGTTACGACGAGGCGCGATGGCTTTTGCTGACCGCGCCGATCCAGACTCTCGGCTCCCTCGTGGAAGCTCTGTTCAGCGCCGGGTTAGTGACCCCTGCCGACGCGGCCGGGCTGGTGGCCGCCCGTTTTAGGATAGGCACTGACCGTGGAATGTTGCGGGACTACCACGACTTCTGGATCTCGATGGGCTGGACGGCCTGGACGTTGCGCCGCTACGGCCAGCGCCTCAATCTCGACGAACCACCCAACGCCAAATCTCCCCAAGGCCTCCACCCGCAGACCACCTTGTGGGGCACCGCCTGGCTCACGCACCACCCCTGGGCGGCGGACGCCTTCGCTGGCGCCGCCGAGGAGATCAGGGTGTCTGGGAGACCGCTGTCCCGCCCGTGGGCCGCGAGCGCCGTCCTCATTGTCGAGGCCGAGCACGGGATCCGGCTCACCGATGACCTCATCAACTGGAAGCACGCACTCCGTGCCGGCCCCCTGTGGGTCCGGGCACTACTCAATGCGGCCTCCCCCGGAACCCCCCTGCATGACGCGTTCACAAGGACCTGGGATCGCTTGGACCTCATGCGGTTAGAACTCGAACTCCACTGGGTCTCTCGAGGCTGGCGGCGAGTGGCGCTCGAAGCCGCGCAAGCCCTCTCGGCGCTGCGCTAAATATCAGGCAGGCTGGCTGCTGGGTTAGGAAGGCCGTTGCGGGCGTCGCGTGTCAGGAGGGCGGGGGCAGGACAGCGGGGGCAGGACACAGGGGGCAGGACACGGCCGGAAGCAACTTTTCTTCTCGCTATCAAGGGCGAGCCGCCTACGGCGGCCCGCCTCGCGCGCCGGTCGGCCAGCCGCCCGGGCTGCGGCTCTTCGGCCGGTCCCGGCCGGCGCCACCTGCGCGCGTCTTGAAACGCCGAGACGAGACACCGGTTAACCTTCTGGCGGTACGGACGGCAAGCATGACGTCGCAGGGTCTCGCGGTGCCAGCATCAACCGCAAGAGCCCCGCCGTGTGGCCTAGCGTCGCCATGGCCTCCTCCGCTGGTACAGCAGTCGTGACCAAGGGGTCGGATTTGATCGCATGATCGGGCACTCAGGACCTGGTTGAAGATCGTGGCCTAGAGGAGGATCGTGGGTTGATGACATCAAAAGTCCGAAGAATGTCGCCGCCTCCGGGTACAACTGATGCTGTGATCTCCAGTAACGGCCCTCTTGAAGACGAAACCTGCAAGCGCTTCGTCCTTCCCGCGCTAGCTCAGGCCGGATGGAGCACCGAGCAGATCAAAGGTCAGTACCGCATCAGCCGTGGGCGGATACAGCCCACTGCGCGCCGTCACCGCCAGGAGCGCCCCCTGATCGCTGATTACCTGCTTGAATATTCTGATGGTCTGCCGTTGGCTGTAGTTGAGGCCAAGCGGTCTCGCCGAGATCCTGCCGATGGTTTCGAGCAGGTGAAACGATACGCTGAGCTGTTGGACGTGCCGTTCGCCTACACCACCAACGGGAGGCGAACGATCGAGATCGACTCCTGCACTGGTCTGACTCACGAGATCACAGAGTTCCCCTCGCCGGAAGAACTCTGGAGCCGCTACTGCGCCCACCGCGGCCTTGCCGATGATCTTCAGGTCGCGCTGGCCTCCGCTCCGTTGAATCAGAATGTCCGTAACTGGGACAACACTCCGAAGGAACCCCGCTACTACCAGCTGAATGCGATCAATCTAGCGGTTCAGGCAATCGCGAAGGGCGAGCAGCGGGTTCTGTTGGTTCTCGCTACGGGAACTGGAAAAACCTTAGTCGCTGCACAGATCGTCGCGAAACTGTGGAACGCGAACTGGCCGGCAGGTCGGCGCCCGCGAGTGCTGTACTTAGCTGACCGTAACATTCTCGTCGATCAGCCCAAAGACGACTATTTCGTCAAGATGTTCGGCGAGGCAGTTCACAAACTGACTCGCGGTGTCGCACTGACAAGCCGGAACGTCTATTTCGCGCTGTATCAGTCACTAACGCGAGGCGGCAACGCAGAGGATCTCTACAAACAATTCGCCCCAGACTTCTTCGATCTGGTCATTGTTGACGAGTGCCACCGAGGAAGTGCTGTAGAGGGTTCCCTATGGAAGGATGTGCTGAAGTATTTTAACTCAGCCATCCACCTGGGCCTTACGGCGACGCCAATCAGTAGGAAGGACGCTGATACCTATGGCTACTTCGGTGAACCGATCTACCAGTATTCACTCGCACAAGGTATTCGGGACGGTTTCCTAGCTCCCTATCGGGTCCGCAACGTCCGCCTCGATCTGGACCTGTTCGGGTGGCGCCCGAGTGAGGGCCAACTTGACATGTACGGCAGAGAGATTCCGGACGAGTTGTACGGTCCAAAGCAGTTTGAGCGTATCGTGGCGATTCTCGATCGCACCGATGCTGCCGCCCGTTATCTCACCGAATACCTGCACAAGACCGACCGGATGGCTAAGACCATCGTGTTCTGTCAGACAAAGGACCATGCTTCGCGCATGGTGCAGGCACTGCATAACGCCAATGCCGACCTAGTCCGACAGTACGGCAACGCGTATGTCTGCAGGATCACATCGGATGACGGCGACGCCGGCCGGGAGCTGCTCGACAAGTTCCGCGACGCAGCCACTCAGGTCCCGACGATTGCAGTGACGGCTAAACTTTTGTCTACAGGCATCGATATTCCAACCGTTCGTAACATCGTCATATTTCGAGTGATCAAATCGATGCCGGAGTTCAAGCAGACCATCGGCCGTGGCACCCGACTGTCGTTAGAAACGGGCAAGTACGCTTTCGACATCATTGACTTCGTAGAGGCCAGCCGCCTGTTCTACGACCCAGGCTTCGATGGGCCGCCGATCCGCAGGCTCCGGGACGAAACCGATGATGAGGGCCACATTGTTACCACGATTACTGAAGACCTGACCGACCCCGACCCCGACCCCGATCCGGATCCGGACTCCGGGGCGTCGCTGAAGCAAGATCAGGAACATGAGAAAGCTGGCGATCAGTCGCAGACGGTAATCACTGATCCTGATGAGATCGACGAGATCCGCGCTCAAGGCCGCACTTACTATGTCGACGATGTCCCGGTCACCGTCTTCGGGACGGCCATGTATGTCACCGAGTTCGAGGCTTCGGGCATGCGGCTCCGGTTAGTAAGCGTCGAACAGTTCGTCAAGGGCCGGCTGCGAGAGCTCGACCTCTCCCCCCATCAGCTTCTTGCCCGATGGGCTCACGGCCAGAGCCGCAAAGAGCTACGCGAGCGACTCGAGAATGCCGGAATCACCTTTGCGGATCTGGGTGAACTGACGGGCCGCCCCGATGCCGATTCAATAGATCTTTTGATTTACATCGGTTGGAATCTCCCGGTGCTATCTCGCTCAGAGCGTGCTCTACGCTTCAAACTGCGGCACCGAAAATTCTTAGATTCCTTCGCTTACGATGCCCGTGAAGTGCTGGAGAGGATTCTGGAGCAGTATGCGGCTCGCGGCGAAGAGGAGCTGGACATCCGGGCGTTGAAATCGCCTGCCTATGCCGATCTAGGTACGGTCGTGGAGTTGGCATCCCGGTTCGGCGGTGGTGCTGGCCTTCGGAGCGCCATCGACGCCCTTAGCACTCAGATTTACGAGGCGTCCTGAAACCTTTGGACCCATGGGGTCAATTTCGGCCTATCACACGCAGTGGAAACGACTATAAGTTCAACTTGCGCTACTCTGGTTCCATGCGACAGCGAGAGGAAAAGCTCGTACTCGGCTCTGGCACCAGGTCGCGCATCGCGCATCGCGCGACGCAGCCGATCTTGCGGCAGATGAGTTGGACCAATGCGAGGGCTTCCAGCTGACGTCGTCGGCTCACGTGATTGCCGAATCTGCGGGCGATAGGTAAGGGACAGGAGGCAGTCATGACAGCTGTGATGACCCTCCTGTACCGCGAACCCATAGCCCGACATTTGGTCCTCCGTGTCGCCAAGGCCGTTGGTTCCCGGGCTGGACTATCTCTTGAACGCGTACTCACAGAAATGGACTTCCGACGATATGGCATCACATATGAAGAAGCAGGATTTCACGTCTCGTGCCCGGTTGTCTGCCGTCATCAAGTCGGCCCGCGACATCATGCGAAAGGACGCTGGCCTCAACGGCGACCTGGACCGCCTACCGCTGCTTTCTTGGTTGCTGTTCTTGCGTGCCTTTGACGCTCTAGAGCAGGAACGCGAGATAACCGGTGAAGAACCAATCATCAAACCGGACTATCAGTGGAGGGCGTGGGCCGACGACGAGACCTTTACAGGTGAGGCCCTACTGAATTTCGTCAACAATAGTCTCGTCCCCTACCTCAGAGGGTTGAGCAGTGACGAATCGGGTGACGCTCGTAACGTTCTCGGCCAGGTATTTAGCGGTGTACAGAACCGCATGCTTTCGGGCTACCTATTTCGAGACCTGGTCAACCAGATCCGCAAAATAAACTTCAGTAGCAGTGACGATATTCACACAATGGCTTTCTTGTATGAGTCGTTGCTAAAGGAGATGCGGGACGCGGCTGGCGATTCCGGTGAGTTCTATACTCCCCGCCCCGTAATTCGCTTTATGGTAGAGCAGACCTTCTTAAAGCTGGGCGAATCAATACTCGACCCTGCCTGTGGCACTGGCGGTTTTCTTGTGGAGGCCTACGCTGAGCTGTCTCCTCAAGCCACCGGCCGCATTGTCCAGCAGCGGCTTATTCATGACCTGCGCGGCATCGAGAAAAAACCACTTCCTTATCTGCTGTGCATAATGAATCTGATTTTGCATGGCATTCCGTCCCCTAATATTCTAAACGACAATGCCCTACGTGTAATGATCGAGGATGCGAGTCCTGATACACAGGTCCATGTTATCGTCACCAACCCTCCATTCGGTGGCGAGGAGGAGGCCTCTATTGCTAAGGGCTTCCCGGCGGGCTATCAGACCCCAGAAACGGCATGGCTCTTCCTCCACGCCGTCATTCGTAAGCTAAAGCCGGGAGGCCGATGCGCAATTGTCCTTCCCAACAGCGCCTTATTTGGCGAAGGGATCGGCGCTAAGATTCGCAAGAAATTGCTGACCGAATGCGATCTCCACACTATCGTCCGCCTTCCTCAAGGCGTGTTTACACCCTATACGCCTATCCCCGCCAACCTCTTATTCTTCAACAAGACAGGTCCTACGGAGCAGATATGGTTCTACGAAGTTACACCGCCCGAGGGGCGCAAGGGCTACGCTAAAACCAAGCCCATACGATACGAGGAATTCGCAGAATGTGCGGATTGGTGGGGCGGAAAGGAACGCGAGGGGCGCGTTAGCACTGCGCGATCCTGGCAAGTCTCCATCGATGATGTCGTATCATCCGGTTACAACCTGGACATCAATAATCCGAATGCTCTGCAAAACATAGATCACAGGTCACCGGATGAACTCCTTGGTGAACTGATCGCGACCGAGCAGGAGATGCTGAATCTCCTTACCTCACTTCAGCGGGAGTTGGGAGCTACCGATGTCTCTTCCTGAGCGTCCACTAGGCGATGTCATCCAGCCGGCTATAGATGAGGTACTTGTAGATCCTGAGAAGACATATTCAATCGGGGGTGTCTACAGTTTCGGCCGCGGCTTGTTTAGACGTGAGCCTATCAAGGGCGTCGACACAAGCTACAAAACGCTAAACAGACTACATAGTGGGCGCCTGGTCATGAGCAGGCTGAAGGCATTTGAAGGCGCGATCGCGCTTGTCGCCCAAGACTTCGACGGATACCATCTATCGCCAGAATTTCCAACCTTCGAGATCGATCGAAGCGAAATCGACGAACGATATCTAGCGCATATTTGCACGTGGCCGGAATTGTGGAACCGCCTGAGTGCGGAGTCGAAAGGGCTTGGAGCTCGAAAGGTACGGGTTGGCGCTAATCGTCTTCTTAGCATCAATATCCCTCTGCCAGACCTGCCTGAGCAGCGCCGTATTGCCGCCCGTCTCGACTCGGCAGTAGCGAAGATCAACCGCGTCGAGCAACTCTATGAGCACCGGATCGAGATCAAGTCTGCTCTTGCGGAATCCCTGATCGCTCAAGCACTTTCTGAAGCACAAGACGAAGTCGTGATCGGCGAGATAATTGAACTTATTCGCCGTCCTGTTGAGGTTAAAGAAATGGAAGGCTATCGCGAGATCGGGCTCAGATCGTTTGGAAAGGGAGTGTTCCATAAGGAGCCCATTACGGGGGCCGAGCTAGGCGGTAAGCGCGTCTTTCATATTGAACCAGGAGACCTTCTTTTTAGTAGCGTCTTCGCATGGGAAGGCGCAGTCGCGCTCGCAGGCGAATCGGAACGAGGATTCATTGGGAGTCACCGCTTCATGACATACCAAGTTAACCCTGATAGGGCCGATCCTGCCTACCTGCGACACTTTTTCACGGCTACGCATGGGTTGGAAATACTTCGTCGGGCCTCGCCTGGCTCGGCAGGTCGAAACAAAACTCTCGGCATTAAGAATTTGGAGGGGCAGATGATTTCGCTGCCGCCTAAGGAGCGACAGGAACAGATCGGTCGCCAACTCGACAAACTAGCCTCCATGAATGATCGGAATGCCCGCTCTGAGCTAACGAAATCACTAAGGGCGTCTCTAGTTGACGCAGCCTTGAAAGGTCGACTCTAAGCTCTGCTGGCATCTGGCGATGGTCAAGAGGTAGTTGGTACGGAAGGCGGTGAATTCCTATCAGTGAAGTTTAATGCATTCAGGGGCTTTACTGGGCTGGGCGCCGGAAATGACGTAAGCGGCACAGGGGCTCCCGGGGCAGCTCCGCCTGAGTTATAGAGGTCTACTAACTCGTTAGATTGCACGTCTGCCCATGAACACAATCAGCGATGGCAGATGTTAATCGTCCGTGTCGTTGTCTACAACTTCGATCTCGTCTGCGCGACGCTGCGCGTCTGCATCAGGCGGGGATACGTTTGCTTCTGTCCTGGCTCCCCGCTGGATCAATTCCTCGGCATAGCTCAGCAAAAATTCAGCTCGCGCACTGAGAAATGTCTTATAGTCATCACGCAACGCTGCGTCAAATGCGGGAGAGGGAATCAGGCAGGTGTCAAGCCGGCGTCTAATCTCCGCCTCGCCGCTGAAGTCGATCTCCGCTTGAAGGTAGACGGGTGGCGCCTGGTCGGAGATTCTTTGGTTGCTGATCGCTGTCAGCATCATGATGTTCGCCAGTACATTGGCTTGCTCATAGCTCGTTCCCTCCCGATCGAGCTTGGCCTTGGGGAAGAAGTGGTGGAACTGCATTCCGTTTGCGTCTGCAAGCGCCTTGCCAGTATCAATGGCAGCATCGGTGATCAGGTCGACGGGAGCGGCAGTGGCAAGCATCAGAGCCAAGGCCTTCGTGCGAGACGAGTCTCTGCGGTATTGGTGTGACAGCCACAACCGTGTAGTCAGTGGAACGGTCTCGACTTCGATGCGTTTAGAATCGCCCCTCGCAAAGGCTGTTATCGCCTGTAGGTCAGCAGCCATCTTGCGGGAGTTCCAACCTTCGTAGTAGCCACTGAGTGCAGTCCGCCAAAACCAGCTACGGATCTCGGAGAACTGCCGCCCATCCGGACCCGGAAGCTGCCGGAAGATCTCAATAACGACGGCCAGTTGGTTCGGGTAGGGCAATGACTCAGCAGTAGGGGTGCCGATCTCCGTAGTTAGGAAGTCCACTGCCCGACGGGCGGCCTCCTCAGTTTCATCGATCGCTCTGACGAGATGGTCGTGTTCTAGGGATGGGAGTCGCTCAATATCACTACTCGAGAAACCAAGATGGGCGGCTGCTGATATGGCCCGGAGTAACAACATGCGATCTATCATGCCGTAATGCTTAGCCGATAGTGCATTGCGCACCTGATCGATAGCATCAAGCAAGTCGAAGTCACTGCGCCAGGTTGCAGCTCGTAGGAACTCGACAGTGGTCAGCGGCGTCCCTCGCGTATTTACCCGCTCGAAGATCCGGCCTACCTCGGTGAAAGAAGCCGACTTGAGCGTTACAACAGCGGTCTCATACTTGGTAAAACGGTCGAACAGACGGTGTGCGACTTCCTCATACTCCTCCGACTGTCGGGACAATCGCTTGAAGTAAGCCGATGGCTGCGTTAACAGGCGGAGCGGCATCTGATGTGCGGGAGGATCGTCTAGATCGAACCGATGAAGGAAGCGTTCCTCTTGGAGGTCGTAGACGAGGTTCCAAAAGCTGCGCTGATCGCCAATTGGCTCCCAGTACAAGGCGCCACAGATCGTTGAGAGGCGCTGACAGCCATCCAGTAGGTACGTCCAACGCTCACGCTCATCGAATGGTCCGATCTCGAGATCGGCGATGTTGTACTCACTGGCCAGGTCCATCTGGCTGTCCCATAGTAGGAGGCTGCCAATGGGGTAGTTACGCGAGATGGAGTCAAGCAGGTCCAGGACCTGCACTCGGGTCCACACGAACCTGCGCTGAAACTTCGGTAGTCTGATTTCGCCAGCTTTGACACGGGATGCCAGTTCTGTGATCTTCTCCGGCTGTGGCCGATGCGCACGCTCCTGGGGACTGGATGGCATGTACTTCATCTCCAAACCGACGACATCGGACGTGGAGATCATCTCATCGCAGCGCGGCAGATTCATGCAATCGCGCTCATATCGGTGAAGTCCATAGCTGCGCCCTCTCCGACGGCTCGCTCGCGTGCGACGTTCCCGGCCTGCGTGGTCCGCCGCGACGCTTCGAGAGGTCCCGGTTGGCAACCCTGCGTTCTGGTTGCGGCGCTTCCGCGGTGAGGCGGCGTGTCATGCCGTTGATGGCTGCCCAGCGGATCATGGCTTCGGAGGTGGCCGGGTGGCGCTCGTAGTCGCGGGCCAGGCGGCGGTGGCTGGTCAGCCAGGCCAGGGAGCGTTCGACGACCCACCGGCGTTCGATCACCGCGAATGACCGGGTGCCCTGCGAACGATGTGCAGCACGGTGCGCAGGACGCGCTGGGTCCAGTCCACCAGCGTCCCGGCGAAGCCGGCGTCGGCGAATACGTGCCGGACCGGGGTGACCAGGTACATGCTGATCAGCGTGGTCTTGGCTCCGTCGCGGTCCTGGACCGAGGCGGCCATCACGCACACGACCAGCAGCAATCCGAGCGTGTCGGTGACGATGAACCGCTAACGCCCGTTGACCTTCTCGCCCGCGTCGTAGCCGCGGGACTCGCGGCCGACGGTGTCGGCTCCCTTGACGCTCTGGGAGTCGATGATCCCCGCCAAGGGCTCCTAGGTCCGCCCTTGCGAGGCGCGGACTCGTCGCCGCAGTACGGCGAGCATCTGTTCGGTGACCTTGGCTTCTTCCCAGCGGACGAAGTACCAGTACACCGTCTGCCGGGGCGGGAAGTCGATCGGCAGTTGACGCCAGGCGCATCCGGTGCGGACCACGTACAAGATGGCGTCGACGGTGTCGCGGCAGGGGTGCTTCTCTGGCCGTCCGCCGGTGTTGGGCGCGGGCAGCAGCGGTTCGATCAGTGCCCACTGTGTGTCGGTGAGATCGGAGGGATAGCGGCGTTTACGCGGCATCCAGCCATGATCGCCACTCTCGACCGTCATGACGCCAGATCCCGAGACCGTTATCAACCCTTCTCAAATATCCACTTAGGCAGGCCGATCTTCGGAGGCCATTCCGTCGGTGGGGCCACCCCACGCCCCGGATTGGAGTCCCTGGACATCTCACCGGATGAGGCCAGTTTGGCTGCGCGTTGAAGTTCGTCCAGAGCCGCCGCCGGATCACGGAACAGGGCTGGATTACGCTCCCAGTGGGCGAGTTCAACCTGGGTCAGGTTCCTGACGACCAGGCGGTCGTCGACCTTGACCAGCAACACAGAGCCGATCTGTATGATAGCGTTTCGTGTCTTGTCCAGCGCTGTGATCATTTTGGCCACGCGTCGCCTTGAGCGGCAACAATTTCGGCTTGCGTCCGGTGCAGCGCCTGCATGTCGATCGCCCGGGTGAGTTTTATCATGGTCTCTTCTGCTGTCGGCAGGGCGTCCTGAGTCTTCATGTGCGCCTAGAACTCCCGGAACCAAGATTCCCACACGGGAGGGAATTTATCGGTAATGGATATGGCGAATGCATTGAGAAACTCGTCAAAGCTCTCCTCGATGGACTCGTGTTCTTGCTCATCGTCGATATAGATTCGCACTCTTATGCATCTTCCGAGTCCTTTGAGTCCGGTGTCGCGGCACTCCAATCGTTAAGATGCTTCCTTTTGGCCTCTTCCGCAGATGCGTAGATGCCGAAGATCTTCGTCAAACCAGTGATCTGAAAAATCTTGAGAATTCGCTCGTTTGTGCAGACGAGTTCCAGTGACCCATCGTGCGTGCGGACTCGCTTGAGGCCGCCGACCAGCACACCAAGGCCGGTCGCGTCCAGGAAGTCCACCTTCTCCATGTTGACGAGCAGGCGGAAGTTACCCTTGTTGACCAGGTCGATCAGCAGCTCACGCAGCCTGGGCGCGGTGTAGACGTCGATCTCGCCTTCGACATCGACGATGGTGAGATTGTCCTCGGAATGGTGGCCCAACTTCAGATCCACGGCTCCTCCTGCTTCGATTCTTCCTAGAGGGTGCCGCCCGTCCGATCTCGCGTCAACGCACGTACCTGTTACAACCCTCGTATGGAATGGCTGAATGGCTACTGGCGACGGCGATGGAGCTATGGCGATCCGCCATGAGTACGGATAGCGGAGCGCGACACACATATATGCGGAATGATCAAGAGGTGGCCGAGATTCCTCGACGACATACGTCAAGGTGAGAGGCATCGACGCCGCGAGGCGGTCAGCGCCCTACTGAGCCATTTTCATCCTGATCACGCTGGTCAGGATGAGCACAGGAGGCGGGCGAGCCGGACGAGTTGAGGGTGAGGTGAGGCTCCCGGTAAGACA